>JAFXQD010000056.1 GCA_017527365.1 Oscillibacter sp.
CATGGTACGTTCTCCTTATGTAGCGTGTAAGGCGATAATCGCGGGCGGGTTCTTTAGGACTGCGCGGGTTTTATGATAGCGCCGCGACGCGGAAAAGTCAATGACGGTTTTTCACGAATTTTGGAGGAATCGCGGCGAAAAAGAGCCTTTTTCTGGAAAAAGCATAACCGCGCCGGGGCTTGCATAGGATTCCGGAGAGGTGATTTCCGTTGGAGAGAAAAGGCGGAGGCGGGAGCGGGCGGGGGGCGCTCCCGCTTGTGTGGCTATGCTTCGCGGCGGGCGCGGCTCTGGGACAAGCCCTCGCCCTCGGCGTCCCCGACGCCGCGCCCGATTTGCGCCGGGCGCTGGACGCCTATGCTCGGCGCGGCGGGGTTGTGGACGCGCCGCTGGCGCTTTCGACGCTGGCGGAGTGGCTCCGCGTCCCGGCGCTCACGTTCTTGTGGGGCTTCACGTCGCTGGGCGCCCCGCTGGTGTGCCTGACGGCGGCGGCGTTCGGGTTTCTGCTCTCGTTCTCGGCGGGATGTTTCGCGGGGGCGTTCGGACGGCGGGGGGTAGTCCTCAGCGCGGCGGCCATGGGTCTGCGCGTCTTGGTCGCGCTTCCGTGCTTCTTTTTCCTCGCGCTCTCGTCGATGGAGCGCGCCGCGTGGCTGCGGCGCGGGGCGCCTCCGGACGGGCGCCCGAACCGCCGCGCCCGCGTGACGCTCTGCGCCCTTGTTCTGCTCTCCGGCGCCGCGCTGGACTTGTGCGCCACCCCGCGCCTGTTGCGCCTTGCCCTCGGCTGGCTCCGGACAGGCTTCCCGTGACGCCGCGCAAAAGCGCAATCCCCCGGCGCCGCGCAACGACGCCGGGGGATAACGCAACGCCCGGTTACCAAGCGCGGCGGCGTTTTTTCGGACGCGGGCGCCCGAATATCCCCGCGACCGCGCCGCCGGAGAGCGCCCATAGCGCCAGCGTGCCGCCGCGCCCCGCCCACGACACGCGCCCCCACGTCAACAGCCCGACGCACAGCAACAGCGACGCGAACAGCGCCGCCGTGAGCCCGGACGCCGCCAGCGGATTCCACGGCGTCTGCCGCGCCGCGCCGAACGCCCCCGCGAACGACGCGAACGCCGTCGCGCCGCACAGCGCCGGGAACGCGCCCGCGTCCCCGACAAGCCCCGCCGTCATCAGCGCGGCAAGAAGCCCCGCGCCGCAAGCCCACAGTACCAAAGCGAGCAGTACGCCCCGCGCAATTACAAGTTGCGGCGCCCCCGATTTGCGCCGCGCCGCCTTTTCCGCCGCCATATGCAAAACCTCCCCGGACTTCCGCCGCACGTTCTCACGCCCAGCGTATGTCCGGGAAGGCCGCGTTATGACAGAGCTTGAAGCCGCCGAACGCTTGCCGGGCGGACGGCCTTCGAATACGGCTTCCCTGTATTTCAAAACCCTGCGGCTAATTGCCCGAACGCCTCCGCAACCCGCCTGACCTCCGGCTCGGCGCGTAAAAACGCCCCGGCAATCTGGGGGTCAAAGTGGCTCCCGGTCCCCTCCCGGATAATCTCCATAGCCTTCTCGAACGGAAAGCCCTCCTTGTAGGAACGGCGCGACACAAGCGCGTCGAACACGTCCGCGACCGCCATAATCCGCGCCGACAGCGGGATGGCCTCCCCCGCCAGCCCGCACGGGTACCCGCCTCCGTCCCAGCGCTCGTGATGGAACGCCGCCAGATTCCGCGCCTCTTTCAGATATTCGGAATCCGGCGCGATTTGGATGACCCGCGAAATAATGTCCTTTCCCTCGCTGGTATGCTTTTTCATCTCCCGGAACTCCTCTTCCGTCAGTTTTCCGGGCTTGTTCAGGATGGCGTCGGGCACGTGGATTTTCCCCAAGTCGTGCAACGGCGCGGCGCTGACCACTTCCGCCATAAACTCGTCCGTGAGCGCCTCCGGATAAACGCCGTCCCGCCTCATCTGCCGCATGATGATTTCCGCGTAAGCCGCCGTTTTCCGCACATGGTCTCCGGTGTTCTGGTCGCGGCTCTCCACAAGGTCGGCGAGCGTCACAATCAAGCCGTTCTGCATTTTGGAGATGGTCGCGGCCTTCTTCTGCGAGTCGGCGATATACCGCATGACATCCCCGGCGGTTTTGAGGATTGCGCGGTAGAGGTTTTCAATTTCGTCGCCCGTCCGGATGTTGAGCGTCCGGACGGCTTTCACGTTCTTGGCGCGGGCTTCCTCGCTGTCATAGGCGAAATTTCCGGCGGCTTGGGCAATGGCGTTAATGGGCGCAATCACGTTTTCCTCCGCCATATGCAGCGCTATGCTCAAAATCAGCAGGAACGCGCCCAGAAAAAGGGAAAGCTGTTGCTCCATAAAACGAAGCTCGTCGCTGCGGAGCTTGTCCATGGAAGTGTCCGCCGCCGCGTAACAGACGCACCGCCCCGCGCCGTCGTAGACGGGCACGTAACTGGTCAGAAGCCAGCCGTAAGCGTCGTCGGAAATGATGGGCTCAATCGGCTCCCCGGCGAGAAGGGCGGGGATGTAGTCGGAAAACGACGGGTCAAAGGGTTGAATCGCGCCGGGCTCCTCTCCCGGCAAGTCTTCCGTGTCCAAATCGAACACCACGTGACAGCCGTCGGGCAGAATGCGGTAGACGTAAACATACAGAATGTTGGGGGAGCTTTCCCGGATACGGTAAAGCATGGCTTCCGTCTCCCGGTAGCCTTCGGCGTCCTTCCCTTCCGAAAGATAGCGGTCGATGGCGTCGGGGTCAAGGATGGAAGCGGTCAGTTCCGCCATGCCGCGCCCCATTTTGACGTGCTGGTCAATCAGGGCTTGGCGGTAGAGCAGAAACGTGATGCAGTTCGCCGCCAGCGCGAGCAAAAGGATAGCCGCCGAAATCAGGAGCGTGATTTTCATCCGCAGGGACATGCCGCGCACGGACGCGCTTTTCGGCGCGGCGTCGTTTTCCGCCTGCGCGCCGCGCCGGAGCGGAACGCCCAGAACGCTTTCCAGACGACGGGGAATCAGGCGCAGGGCGAGAACGACGAGCAAGACCGTCAAGGCCTTGTCCGCGATGTCAACGGCAAAATTCGCCGCGAGTTGCGCGGCTTGCGGGCTGAAAAGCCCGCTTTGATAAATCCGCAGAGCCAGCGGGTTCGCCGCGTCGCCGCCGATGTCGAAACCGTACAGCGCCCAGCTCATGACGGAGCCGAGGCCGCCGCCCAGAATCCCGAAAACAAGCGCGCTTAATAGAATGCCGGGAAAGCTCCGGAAACAGCCTTTCCGATAAAGGAACGTCGCGGAAACGGCAATCATGACGCTGACGACGCAGTAAAAGATGGAAACATGGTCGTAGGCGCCGTTTATCAAGTTCGAGAGATAGCCTGCCGCGATACCCGGCAGATAGCCGCCAATCGCGGCGACAAGGACGGTTCCTTGGGAATCCAGAAACAGCGGCAGGTCAAGCAAGGCGGCAATCCTCGCTCCGATTACGTTCCAAGCGACGCCCGCAAGGCAAAACGCCGCCCAGCAAACGACCGTTTTTATTTTCTGACCAGACATGCTCCCCCTCCTGTCGCGCCCAAATTACAAGCGCACGAAAACTTGGGGGGATTATATCACAAGGCGCGGCGGGGCGCAATCGGCGGAAAAATGTCGGTTTTTGCGGGCGTTCCGTCGAAAACTTTGCGAAATCGCAGGATTTAACCGTTTTTCCGCCGCAAAAACGGCGGAAACGGCGGTCAAGAAAAAATTTGCCAAAAAAGAAAAACGCCTCGCGGGCGTTTTAACTTCCAAAAGATTCCGGAACGCGCAGAGCCGCCTTCCCCGCAAGGCGGGGAGGGCGGGGCTGTTGTCGGGACGCAAAGCGCGGCTTACTTCGCCTCGTCCTCCGGCGCCGGGGCGCCGTTCAACTGCGTTTCGAGCTTCTTGTCCAGCGCGACGGGCTCCTTGGCCTCGCTTTCGGGCTTCTTGGCGGCTTCCGCCTGTTCGGTGTCCTGCACGCCCAAGCTCGACACCGCCCACTTGGCCACTTCAATCCGCACGCGGTCCTCGCTGGTCTCGATAATCACCGTGTTTTTCTGCGTCACATAGACAATTTTGCCTATAATGCCGCCGATTGTCGTGATAACGTCGCCCTTTTTCAGACTGTCCCGCATTTCCTGCGCCTGCTTCTTGCGCTTGTTTTCGGGGCGAATCATGAAAAAGTACATAATGGCTATCATCGCCGCAATCATCAGCATACTTTCCATGGTTCCGTTCTCCTTCCGTCGGCGGACGCGCCGTTCCCCGCCATTATACCAGAGCTTTCCGATTTTGCAAGGGGTTTCTTCTCAAATCCGCCTTGCCAGACGCCCCGCGTACTCGTGATAGAACGCCTCGTACTGCCCGGCTTCTATCGCCCGGCGGATTGCCGCCATAAGGTCGTTGTAGAATTGCAGGTTGTGCAGAACCGCCAGACGGAGCGCAAGGACTTCTTCCGCCTTGAACAAATGCCGCAGGTACGCCCTTGAGTGGTTCCGGCACAGCGGACAGCCGCAACGCTCGCTGACGGGGCGCCCGTCGCGGGCGTGCTTCTCGTTCAAAATGTTGATGGCGCCGTCCCACGTGAAGAGCTTGCCGTGGCGCCCGTTGCGCGACGGCATGACGCAGTCGAAAAAGTCCACGCCGCGCCGCACGGCTTCCAGTATGTTGAGCGGCGTCCCCACCCCCATGAGGTAGCGGGGCTTGTCCGGGGGCATGTGAGGCTCCACGGCGTCGATAATCTCATACATGGTTTCGGCGGGCTCGCCGACGGCCAGACCGCCTATCGCGTAGCCGTCGCAGTCCAGCTCGGCAATGAGGCGCATATGCCGGACGCGCAAGTCCGGGTAGGTCGCGCCTTGGTTGATTCCGAACAGCATTTGCCGGGGGTTCGGCGTGTCGGGCAGGGCGTTGAGGCGCTCGTGCTCAACCTTGCAACGTTCCAGCCAGCGCAACGTGCGCTCGCAACTCGCTTTCGCGTACTCATACGGCGCGGGGTTCCCCACGCACTCGTCAAACGCCATAGCGACATCACTGCCAAGGTTCGACTGTATGCGCATGGACTCTTCGGGGCCCATGAAAATCTTGCGCCCGTCGATATGCGACGCGAAATACACGCCCTCTTCCTTGATTTTGCGGAACTGCGCCAGCGAAAAGACCTGAAAGCCGCCGGAATCCGTCAAAATGGGGCCGTCCCAGCCCATGAAGCGGTGCAGCCCGCCGAGTTCGCGTATCACGCCGTCGCCGGGGCGCAAGTGCAGGTGGTACGTGTTCGACAGCTCGATTTGACAGCCGACGCCGCGCAGGTCGGACGCCGAAACGCCGCCCTTTATCGCCGCCTGCGTCCCGACGTTCATAAACACGGGCGTTTGGACTTCGCCGCCGCGGGCGCATTGGAACCGCCCGCGCCTTGCGCGCCCGTCTTTGCAAATGACCTCGAACACACGCCCGCCCCCTTCCGACAGCCCGATTGGGCTATTGTACCATTCCGGGCGGGGCGTGTCAAGGGGCGGGAAAATCTTGACTTCCGGCGCGGTTCGCGCTATAATGGACGCGCAACGCGTTCAATAGGGGGGCGGCGGCGTGTTCACGTACATTGACCTTTTCGCGGGCATCGGCGGCTTCCGGCAGGCCGCCGACGCGCTGGGCGGCAAATGCCTGTTCGCAAGCGAGATTGACGAGGCGGCGAAAAAGGCTTACGCCGCCAACTACGGCCTTATGCCTCAAGGCGACATTACCAAAATCGACGCCGCCGACATCCCCGAACACGACGTTCTTTTCGCGGGGTTTCCCTGCCAGCCGTTCAGCATTATCGGCAAGGGCAGGGGCTTCGACGACACACGGGGCACGCTGTTCTTTGAAATCGCCCGCGTTCTGGACGCCAAACGCCCGCGCCTGTTCGTGCTGGAAAACGTCAAGCAGTTGAAGGGGCACAACAAGGGCGAGACCTTCGCCCGCATTCTGGAACGGCTGGACGGTTTGGGCTACAAGGTTTCGTGGAAAGTCCTCAACGCGCTGGACTTCGGGCTTCCCCAAAAGCGGGAGCGCATGATTATCGCGGGCTTCCGCGACCACGCGGTGAAATTCGAGTTTCCGAAAGGCCCCGGCCCCGGAAAACTGGAGGACGTTTTGGAGCGCGACGCCGACGTAGACCCCAAGTTTTTCGCAAGCGAACGCATTCGGAAAAAGCGTCTGGAAAGCCACGAGAGTGCGTATTATCCGGCGGTTTGGCACGAGAACAAAAACGGGCATATCAGCAGTTATCCGTACTCGTGCGCCCTTCGCGCCGGGGCGTCTTATAATTACCTGCTGGTCAACGGCGTGCGCCGCCTGACGCCAAGGGAGATGTTGCGCCTGCAAGGCTTCCCGGATTCCTTCCGGATTGTCTGCACGGACACGCAGACGCGCAA
Source organism: Oscillibacter sp. (assembly GCA_017527365.1). Lineage (GTDB taxonomy): Bacteria > Bacillota > Clostridia > Oscillospirales > Oscillospiraceae > Oscillibacter. The sequence goes on from JAFXQD010000056.1 coordinate 6,413, forward strand.
GCAGGCCGGGAACGCCGTCCCGGTGAACGTGATACGCGCCGTTCTGCGGGAGGCGCTCCGGGCGCAATCCGACGCGGAAAAATTGCGCGGCGGTCGCGGCGCGGAAAACGCGGGCGGCAAAAATTAGAATTACCGGAAACGTTGCGCGCCGCGTCGGAAACGGGGCGCGTGACGCCGTTTTCCGCTTGACAGCCCGCCGACCCCGCTTTATAATACAAAAACACGCTCCCGGCGACGGGACAGCAGGAAAGGATTTGTGTTTATGGCTGTGGAAAAAGAATATAAGATGAGCGCCGCCCGCGCCGAGGAACTCCGCGAGGAGCTGACCTATCTGAAAACGACGCGTTCCGACGAGGTTGCCGAACAAATCAAAGTCGCCCGCGGATTCGGCGACCTGTCCGAGAACAGCGAGTACGACGAGGCCAAAAACGAGCAGGGCAAGCTCTATTCCCGTATCGCCGAGCTGGAGGAAATCTTGCAGCACGTCGTGATTGTGGACGAGAGCGCGGCGCCGTCCAACGTCGTGACCATCGGCGCCACGGTGACGGTGGCGGACGCGTCCGGCAAGGAAATGCCGCCGTATAAGATTGTCGGCTCGCAGGAGGCCGACCCCATGCACGGCATAATCTCCGAGGATTCGCCTTTCGGCAAGGCGTTCTTGGGCAAGCAGGAGGGCGACACCGTGACGGTCGAGGCGCCCCGCGGCAATATCGTCTACAAGCTGGTGAAGATTGAGCGTTAAGGGCGCGGATACGGCGCGGCGGGCGTCCGCCGCAAGCCTGAATCACGCCGACGGGAGGGACGGAAAGCGTTCCCTCCCGTTTGTCGTCCCCGCCGCCCGAAAATTTTACGCCGCCGCCGGGCTTTGCGGATTGACAAACGAAAGCGGAATGGACTATAATTTGTTATCAAACTACGAAAGCAAAGGAGAAGCCCATGGAGAACGGGAAGAACGGCGGCAAGCCCGCCGAACAGGACTTAGGCGAACAGACCCGGATTCGCCGGGAAAAACTGGCGGCGTTGCGGTCGGAAGGGCTGGACCCCTTCCGGATTACCCGCTTTGACTGGGACATCACGTCCGCGCAAATCAAGGAACGCTTCGACGAGCTGGAAGGCAAGCCCGTGAAAGTGGCGGGACGGCTGATGAGCAAGCGCGGCATGGGGAAAGTCAGTTTCTGCGACTTGCAGGACAGGGACGGGCGAATCCAGCTCTACGCCCGTCAGGACGAGATGGACGAGGCGGAGTACAAGCGCTTTAAAAAGTACGACATCGGCGATATAGTCGGCGTGTCGGGCGAGGTTTTCCGCACCCAGCGCGGGGAAATGAGCGTCCGCGCCAAGGAAATTACGCTCCTTGCAAAGTCGCTCCTGCCGCTCCCGGAGAAATTCCACGGACTGCAAGACCGCGAATTACGCTACCGCCAGCGTTACGTGGATTTGATGGTCAACCCGGAAGTGAAGCGGAATTTCGTCGTCCGTTCGCGGTTCATCCGGTTCGTGCGGTCGTATCTGGACGACTTGGGCTACATGGAAGTGGAGACGCCCGTGCTGAACACGATTTCCGGCGGGGCGGCGGCGCGCCCGTTCGTCACGCGCCACAACACCCTCGGCATTGACATGTACCTCCGCATCGCCACGGAACTGCCCTTGAAGCGGCTCATTGTCGGCGGCATGGACAGGGTTTATGAAATCGGGCGCATTTTCCGCAACGAGGGCATGGACCCCAAACATAACCCCGAATTTACCAGCGTGGAGCTCTACCAAGCCTACGCGGACTTCCATACCATGATGGACATTACGGAAGGCATTCTGTCGGGGGCGGCGAAAGAGATTCTGGGCGGCTATGAAATCGAGTGGCAGGGCGAAAAGATTGACCTTACGCCGGGTTGGCCGCGCCTGACCATGATTGACGCCGTGAAGCAGTACGCCGGCATTGACTTCGGCGCGATAACCGACGACGCGGAAGCCGTCGCCGCCGCCAACGCGCACGGCGTGGAGCTCGCCGACGCCGCCGAAAAGACATGGGGCAACGCCCTCTACGCCTGTTTTGACCAGAAAGTCGAGGAGCATTTAGTACAGCCGACATTTATCACTATGTATCCGGTGGAGGTGTCGCCGCTGACGAAACGTTCCCCGCAAGACCCGCGCCTGACGGAGCGTTTCGAGTGCTTTGTCTGCCGGAGCGAAATGGGCAACGCCTATTCGGAGCTGAACGACCCCATAGACCAGAGGGAACGCTTCGAGAAGCAGGCGGAACTCCGCGAGCGCGGAGACGACGAGGCGGAAATGCTGGACGAGGACTTTCTTACCGCTATGGAATACGGTATGCCCCCGACGGGCGGCTTGGGAATCGGAATTGACCGTTGCGTGATGATGTTGACCAACTCCGACTCTATCCGGGACGTGATTCTGTTCCCCACGATGAAGCCGCTGGATTAACGAGCCGCCAATCATGGCGCGGGTCGAAATCCGACGATGAAGCCTCTGGACTGAACATAACGGAAAGGCGGGATTGTTCATGAAAAGAAAGAAACTGTGGGCGGCGTTATTGTCGCTGGCGCTCTGCGCGGCGTTGCTGGCGGGTTGCGGCGGCGGCGCGGCGTCCGGCAACAACGGAAACGGCGCGGCGTCCGACAACGGCGGCGCGTCCGAGGGCGCCCAACCGTCCGCGAACGCCGTCCAACCGTCCGCGAATGCCGTGACCGTCAGCGACATGGAATCGTTCTTGGAGGCGGTTCAACCCGGCGCGGAAATCGTCGTCGCCAAGGGCGACTACAACCTGAGCGAGTACGTCAACGCCCTTTGGGAGACGGACGAGGCTGCGGAGTGGAACGCCGCCCACGAGTACGTGCAAATCCAAGACTGCTACGACGGCGCGGAAGTCGTCATACGCAACGCCGACGGGCTGTCCGTCAGCGGGAGCGGCGCGACGGCGGCGACCGAGATTGTCATTGAGCCGCGCTACGGAACCGTGCTCACGTTCCAGAAGTGCGACAACCTGAAACTGTCCAATCTGACGCTGGGGCACACGGACACGGGCCAATGTTCGGGAAGCGTCGTGAAGCTGTCCGCCTGCCTGAACGCGGAACTGCGCGATTTGGACTTGTACGGGTGCGGCGTCGTCGCGCTGGAGTGCTCCGACGGCACGGAGGACGTTTTCGTCTATGACAGCGCGCTCCGCGACTGCTCGTGGGGCCCGCTGGACGTTTACGGCGCAACGGGGAAAGTCGAACTGCGCGGCTGCTACCTGACCGGTTCGGAGGGCGGCGGCTACTTCAACTCCGAAAGCCGCCTGCAACTCGCCTTCTACAACTGCACGTTCGGCGAAAACGAGACCTACTACTGGCAGTTCATGCCCGGCGTGACGGCGGAGGACTGCACGTGGACGCAAGACCCGGATTACGTCTATGACGAGGACAGCGAGGAGAGGTACATTCCGGAGGACATGCCGGACGACTTGCAGCCCGTCGCCTTTGACGCCGACATTGAGGTTGATACCATGTGGCTGGGCTATATCGCCGTGGACGCGGAGACGGGCGAAGCCGTTGACATCCCGTCGGGGGACGCGGAGGGCGTCACGCTCATTTTGCGCCCCGACGGCACGGGCGTTATCAACGGCTACTATGCCGAGCGCGGGATTCCCTTCCTCTGGGAGAAGAACGACTCCGGCGCGCTGACCATGACCACGCCCCAAGACGGCGTTCTTGAGGCGGAGATGTATCTTCCCGGAACTCCGGGGGAGGGCTCCCCCTCGTGGGTGTCCGTGCGTATCGGCGGCGCGCTCCTTTGGATGTACTGAGCGGCGAAAGGACGCGGTTTTTATGGGTTCGATAATCGGCGCGGCGGAAGAGCTTCTCTATGAGCTCGTGCAGGTTTGCACGATGCTAATGGAGCTTTTCGGCATATGCATGCTGGTCGCAACGGCTGTGCGGTCGTTCTACAAGTGGGTTAAGAAGCAACGCGGAATCCGCCTGACGCTTGCGCAGGGAATCGCGCTGGCGCTGGAATTTAAGATGGGCGGCGAGGTGTTGCGCACCGTGGTTGTGCGGGAGTGGTCGGAGCTGGGCATACTGGGCGCGATTATCGTCTTGCGCGGCGTGCTCACGTTCCTTATCCACTGGGAGATTAAGAACGAAGAGAACGCGCTGGAAAAGGAAAAAGCCGTGCAATCCGGCGCGGAATGACGCCCGGCGCGGCTTGCGGACTGCGGAAAAGCCCTCCCCCGGCAACGGGGGAGGGCTTGCGCGTCGGCGCGGGCGCCGCTTTCAGCGGATGACATACGCCCGGAGAATCCGCGCTATATAGGCGGTGTGCAGGTCGGGCTTGCCGTCGGCACCCGCCGGGTAGAACGCCTTCCGGATGTCCGCCGGGATGCCGCCCGCGTCCTGTTCCTGCGAATACAGCACTTGACATTCCAGCGTCAGCGGGTACTCCTTTACGCCCGGCGTATGGTGGTTGGCGCCCGGCTCTTCAAGCGTCAGCCCCGCCTCCTTGACCTTGTCAACGTCGCGCCCGGACATGCTTCCGCAGACTTTCGCAATCTTCGGAATCGGCGCTTCAAGCGGGATACTGATAGTAAACTCCCCGGTTTTGTCGATTTGCGCCTTGGTATAGCGGCTTTCCCGCACGTAGGCGACGAACGTCGGGACGCCCCACGTCGCGCCCAGATTCCCCCAGCCGATGACCATGGAGTTGAACTTGTCGCCGTTGGTGTTGAGCAGGATTCCCTTCGGCAACGCCTCGTAAATCCGCTTCGCGCATTCTTCCAGTTGGACGGGCTCTTTCATGAACGTTCTCCTTTCCTTCCTTGGGACGGTTCGTTCCCCCTATTGTACGCGCCGGGCGGCGGTTCGTCAACCGGAATCTTCCGCTTTGCGCCCCGTGCGCCCCGCGAGCAGGGCGAGCAGGAAGCCGCCCGCGCCGCACAGCGCCGACCACGCGATTTCCGCCGCGCCGCCGTAGTGTACGGGAACCATCGACAGCGCGGAGGCGCACACAAGCCCCAGAACGCCGTGCGAGGCGTCGGCGTAGCGGCGCCGGAACAGGCGGCTCACGCCCCGCGCCAGCGCCGCCGTCGAGAGCGCCGCCCCCGGCAGGCACGACGCCAAAGCCGCCGCGTCAAGCCTTGACAAGTCGTCCAAAATCGGCTGGTAGAGCCCCAGAGCCATCATAATCGGCGAGGCGGCGAACCCCGGCAGAACCGTGCCCGCGCCCCACAGGACGCCGCAGAAGTTGCGCCACCAGAAATTCGGCGCGGCTTGCACGCGCAGGACATGCCGCACACAGTAGAAGCCCGCGCACAGCCCGAACGCGCAGACCGCGAACCATGCCCATGCCGACGCCGGACGCCCCTCTTTCCCAGCCTCCCGCCACAGCGCCGGGACGCTCCCGGCAATCAGCCCCACGAACAGCCACGCGCAAGCCGTCTCCGACGCGCCCATGGCGGCGTTGAGGAGCCGCGCCAGCAGGAAAAAGCCCGCCGTCCAGCCGAGGGCGAACGGCGCCAACAGCCCCCGATGTTCCCGCAGGGCGGCTTTCGGACGCGTTAGGATGTCCATGAACGGGCGGTAGACGCCGAACGCGACCGCCAGCGCCCCTCCGGACACCCCCGGCAGTATCGCCCCCGCGCCGATGAGCGCCCCGCACAGGACATAACGCCCCCGGCTTGAAAAATAATTCCCGTCGGCGCGGGGCTTCCGCGCCGTCTGATTGTCTTTTCGTATCGTAAGCGTTCGCCTCCCGCGTTTTTTTTACCAGTCTTGCCCCCGGCGCGGCGTCCCATACGGGGCGGGCTTGCGGACGGCGCGGATTCTCACATCATTTCTTTACATTTTTCGGATTTTCTCTTGACCTTGCGCGGGAAATCCGGTAAAATGGGAAATTGCGTATTACAGATTCACCCGGCTGTCGCGGCGCGGACAGGACGCCCGCCGGGTACGGAAAGGCAGATTGAACATGGAACATCCCTACAAGACCCGGCAAGGCGGAGCCACTGTCACCGTTTTTGTCCCCTACGACTGCAAGAACCGCTGCCCCTTCTGTATCAATAAGGGCGAGTACGCCGACTTGACAGGCTTTTCGCCGGAAAAAATCTGCTGGAGCATCCGCCGCATGGACGCCATTACCCCTTACTGCGACTTCGTTTTCACGGGCGGGGAGCCGCTGGCCGATTTGGATTGCCTGCAAGTCATGCTTGACCAGATTCCGACGACCCACCGCGTTTTTATCAACACCACCCTGCCCGTTTCGGAAAACCAGTCGGAAGCGGATATTCTGGCGTTTGCCGAGCGCAACAAGAAAAAAATTACCTGTGTCAACGTCTCCCGGCATATGCAAAAGTACGTCGTGGAATCCAACGACAGCCTGCTTGCCCGGTTGCCCGTGCCCTTCCGCGTCAACTGCGTGCTCTACAAGAATTACCCCGCCGAGAAAATCGTGCCCTATCTGGAGCGTTTCCGCGCCATTCCGGGCGCGTCCATCCAGTTCCGCTTCGACTACACCGCCACGACCCCCGAAAACCTCTACGACGAGGACAACGACAAAATCCTCCGCGACCTGCGCAAAATCGCCGTATACACGGGGCTGGACGGCTGCCGTATGCGTTGCGGGTTCCACTTCAACTATCGCGGCATGGAGCTGACCTACCACAAGACCCTGCCCTATTCGACCGTCGTCGAGCGCGACCCCTCAAACGGCGTGACCTACGATATTCTATACGACATCCTCATCAAGCAGAACGGCGACATCCATTCCGACTGGACGGGCGTCCCGCTGGACGTGGAAGCCTATAAGAAGGTTATCTTCGAGCCCTACGACCTGCGCTGGCTGGTGAAAGTGGCGTAAATCCCGACCCCGGAACGGTTCGCCGTTCCGGGGCTTTCGTCTGCCTCATCCGCCGTACTGCGAAATCAGGCTTGCCTTTTTGAGTTCCTTTTCGTTCTTGTAATACTGCCGCGCCTTTTCGCCGAGGGCGGGGTCAATCTCGTCGAGCTGGGCGGCGATAGCCTCTACTTGCGCGTCGCATTCGGATTCCATGGCTTCCACGGTGTCCATGCGGGCGTAAACAATGCGGAGTTTGGCGACCTTGGTCTGCTTGGAAGGCTCCAGCGCCAAAAATTCCTCTATGCACTCGTTGATGATGCCGTCAATGCGGGCGTTAAAGGAATCCCGCAACACGTACAACTGCGCAAGCAGGTTTTGCGTTTTGGCGGTTTTCTCTTCTTCCGCCTTCTTAGCTTCGGCGGCTTTCCGCTCCTCTTCCGCCTTCTTGGCGTCGGCGGCTTTTTGAGCTTCTTCCGCCTTTTTGGCTTCCTCGGCTTTCCTCGCCTCTTCCGCTTTTTGGGCTTCGGCGGCTTTCCTCGCTTCTTCTGCTTGCTTGGCTTCGGCGGCTCTTCTCGCCTCCTCCGCCTGCCGGGCTTCCTCGGCTCTTCTCGCCTCCGCTTCCGCGTCCGCCTCCGTCACGCCCGACAGCGACGCCGTTTCCTCCTCTTCGGACGGCTCGGACGGCTTCGGCGTCTCCGTGACCGTCTGCGCGGGTTGCGGCGCCTCCGCTGTCGGTTGCGGCTCCGCTATCGGCGCCGGGGGCTCCTCTATGGGCGCCGCCTCCGTTTCCGTTGCGGGCGGCGTTTCCGCTTCCGCCTCCGACGCCCCCCCGCTTTCCGCCGCTTCCGCTTGCGTCCCGCCCGAAAGCAACTGCGCCGCCGCTTCCTCAAACGTCATTTCGCCGTTTGCGATAGCCTCCCGCATTTCCGGGGTTAATTGGATGTCCGGCAACTGATACTCGGCTTGGATGTCCTGCGTAATCTGCGCGTTCTCGTCGCTTTTCTCCGTGACCTGCGCCTCGTTCATGGCCGCACTCTTGGCCACGGAAGCCGCCGTTTTTATGCGCGTCCACTGCGTAAAGGCCGCAACGCCCATGATAATCGCAACCGCCGCCGCAGTCGCCCCGATAATGATTCGTTTGTCCATGTCCATCCTCTCTTCCGTTCGGCGTCCCGCCGCGGCGCCCGCGGCTGATTCTTTGACGAAACTTCCGTCCGGAAAGTTCCCTCTCCCGGACAGAAAATTTTTCTTTTATTATAACATCACCCCGCGACAAAGAAAACGAACAAATTGTAAATTTTCCCCATCGAACGCCCCGCGATTATCATGTAAAACGCCGAAAGGCGCCTTGACAATAGAGGCAAAATCAGGTATACTATCCTTATTCCATACATGCCTGTTTTCGCATTTTATAATGTCAGGAGGGAAAGGCAATGAGCGCAATTCTTGATATGTCCAATATGTCCAACTTTCGGTTGCTCCGCCCTGACCAGATACAGGTAAAAGACAGAAAGGCCGAAAAGCAACAGCAGAAACTCGAACGGCAACAGGAACAGGAGCGGCTCCAGTCCGAACAGAGCAAGAGCAATTCCGCGCAGGATAGGCGCCGTTCGAGAAGCGACGAGGTCGGGCAAAGCAAAGCCCTGTCCGACACCCAGAGGAAGTCGAACGCGGCTCGGCTCGACACGAAAACGACCGAAAACAATCAAGCCGCAGGCATGGGGCGGAAGCCCGGCGAAAGACCGCAACTCGCCTTCAAATCCGCTAGAACCGTCGGCAGTCATACCGGAAACCTCACGGCGGATTCCGGCCAACGTCCCAGACTGCTGACGAACGACGATAACGCCGCCAACAATCAGAACGCCGCGCAGACGGAAGCCGTCTCCCGGCGTCCCCCGCTCGCGTTGAGAACCGCCGCCACCGCCGACAATCGGCAGGCCGTCGCCTCGACCAGACCCGCCCCCCAAAGGCCGCAACTCGCCTTCAAGGATTCCGAAGACGACGAACAGCGCCTTCCCGGCACAAGGAAGAAGCAGGACGACGAACGGCGCCTTCCCGGCGCGGGAACGAACGACGACCATACGCAACGCCTCCCCGGAACGGACAGAAACGCCGACAACGGGCGGCGGGCTTCCGGAACGGACGACACGGCGCGGGTTCTCGGCGCGGGAACGAACAGAAACGCCGACGCCGCGCAACGCCTCCCCGGTACTGGCAGGAACGCGGACAATGCGCAACGCCTCCCCGGAACGGGCGGAAACGCCGACGCCGCGCAACAACGCCTCCCCGGTACTGGCAGGAATACGGATAACGCCCGGCGTCTCCCCGGCACGGGCAACGGCGCCGACGCCGCGCAACGTCTCCCCGGAACGGGCAGGAACGCCCAAAACGCGCAACGCCTCCCCGGCGCGTCCGGCACAAACAACCAGCGGACAATCCCCGGCATGGCGTGGAAAAATCCCGGAGAGGTGAACTCCGGCGCGGAAACGCAGGCCAACGGCGCGGATAAGAAGTCCGACAGGGACGACAAGACGAACGCCGCCGACGGTCAAACCTCGAACGCGCCCAAGCTCGACACCAAAGCCGACGAGGACGACGGCAAAACCAATAAGACCGATTCCACGAAACTGACCGCCAACCAAGTCAAGAGGATTAAGCGGGAGATTAAAGAGCTCCAAAAACAGCTCTTCACCGAACAGGACCCGCGCCTCGCCCAGATGATAAACAGCCAAATCACGCGCATGAAGGCCAAACTCAGCGGCACCGACAAGACCGGCGGCGTCTCCCTTGCCTTCATGTGACCCGCGCTTGACAGCCTTCGCATAGTTCCATATCGGCGGCTCCCGCTGTAAAAGGCGGGAGTCGCTTTGATTTTTCTTTCCGCAGACCCCATTTTTTGCGGGCGGCTTTCCGAATAGAATATCAGAACGCAAACGGCGGAGCCGTTCAACCGATATTCCCAACCGCGAAAGGGGAGGCAACAACATGATTCAGTGCACGTTCAAGCGCTACGAGAAGAAATACCTGCTCAACCCGGCGCAGTACGAGGCCGTCCGGGAGGGCATGGAAGCCTATATGACGCCCGACCAGTACGGCAATTACGCCATCTGCAACGTCTACTACGACACCGACGACTTCCGCCTGATTCGCACGTCGCTGGAAAAGCCCGTCTACAAGGAAAAGCTCCGCGTCCGCTCCTACGGCGCGGCCTCCGACGACAGCAAGGCGTTTGTCGAACTGAAAAAGAAGTTCGACGGCGTGGTCTACAAGCGGCGCGTGACCATGGGCGCGGCGGACGCCGTTTCCTACCTCAACGGCGACCAGCCCGGAGGCGACACCCAGATTTTCCGCGAAATCGACTGGTTCATGCACTGCTACCGCCCGACGCCCAAGGCGTTCATCGCCTACGACCGCGAGGCCTACGCCGGGCGCGGCAACCCCGACCTGCGCGTGACCTTCGACACCAATTTGAGGGGGCGTTCGGAACGCGTGGACTTGCGCTCCGGCGACGACGGGCAGCCCATTCTCAAGGGAAATCAAATCTTGATGGAAATCAAAATCCCCGGCGCGGAGCCCTTGTGGCTCGCCCGCCTGTTGAGCGAAAACGGAATCTTTTCCACGTCGTTCTCCAAGTACGGCGCCTATTACAAGCAGTACGTTCTCCGCGCTTCCGCGCAGTTCCTGCCCGCGACCGTTTGCGAAACGGCGTTAGAGTATCAGAAAGGGGTTCTTTGCGTTGCTTAATTCCATTATCTCCGGCACGGAAATCACCGTCCCCGCGTTTCTCGTCTGTACCGCCGCCTCCCTGCTCTTGGGGCTCGGCGCCGCCCTGCTCTGCATGTACAAGAACCGCTATTCGCAGAGTTTCGTTTTGACGCTTGCCCTGCTCCCCGCCATGGTTCAAGTCGTGATTATGCTTGTCAACGGCAACATTGGCGCGGGCGTGGCGGTGGCGGGGGCGTTCGGGCTTGTCCGCTTCCGCTCCGCGCCCGGAAGCGCCCGCGAAATCGGCCTTATTTTCTTCGCCGTCACGCTCGGAATCGCAACGGGCATGGGCTACGTCGCGCTGGCCGCCGCGTTCTTCCTGATTATCGCCGCCTACGGCGCCGCGCTCTCAACGTTGCGCTTCGGCGCCGGGCGCGCCGACGAGCGGGAGTTGAAAATTACCATCGGCGAAAACCTCGACTACGAGGGGCTCTTTGACGACATTCTCGACCAGTACGCCACGCGCTGGGAACTCGTGCGGGTCAAGACAACGAACATGGGCGCGCTGTACGAACTGACCTATAAAATCGTCCTGAAAGAAGCGCGGGTTCCGAAAGAGTTTCTGGACGCCCTGCGCGTCCGGAACGGAAACCTGAACATTGTGTGCGGGAGAATCGCGGAAAAGGAGGCGCTGTAATGCGTATGGCAAGGATTTTGGCGGCGCTGTGCGGGGGCGTCATGTTCCTGTTGAGCGGCTGCGGCGCGGCGCCCGCGGCAACGGGCGGCGCGAACGCGTCCGAAAGCGCGGGCGCCGACGCGCAAGCCGTCGCGGAAACGTCGTCCGGCGCAGATTTGGAGATTGTGTGCTTTCAGGCGGGGAAAGCCGACGCGTTTTTACTGCTTGCGCCCGACGGCGCGGTCTTGATTGACTGCGGGGAAAAGGGCTTCGGCAGAACCATTTTAGCCGAACTGGAGCGGCGCGGAGTCGAAAAGCTGGACTGCATGATTATCACGCACTTCGACCAAGACCACGTGGGCGGCGCGGCGCGGATTATCAACAACTTCCCCGTGTCGCGGATTCTGCAAAACAATTCCCCCAAGGACAGCGAGGAATACGAAAAGTACCTGAAAGCCGTCGCAACCGCCGGGATTGAGCCGGAGACCGTGCGCGAAAACCTCTCCTTTGTCATCGGCGGCGCGTCGTATACGGTCAACCCGCCCAAACGCGCCGACTATTCCGACAGCGACAGCAACAACTCTTCCCTGATAATCTCCGTTGAGAACGGCGCGAACCGCTTCCTGTTCACGGGCGACGCGGAGGACGAGCGCACGGAGGAATATTTGGCGCTCGACTGGGGGCAGTACGACTTCCTCAAAGTCCCCCATCACGGGCGTTGGCAGGAGACCTTGCCGCTGTTGGTCGAGACGACCGCCCCGCGCTACGCCGTCATTACGTCGTCGGACGACGAGCCGGAGGACGCGGAGACCTTGGAACTGCTGAAAACTTCCGGCGCGGAAACCTTTCTGACCCGCACAGGGCAAGTAATCGTGCGCTCCGACGGCGCGTCGTTGTCCGTCGAGTACGCGTGAATATATAAGCGCCCCCTCTTACCCTCTCCCGTCGCCGGGGGAGGGCTTTTTGGCGCGTCATATCACGTAATCGTTGCCTTCGGCGCGGTCGCGCATGAGGTCGGACAGGGCAAGGTTGTCGAGATAATCGGAAATCACGCGGTCAAGCCCGCGCCAAAGCGGGAGCGTGCGGCATTCGGACGCCCGCCCGCACGGAACCGCCTCCGCGCCCAAGCAGGACACGGGCGACAGCGTGCCCTCGCACAGCCGCAGGACTTCCCCCACGCTGATTTGGTCGGGCGGGCGCCGCAGACGGTAGCCGCCGCCCTTCCCGCGAAGCCCTTCCAAGATTCCGCCCTTGACCAGCAGTTTCGCCACGCTTTCCAGATACTTTTCGGAGATGTCCTGCCTTTGCGCCGCGTCCCGCAACGGCAGATATTCGCCGTTCTCATGCTCCGCCATGTCCACGAGAACCCGCAGGGCGTAGCGCCCTTTTGTGGAAATCAGCATACGCAGACCCCCTTTTTTTCTCTATTATGCCGGAGGGTAAGCGGGATTTCAAGCGCATACGAAAATTTTCCGCGCCCCCTTGACAACCGGCGGCGGCGGGAGTATAATCTACATACCCTTATGTTAAATAGGTTTTATAGGGAGGATTGGGCATGGGCATTTATACTTCCGCCGACCAGTTAATCGGGAAAACGCCGTTGCTGGAACTGTCGCATATCGAAAAGAACGACGCCTTGGAGGCGCGGCTGCTGGCGAAGCTGGAATATTTCAACCCCGCCGGGAGCGTCAAGGACCGTATCGCCAAGGCGATGATTGACGACGCCGAGGCGAAGGGGCTGTTGAAGCCGGGCTCCGTGATTATCGAGCCCACGTCCGGCAATACGGGAATCGGGCTGGCGTCGGTGGCGGCGGCGCGGGGCTACCGTATTATTATCGTCATGCCGGAGACGATGAGCCTTGAGCGGCGGCAGTTAATGAAAGCCTATGGCGCGGAACTCGTGCTGACGGAGGGCGCCAAGGGCATGAAGGGCGCCATTGCCCGCGCCGACGAGCTTGCCAAGGAGATTCCGGGCGCGTTCATCCCCGGACAGTTCGTCAACCCCGCCAACCCCGCCATACACCGCGCTACGACGGGCCCGGAAATCTGGGAGGATACCGAAGGGCAGGTTGACATTTTCGTCGCGGGCGTGGGCACGGGCGGCACGTTGACGGGCGTCGGGCAGTATTTGAAGGAAAAGAACCCGGCGGTAAAAATTATCGCCGTAGAGCCCGCAAGCTCGCCCGTTTTGAGCAAGGGCGTCGGCGGCTCGCACAAGATACAGGGAATCGGCGCGGGGTTCGTCCCGGAGGTTCTGGACACGAAAATCTATGACGAAGTGATTGCCGTGGAGAACGACGACGCCTTTATAGCGGGCAAGCGCGTCGGGCGGGAAGAGGGCGTGTTGGTGGGGATTTCGTCGGGGGCGGCGCTGCGGGCGGCGCTGGAACTGGCGAAGCGTCCCGAAAACAAGGGCAAGACGATTGTCGTTTTGTTCCCCGACACCGGAGACCGCTATTTGTCCACGCCGCTGTTTTCGGAGTGGCGGCAGACTGCGGCGCAGAGCGCCGGATGACGCCGCCTTTCCCCCGCTGACGGCGCAAAAAGACGCCGCCGGGTATTCCGGCGGCGCGTTATGATTCCGCGAGCGTTCGCGCATATTATCCGGCGTTAAGTTCCGCGATAATCTCCGGGAGCTGGCTGTCCACGGTGTCGTTGTCAAGCTGGCAGGTGCCGGCGTTGCGGTGGCCGCCGCCGCCGTACTTCAGGCACAGCGCGCCGATGTCGAAATTGGAGGCGCGGTTCACGATGGACTTGCCAATCATGACCGCCGTGTTCTGCTTCTGGAAGCCCCACGCGATATGCACGGAGATTTCCGCCTCCGGGTACATGGCGTAAATCATGAAGCGGTTGCCGGGGTGGATAACTTCCTCGTTGCGCAAGTCCAGCACGACGACCTTGCCTTCCATTCTGGCGAGGCGCTTCAACTGTTCCTTGAACAGGTCGGTTTCCTTGAAATAGAAGTCGATGCGCTCCTTCACGTCGGGCAGTTCGGTGATTTCGTCAATGCTGTGCTCAAGGCAGAAGTCGATGAGCTTCATCATGAGGTCGTAGTTGGAAATGCGGAAGTCGTGGAAGCGCCCCAGCCCGGTGCGGGCGTCCATGATGAAGTTCATGAGAACCCATTCCTTGGGGTTGAGAATCTCGTCCACGGTGAAATCGGCGCTGTCGCCCTTGTCCACCGCTTCCATGAGGTCGTCCCAGATGTGGGGAAAGACCTTCTTGCCGCCGAAGTAGTCGTAGACGACGCGGGCGGCGCTCTTGGCGTTGGGGTCAATGGTGAGCTTCTTGGGGTCGGGGTAAATGCTCTGCTGGCGCAGGCGCGTGAGTTCGGACTCGTGATGGTCGAAGGCGTGGCCGACGCGGGGGTCGTAGGGCAGGTTTGTCGTGATGTCGTTCTCGGTTAGTTCGATTTTCCCGTCCTGCACGTCTTTCGGGTGCACGAACTTAATCTCATCCACTTTTTTCAGAAACTTGAGAATCATCGCGCACACAAGGCCGTCGAAGTCGCTGCGCGTCACAAGCCGCATGAGTTTCGCCATATTCTGTTCCTCCTATGGAATCCGTACTGATTGCAATTTGCTAATCATACGGGCATTCTACCTTATGGCAAAGGGTTTGTCAAGAGAGGGCGGGGGCTTTTTGCGCCGGGGTCGGAACGCGCCGCCGAAAACGCGGGCGGAGGCTCGTATCATGACAATACAAGCCTCCGGCCGCGTTCGCTGACAGCCGCGTATGGAACGGGGACGGCGCGGGGGGAATCCGACGGGGGCGCGTCCCGCCGACACGCGGCTTATTCGCCGAAGTTGTCGTTGACCAAGTCCACGAGGGAGTGGATGGCCTCCTCCTCGTCGCTGCCGTCGGCAATCAGGGTAATGGTCGTGCCCTTGACAATGCCCAGCGAAAGGACGCCCAGCAGACTCTTGGCGTTGACGCGGCGGTCCTCTTTCTCCACCCAGATGCCGCTCTTGAACTCGTTGGCTCTCTGGATGAAGAAGGTGGCGGGCCGTGCGTGCAGGCCTACCTCATTGTTGATGGTGATTACCTGTGTATACATAACGTGACGCTCCTTCCCACACAAGGTGAACACAGTTTTGGCGCGAATAATAAAGTAGTCTAAGCATACCCTATTTTTTATGGTTCGTCAAGAACAATTTATGAAAATATTATGAAAATCCGGTGAAAAGCTCCGGCAATTTTTCCATAATTTCATCTTGCGCCGCACGAAAAGCGGGGAAAGAGGCGGAAAACCGCCGCGAAAACGCGAAGAATGCGGAGATTTTTAAATTCCCAAATTTTCCGCGCATGGGGCGGCGGAAGCGGGGGAGAATAGGCGCGGGTATCGCGGCGGAAGAGAAAGAAGGGGTTTTGCTTGAAGAAAACCTTGGGCTTATGGGGCTTGGCGGCGCTGTTGTCGCTGGGTCTGGCGGCCTGCGGCGGCGGGACGGGCAGTTACGGCGGCAATACGGCGCGGAACAACGCCAACGGCGACGGGACCGTCACGGGGGGCGATTACAATCGCGGCGCGACGGATTTCGGCGACGCGGCGCGAGAATACGACGGCGGCGCGACGTACAACAACGGGACCGCCTACGGCAACGGCGCGACCGACGGAACCGCCTATGACGACGGCGTAACCGACGGAACCGCCTATGACAGCGGCGCGACTTACGGCAACGGCGGGGCGTATGACAGCGACGCGGCGCGGCGGCACAACGAAACCGCCGACGAGCACGGCGTAACAAGCGGCAACCGCACGATATTAGAGGAAGCGTCGGACGCGCTCGAAAACGGAATGCGCCGCGCCCGCGACGGCCTTGACGACGCCGGGGACGCCGTGCGCGACCGCATGGACAACGCGAAAAACCGCACAGGCTCCTAACCCCGCGCCCGCCCTAACCGGCGGGCTTTTCGCGTTGACGCGCCCGCCCCGGCGCGTTACAATGGCGGCGAAAGGAGCGCGAAAGCATGGAAACGTATCAAATGAGCGTCATAGCGCGGATTCAAAGCCCGTTCGCGGGCAAATTCGGCGTCCCGCGCCAGAGCGGGCTTGTCAACGAACTGCAAGCCCGGATTGTTTTTGAGCCGCCCTACCGCAACCCCGACGCCCTGCGCGGTCTGGACGGCTTTTCCCACCTGTGGCTGGTTTGGGTGTTTGACCGCTCGGCGCGTCCGGGGTGGTCGCCGACGGTGCGCCCGCCGCGCTTGGGCGGCAACCGCCGCTTGGGCGTGTTCGCCACGCGCTCCCCGTTCCGCCCGAACCCGATAGGGCTTTCCTCCGTGATATTGGAGCGTATCGACTACGGCGCGCCCGACGCCCCCGCGCTGTGCGTCCGGGGCGCGGACTTGGCGGACAACACGCCGATACTCGACATAAAGCCCTACCTGCCCTATACGGATTGCCACGCGGACGCTTTGGGCGGGTTCGCGCCGGAGCCGCCCAAGGCGGCGCTGTCCGTGGAGATACCGCCGCGCCTGCTGGGGCGCGTCCCGGAGGCGCAACGCGCCGCGCTTATCGCCGTGTTATCGCACGACCCGCGCCCGCGCTATCAGGACGACCCGGAGCGCGTCTACGGCTTCGGTTTCGCGGGACTGGAAGTCCGCTTTACGGTGTCCGGGGGCAAGCTGACCGTGACGGAAATCGCGGGGGCGTGACTTTATTCGGAAAAATTCCGCTTGCCCATGCCTTCTTCCTCAGTAATTGGTGATGAGAAGCTCCCGCCCCGTGCGTTTTGATACGCGCCATCATAGCGCAAGCGCGGCTTTGTTTCAAGGGCGGAAAGCGGCGGGCGCGGGGAGGGGCGCAAAATCAGGAGTCAATTCCGCGTGAGGTGAGGTACTTCTTGACCATGAGCGCCACTTTAAATGTAATCGCGTCGTCGAACTCGCGCAAGTCCAGCCCGGTGAGCTTCTTAATCTTTTCCAGACGGTAAACCAGCGTGTTCCGGTGCACGAACAGTTTCCGCGCCGTCTCCGACACGTTCAGGTTGTTCTCAAAGAAGCGGTGGATTGTGAAAAGCGTCTCCTTTTCGAGCGCGTCGATGGGGTTCTTCTTGAACACTTCCTGCAAAAACATTTCGCATAGCGTCGTGGGCAACTGGTAAATCAGGCGCCCGATTCCCAGATTTTCGTAGTTAATCACATACTTTTCGGTGTCGAACACCTTGCCGACCTCTATGGCAATCTGCGCCTCCTTGTAGGAGCGCGCCAAGTCGCGCAAGTGCGTTGCGATAGTCCCCACGCCCACGACGACCGTGCTTTCCCCGCTGACCTGCAACGATTCTTCCAGCCCGTAGGCGATTTTATTTAAGTCTTTCAGGGCGGCGTTGTCGTGCATTTGGTGAATGAGCACAACGTCGCCCTCGCCGACGCTCAACACGAAATCGTTCTGGCGGTCGGGGTAGAGCGCCTGCACGATGTCAATAGGCACGGAATCCACCTTTTTGAGCGAGCGCATGACGAACACGCCCCGCGCCACGTCCGTGTTGACGCGCAGTTCCCGCGCCCGGACGTAAATGTCGCCCAGCATGATGTTGTCGGAAATCACGTCCTTGACGAACGCGCCCCTGTCGTGCTTCTCCTCGTAGTAGGCTTTGGCGGCGTTGAGGGTGACCGTGGACATGGCGCACACGGCGCGGCTGACCTCGTTGTCCCCGAATGTAAAGGCGGCGTAGTCGAACTGGTTGCCCCAGCCGCCCATGGCTTTAAACACTTTGCCGTCGGCGGCGAGCAGGGCGCCCGACGCGGCGTTTATCTGCGGCACGTACTCCGCCCAGTGCTGGCCTATCATGGGCAGTTCGCTGCACGCGACTACCATTCCCTCCCCGTCAATCACTCCGACGGTGCGATTTGTGTTCTCCTTCAGTTGGAGCACGACATTCTGAAACATCCGACCTGACATCGGCATATCCTCCTCACCACAAATCCGCCTTTACGGGAGCCCGTCCTATCCCGCCGGACAGCCAATCCGGAGCCCCCGCGTTTTGTGCAATTTGCCAACGTCCTTATTATACAGGCATTCTTGTCGAATTGCAATATGTTTTTTCCCTTTTCCACAAAAACTTCCCGTTTTTTTGTGCAACGTTTGCCCTTTGGCGGCGCGTCAGGAAAAATCCGTCAGCGACGCGACCTCTTCCGCTGTCAAAAAACGGAAACTTCCGCGCTTTAGCGACATATCCAACGGCAAATTGCCCATTTTTATCCGCTCCAAATGCAGCACGGGGTTCCCGATGGCCGCCAGCATCCGCTTGACCTGATGGAACTTGCCTTCCCAGACCGTCACAAGGCACACGCTCCTCGCGCCCTCCTGCGAGACTACCTCCAGTTCCGCCGGAAGGCAGCGCAAGCCGTGGGACAGCTCCAAGCCCTCCCGGAACGCGGCTACGTCCGCCTCCGTGGGCGTGCCCCCGACTTCCGCCCTGTAAACCTTTGCGACGTGCCGCTTGGGCGAGAGCAACGCGTGAACCGCCGCGCCGTCGTTGGTGAGCAACAGCAAGCCCTCCGTGGTCTTGTCGAGCCGCCCCACGGGGCGCAAATGCCGCAGTTCGGGCGGCAACAAATCCATGACGGTGGGGAAGCGCCTGTCGTGCGTCGCCGTCAGGTACCCGGCGGGCTTGTTGAGCATGACCCATGTCACGGGGCGGTAGTCCAAAGCCGCGCCGTCAAGGGTCACGCCCGCGGCGTCCGGGTCGAGTTTGAGCGCGCCGTCGAGGACGGGGGCGCCGTCCACGAGGACGCGCCCGGCGCGCACCAAATCCCGCGCTTCCCTGCGCGTCCGGTTCCACCCGGACGCTACGATTTTGTCAAGCCGTTGCAA
>JAFXQD010000057.1 GCA_017527365.1 Oscillibacter sp.
ATTCCTCCTTAGCTCAATGGTAGAGCACGCGGCTGTTAACCGCGGGGTTGTTGGTTCGAGCCCAACAGGGGGAGCCAAGGCCGCCACACGGCGTGGCGGCTTTCTTTTTAGAATACCCGACGGGCCTTTAGCTCAGTTGGTCAGAGCAGCCGGCTCATAACCGGTCGGTCCCGGGTTCGAGTCCCTGAAGGCCCACCACTGAACCAAACCGCTTGCCGTGGAATGACGGAAGCGAAATAGGGGTATAGCTCAGTTGGTAGAGCAGCGGTCTCCAAAACCGCGTGCCGAGGGTTCAAGTCCTTCTGCCCCTGCCATAGAAGCCGCGTTGTATTCGTTGCGAGTACGGCGCGGTTTTGCTTTTTATTTGCCGTTTTCAAATTGTAAATCTCATCGGCTCCGCTATTACTAAAAACAGCCTGAAAGCGCGTCGCATTCATGATGCTTGCCGTCAACATCTTCCGGAATCGACCGTCATTCCGGGGCGCTGTCCGTATCCGGTAGCCACGGCTTCAAGATTGGCAGAAGCATGGAAACCTTGGTGTGAACGGATATTCCCACAGCCGCGACAATCAGCGGCGGGAACAAATGGCAGACCCATAGAGCCGCCAGCGTGATAAGCAACAGCGCGACGGTCAGCGGGAAACGGCGGATAGAGAGCGTAAAGGCAAGAATCAGCGCGTTTTTCAAGCCGCCGTCGCGCAGAGCCAGCAAAGGAAGCGCGTAAAGAGCCGTAAAGAGCCAGAAGAGAAGGAGAATAAAGAAAAAGACCATCAGGAACGTAAAGACGCCCGTTCCCGACTGTCGGCAAATCCGGACATCCGTCCATAAGAACGCGCAGACCGCAGACAAAAGAATCCCCGCCGCCGCGTTTCTCCGGAAATCTTTCCGGAAAGCCCGGAAAAAATCCCTGTGCGGATAAGTCTCTTTACCGCGAACCAACGCTATCATAGCGGAGTACAACGCGACGGCGGCGGGCCCGACCGTAAACAAGGGCAGCGAACAAATCAGCCACAGCAGATTTAACTCTACAATGTCAAACAGCCGCCCCATTCCGCTCCAAAACGGGTTGTCGGAATGAAAGATTTTTTCATACATAGCAAAGCCCTCCCTTGAAGTTTTTAGCCGTTGCGGGCAATTTTTTCAACGCAAAGAAAACCTTTCCATGCAAATAAGCCATAAGGAATTTTTTGAAATTTCTCTTTTTTGACGAATGCAAGGGGGGACAAAAACGCCGTCCTGTGAAGGAAGTTATCTTTATCTCTGTTGAAAAGCTGAAAAGCCCAAAATTACGCGGGTTTATTCCTTTGAAATCCCGCTAAAAAACCGATGACATTTTGCACAAAAGGAAAAATATTTCCTACAGACTTTTGCGCCGACAGGGATAAATTTCTTGACATTGTTCCCGATTTGTGCTATTTTTTGCAACGCAAAGCGGCATATGAAAGCCCTTCTGCGCCCATTTTTGGAAATTATACGCGAAAATTCCCCAAATTTCAAGAATCGGCGCGGCGGAGACTTTCATAGAGCGCGTTTGAATCAAAAGGAGGAAGATTTGATGAAAAAATTTAGCGCCTTGGTTCTCGCGTTGCTGATGGCTCTGTCTCTTGCGGCCTGCGGCGGAGGCGGCGCGGCCCCCGCGCCTTCCGACGGCGGTCAGGACGGCGGCGAAGCCGAATCCGGCGGCAACGTGAGCATCACCATTTTCAATTCCAAGTCGGAAATCCAGTCGCAGTTTGAGGAAATGGCGGAGGAGTATTCCAAGGCCACGGGCGTCGGCGTGGAGGTCTATTTCTCCAGCGACACGGTCGCCGCGCATATGGCCACCCGCTACGCCTCCAACGACCCTTACACGCTCGCCATGGTGGACGCGAAGGACATCTACTCCTTGGGGCCCGAACACGCCGTTGACATGAGCGGCGAGGACTGGGTCGCCAACACGAATTACGCCGTGAGCGTGGGCGACGCGGTGATGGACTTCCCGGTGTGCGTGGAGGCTCGCGGCCTGATGTACAACGCCGACGCCATTGAGGCCATTACCGGGGCGCCCTTTGTCCCGTCCGACTACGCCACGCTCGACGCGTTCAAGGGCTTGCTTGAAACGCTGGTTGCCGGAGGCATGGCGGCTCCCGTCGGCATTATGAAAGAGGACTGGTCGCTTGCCGGGCACTTCCTCGCCGAAGTCTACGAGGAGCAGGACGACGTTTTCGGCTTTGTGGACGGGCTCTACGCCGGGACGGAGAGCCTCGCCGACAACGCGAAGTTCAACGCCCTGATGGACTATTTCGACGTGATGAAGCAGTACAACTACGCCGCCGCGTCCCCGATTGCCGCCGAGCGCGAAGTCTCCGAGCAGAAGCTGGCGGAAGGCGAAATCGCGTTCATGTTCGGCGGAAATTGGGACTGGTCGATGATTAACGCCTACGACTACTCCGAACATCTGGGCATGATGCCCGTGCCGCAGAACCTCGACGACGGCGCCAACCAGAAGCTCGTCGGCGGCGGCTCCAAGTTCTTCTTTATCGACTCCTCCGAGTACACGTCCGACGAACAGCGCCAAGCCGCCAAGGACTTCCTCAACTGGCTGGTGTTCAACGAGGACGGAAACAAGTTCCTTACGGAGGACTGCGCCCTTGTCCCGGCGTTCTCCAACATCGCCGCCGAAAACCTTGACCCGCTCGGCGCGTCCGTGAAGGAATACGCCGACGCCGGAAACCTGATTGACAACTACAACTATCTGCCCGACGACCATTACTCCAAGATGGGCGCGGAATTGCAGAAGTACCTCGCCGGACAGCAGGACCGCGCCGCCCTCGCCGCCGCGATTGAGGCTTACTGGGCTTCCACTACCCCCGTCGCACGCTAACGCGCAACGGAAAGCGCGGCTTCCGGCGCACAGCCGCCGGGAGCCGCCGAATGCTTGAATGAAGGAGGCAGGGAACGATATATGAAAAAAAACACCCTTTCTTATAAGTGCCAGCAGTACGCGATGTTCGCGGGCGTTTCCACGTTCGCGTTTGTCGCGGTCGTGATTCTCCCGTTCGTCTACGGCCTCTATCTCACGTTCACCAGTTGGGACGGCGTGTCGAGAGACAAGCCCTTTGTCGGGCTGTCCAACTACGCCGACACCTTTTCCGACGCCGCGTTCTGGCAGGCGCTCGGTCGGACGGTCGTTTATTCCGCAATCGCCGTGATTCTGGTCAACGTCGTGGCGTTCGCGCTGGCCTATCTGGTGACAAGGGGCGTGAAGGGGCAGAACTTCTTCCGCGCCGGGTTCTTTATCCCGAACCTTATCGGCGGAATCGTTTTGGGCTACGTCTGGAAATTCGTCTTTAACCGCGCTTTCGTGGCGCTGGGCACGTCCCTTTCCATCGGCTCCCTCTCCACGTCGTGGCTCGCCACCACGGGCGGCGCCATGCTCTGCCTGATTATCGTTTCCGTCTGGCAGTACGCGGGCTATATGATGCTGATTTACGTCGCGGGCTTTATGAGCGTCCCCAAGGACTTAATCGAGGCCGCGCAGATTGACGGGTGCACGTCGAACCAGACGATGTTCCA
>JAFXQD010000058.1 GCA_017527365.1 Oscillibacter sp.
ATCGTACCTGTTATCATAAGGGAAAAGAACAATATGACAGAATGACATATTCTGGAAATGGAAATGCCTGTAGGGGCATTTTGCTCTTTTTTAGGCTTTTGGCGCCTTGTTCGCTATTTTACCCTCTTTTTGGGACACGCCAATAACCGAACGATAATTTTACGCTATTTTTACAAATCAGAAACATTTTTTCAAAAAACGCGATAAAAGATTTGACATAGCGGGCGCTTTGTAGTATTCTTGTCGCCAACAGGGGACGGCGCGTTTCCGCCGTTGCCCGCAGGCATGAAGGAAAAGGGAGGGAATAGCCATGAAAAAAGTGGCGGTCATTATGGGCAGCGATTCCGACTGGCCCGTCGTGCAGTCGGCCTGCGTCTGGCTGGACGCGTTCGGCATCCCCTACGAGGCGCATATTTTCAGCGCCCACCGCACCCCGGAGGAAACCGCCCGGTTCGCCAAAGACGCCCGGAAGAACGGGTTCGGGGTCGTGATTTGCGCGGCGGGCATGGCGGCGCATTTGGCGGGCGCGTTCGCCGCCAACACCACGCTCCCCGTAATCGGCATTCCCATGAAGGGCGGCGCGTTGGACGGCTTGGACGCGCTTCTCGCCACCGCGCAAATGCCCAGCGGCATTCCGGTTGCGACGGTCGCGCTCAACGGCGCGAAAAACGCCGCGATTCTGGCCGCGCAGATTCTCGGCGTCACGGACGACACCGTGGCGGCGAGGCTGGAGGCCGACCGCGCCGACATGCGGCGGCAGGCCGCCAAAAAAGAGGCGGAGTTGCGGGCGTCCTTCGGGCGTTGAGCGCGGCGGCAAAATTTCAGCGGCTTTGACGGAGCGGAGCCGCGCTTTCGGACAACAGGAGATATGGCATGGGCGGATTTTTTGGAGCGATTTCCCGGCGCGACTGCGTGGCGGACGTGTTTTTCGGCGTGGACTACCACTCCCATTTGGGCACGCGGCGCGGCGGCATGGCGGTTTACAGTCCGGAAACGGGCTTTCAACGGCAGATTCACAGCATTGAGAACACGCCGTTCCGGACAAAATTTGAATCGGACTTGCGCAAGTTCCGCGGCACAAGCGGAATCGGCTGTATCAGCGACACCGACCCCCAGCCGCTTTTAGTGCGTTCCCATTTGGGTCTGTACGCCGTCAGCACGGTGGGGCGCATTAACAACGCGGAAGAACTGGCGGAAAGCTATTTTTCGTCGGGCGGGCGGCAGTTTATGGCGATGAGCTCCGGGGCGGTGAACGCGTCGGAACTCACGGCGGCGCTTATCAACGAGGCGCCGACGTTCGCCGAGGGCATACGCCGCGCCCAAGAACAGATTGACGGCTCGTCCAGCATTCTGCTGCTCACCCCCGACGGGCTCATCGCCGCCCGCGACCGCTTGGGGCGTTTGCCCGTGCTCATAGGTTGCAACGATTTCGGCTGTTGCGTCTCGTTCGAATCCTTTGCCTACCAGAAGTTAGGCTACCGCACGGTGCGCGAGCTGGGGCCGGGGGAAATCGTGCGCATTACGCCCGACGGCGCGGAACAGTTGCGGGCGCCCGGCGACGCCATGCGCATTTGCGCGTTCCTCTGGACTTACTACGGCTATCCGAACTCCTACTATGAGGGCGTGAACGTGGAGGTCATGCGCTACCGCAACGGCGAGATTATGGCGCGGACGGACGCGGCGCGGGACGCGCTCCCCGACGTGGACTTTGTCGCCGGGGTGCCGGATTCCGGCATCCCCCACGCCATCGGCTACGCCAACCGTTCCGGAAAGCCTTTCGCCCGCCCGTTCGTCAAGTATACCCCTACTTGGCCGCGCTCGTTCATGCCCGAAAATCAGGAAATGCGCAATCAGGTTGCGAAAATGAAGCAGATTCCCGTGCCGGAGTTGATAGAGGGGCGCAAACTGCTTTTCGTCGATGATTCCATTGTCCGGGGCACGCAGTTGCGGGAAACCGTGGAGTTCCTCTATCACAGCGGCGCGGAGGAAGTGCATATACGCTCCGCCTGCCCGCCCGTGATGTATGGGTGCAAGTACCTGAACTTTTCGCGGAGCAACTCCGACATGGAGCTTTTGGCGCGGCGGACGATACAGCTTTTGGAGGGCGACGAGGGGCAGGGGCATTTGGACGAATACGCGGACGCGTCCGCGGAGCGCGGGAAGTGCCTGTTGAAGTCGATTTGCGAACAGTTGGGCTTCCAGTCGCTGGGCTTCCAGTCGATAGACGGGCTTCTGGAGGCTATCGGGCTTGACCGCGATAAAATCTGCACCTACTGCTGGACGGGGAAAGAATAATCAGGGAGGATTATCCATGGAAAAACTGGAACAAATCTATGAGGGCAAGGCGAAGAAGGTTTTCCGCACGGACGACCCCGCGCTTTGTATCGTCGAGTACAAGGACGACGCCACCGCCGAGAACGGCAAGAAGCGCGGCACGATTGTCGGCAAAGGCGTCGTGAACAACCAGATGACAAACCGCCTTATGGCGCGGATGGAAAAAGCCGGGATTCCCACGCATTTCGTAAAGGAGCTCGGCGAACGCGAGACGCTTGTAAAAAAAGTGGAGATTGTGCCGCTTGAAGTCATTATACGCAACATCTCCGCCGGACATTTCGCGTCGCGTTACGGCGTCGAAGAGGGCATTGTGTTCGACAGTCCCACGATTGAGTTTTCCTATAAGAACGACGAGCTTGACGACCCGCTTTTGAACGCGTATCACGCCCGCGCCTTGAAACTGGCGACGGCGGAGGAAATCGAGACCATTAAAAAGTACGCGTTCGCGGTCAACGACGAGTTGAAAGCGTTCTGGAAGGAATGCGGCGTGATTCTGGTTGACTTTAAGCTGGAATTTGGGCGCCTGCCCGACGGCGCAATCGTGCTGGCGGACGAAATCAGCCCGGACACCTGCCGCCTGTGGGACGAAAAGACGCGTGAGAAGCTGGACAAGGACCGTTTCCGCCGCGACATGGGCGGCGTCGAGGACGCTTACGCCGAAGTCATGAGGCGGCTGTTAGCCCATGCGTAAGAGGCGCGCTTTCCCCCCTCTGTCGCCTGACGGCGACATCTCCCCCCAAAGGGGGGCGACAAAGGCGCGGTTAATTCAAATCGGAGGAGGCGCGGAAAGTGCGCAGTTTTTCGGAGAGCTACAAGGCGGCGGGCGTTGACATTGAGGCGGGCTACGCGGGCGTGAAACTCATGCGCGGGCACGTGGAACGGACGAATATTCCCGGCGTATTGTCGGGACTTGGCGGTTTTGGCGGGCTGTTCGCGCCCGATTTGAGCGCGTATCAGAACCCGGTGCTGGTGTCCGGCACGGACGGCGTCGGGACGAAAATCCGCATTGCGCAACTTATGCGCAAGCATGACACCGTGGGCATTGACTGCGTGGCGATGTGCGTCAACGATATTCTCTGTTGCGGGGCGAAGCCGCTGTTCTTTCTGGACTATATCGCCATTGGCAAGAACGACCCGGAAAAAGTGGCGTCGATAGTGTCGGGCGTCGCGGAAGGCTGCGTGCAGTCCGGGTGCGCGTTGCTGGGCGGCGAGACCGCCGAACATCCCGGCGTCATGAAGTCCGACGATTACGACTTAGCGGGCTTTACGGTCGGCATAGTAGACAAAGCGCGGCTTATCGACAACAGCGCGATTGTCCCCGGCGATGTTGTGATTGCGTTGCCGTCGTCGGGACTGCATTCCAACGGCTTTTCGCTCGTGCGGAAGGTTTTCCATGTCGAAGCGGGGAGCCTGTACCAGCGGGTTTCGGAGCTGGGCTGTACGCTGGGCGAGGCGTTGCTGACGCCGACGAAAATCTACGTCAAGCCCGTGTTGCGCTGTCTGGAGACGTTGCGCGTCAAGGGGTTGAGCCATATCACGGGCGGAGGCTTTCAGGAAAACATTCCGCGCTGTCTGCCGCAAGGCGTCTCGGCGAAGCTGGACAAGTCCGCAATACGAACCCCGCACGTGTTCAAACTCTTGCAGGATTGGGGGCATATCCCGGAGCGCGATATGTTCAACACGTTCAATATGGGCGTGGGCATGATAATGGTGACGGCTGCGGATGTCGCGGGGCGCGCCATGGAGATTCTGCGCGAGGAAGGCTGCGGCGCCTACCCGCTGGGCGAGATTGTCGCCGGGGACGACGGCGTGATTCTCTGTTGACCGTAAGGAGGGGGAAGCGTATGGAAAAGGCGCGAATCGCCGTCTTTGTGTCGGGCGGCGGGACAAATCTGGAGGCGTTGCTGAACGCGCAGGAGCGCGGGGAAATCCCCCACGGGGAAATTGTGCTGGTCGTGTCGAGCGCGGCGGACGCTTACGCGCTGACAAGGGCGGAGCGCCACGGCGTCCCCGCCGTCACGGTCGAGCGCAAGGGGCAAGCCCCGCAGGATTTCGAGGCGGCGCTGTTGCGCTGTCTGCTGGAATCCAAAATTGACCTTATCATCCTTGCCGGATTCCTGACAATCCTTTCGGAAGAGTTCGTGAAGATGTGGCCGGAGCGGATACTGAACGTTCACCCGTCGCTGATTCCGGCGTTTTGCGGCAAGGGCTATTACGGGCTGAAAGTCCACGAGGAAGCGCTGGCTCGCGGCGTGAAGGTCACGGGCGCGACCGTGCATTTTGTCAACGAGATTCCCGACGGCGGGAAGATACTGTTGCAAAAGGCGGTGGAAGTCCTGCCGGACGACACGCCCGAAGTCTTGCAACGCCGCGTTATGGAACAGGCGGAATGGATACTGCTCCCGAAGGCGGCGGAGATTGTATGCGAACAACTGACGAATAACGGAGGTTGAGAAAATGCGCGAACTGGAATTGAAATACGGGTGCAACCCCAACCAGAAGCCCGCGAAAATTTTCATGCGCGGCGGCGGGGATTTGCCGATTGAGGTCTTGAACGGCAAGCCGGGATTCATCAACTTCCTGGACGCGTTCAACTCGTGGCAACTGGTGAAGGAACTGAAAGAGGCGACGGGAATGCCGGCGGCGGCGTCCTTCAAGCACGTGTCCCCGGCGGGCGCGGCGCTCGGAACGCCGATTTGCGAGACCGGGCGCAAAATCCTGTTTGTCGAGGACGGTTTGGAGCTTTCCCCGATTGCCTGCGCGTATGCCCGCGCCCGCGGTTCGGACAGGCTCTGCTCCTACGGCGACTGGGCGGCGCTCTCCGACGTGTGCGACGAGCCGACGGCGCGTTACCTTAAAAACGAGGTCTCCGACGGAATCATCGCCCCCGGCTATACCCCGGAGGCGTTGGAAATCCTGAAAAGCAAGAAGAAGGGCGGCTACAACGTCGTGCAAATCGACCCGGATTACGTCCCGGAGCACGAGGAATACAAGGACGTGTTCGGGATTACCTTCCGGCAGGGGCGCAACGATTACAAGATTGACGCGTCGATTCTGGGCAACATCGTCACGAAAAACAAGGACTTGCCCGACAGCGCCAAGCGCGACATGATGGTAGCCCTTATCACGCTGAAGTACACGCAGTCGAACTCCGTCTGCTACGTGCG
>JAFXQD010000059.1 GCA_017527365.1 Oscillibacter sp.
CGCCGCCGCCCCCGCCGGGTCTGACGGCGACGCCGCCAGAGGCGAGCGCGTCACCGCCCCCATGCCCGGCACGATTGTCTCCATTAACGTCAACCCCGGCGACATGGCGACCCGCGGGCAGGTGCTCATGGTTCTGGAAGCCATGAAGATGGAAAACGAGATTCTCAGCCCCCGCGACGGCAAGATTCTCTCCGTGAATACGACAAAGGGAGCCACCGTGCAGTCCGGAACGCTGCTTTGCGTCATCGACCGGAGGTCTTGAGCATGGATGCCTTAAGGGACTTTCTTCAAGACACGGGGTTCTTCCTCGTGACGCAGGGGGACGGCTGGAAAAATCTGGTCATGATTATCGTCTCCTGCTTTCTGCTCTACCTCGGAATCGGCAAGAAGTTCGAGCCGCTCCTGATGGTCACTATCGCCTTCGGTATGCTCATGACGAACCTGCCCGGCGCGAACATGTACCATGAAATCTTCTTCGCGGGCGGGCACATCCACTGGGATTTGTTCGGCGGCGCGCCGATTACCCCGCAGTTCCTCGCGGAAATGGAGGCCTCCGGCGTGGCGGAAGCCGTGCTTGCGCGTGTGCGCGTCGGGGAGGTCATCTCGCCGGGCTTGATTGACGTGCTTTATCTGGGCGTCAAGCTGGGAATCTACCCCTGCCTCATCTTCATGGGCGTGGGCGCCATGACGGACTTCGGCCCCCTGATTGCCAACCCGAAAAGCCTGCTTCTCGGCGCGGCGGCGCAACTGGGCATTTTCATGACCTACGCCGGGTGCCGCGTCATAGGCTTCACGGGCAACGAGGCGGCGTCCATCGGCATTATCGGCGGCGCCGACGGCCCCACCGCGATTTTCGTCACCGCCATGCTTGCCCCCGCCCTGCTGGGCCCGATTGCCGTCGCCGCCTATTCGTACATGGCGCTTGTCCCCGTCATCCAGCCCCCGATTATGCAAGCCCTCACGACGGAGGAGGAGCGGAAAATCGTCATGAAGCCCCTGCGGGAAGTGTCCAAAGTCGAAAAGATTGTCTTCCCCATCATGGTGACGATTTTCGTGGCGTTCCTCGTGCCGTCCGC
Source organism: Oscillibacter sp. (assembly GCA_017527365.1). Taxonomy (GTDB): domain Bacteria; phylum Bacillota; class Clostridia; order Oscillospirales; family Oscillospiraceae; genus Oscillibacter. The sequence continues at coordinate 1,077 of JAFXQD010000059.1, forward strand.
CGGCCCCCTGATTGCCTGCCTCATGCTCGGAAACCTCTTCCGCGAGTGCGGCGTCACGGAGCGCCTCAGCAAGACCGCGCAGAACGAGCTTATTAATATTGTCACGCTGTTCTTGGGCGTGTCCGTGGGCGCCACCGCCACCGGGACGACGTTCCTTTCCGGGCGGACGCTGGCCATTATGGCAATGGGCATTGTGGCGTTCAGCTTCGGCACCGCCGGAGGCGTCCTGCTCGCCAAGTTTATGAACCTCTTCCTGAAAGAGAAAATCAATCCGCTTATCGGCTCCGCCGGGGTTTCCGCCGTGCCCATGGCCGCCCGCGTCTCGCAGCAGGTCGGGCAGAAGTACAACCCCGCCAACTTCCTGCTCATGCACGCGATGGGGCCGAACGTCGCGGGCGTTATCGGCTCCGCGATTGCCGCCGGCGTGCTCATTTCCCTGTTCGGCTGATTCGGAGGTGACTTATGGAAACCATGGAATTTTTGAGCAAATCCCCCCTCCGCATTACCGACACCATTTTGCGCGACGCGCACCAGTCGCAGGCCGCCACGCGTATGCGCACGGAGGATATGCTTCCCGCCTGCGAAATTCTCGACTCCATTGGCTACTGGTCGCTGGAATGCTGGGGCGGCGCGACGTTCGACGCCTGCATGAGGTTCCTCAACGAGGACCCGTGGGAACGGCTCCGCAAGCTCCGCGCCGCGCTCCCCCACACCAAGCTGCAAATGCTCTTCCGGGGGCAGAACATCCTCGGCTACAAGCACTACGCCGACGACGTGGTTGACCAGTTCTGCCGCAAGTCCATTGAGAACGGCATTGACATCATCCGCATTTTCGACGCCCTCAACGACGTGCGCAACCTCGAACAGGCGATTAAGTCCACGAAGAAGTACGGCGGCACCGTGGAAGGCACGTTGAGCTATACCATTTCGCCCATTCACAACGAAGAGTATTTTGTCAAGCTGGCGAAAGAGCTGGAACAGATGGGCGCGGACATCATCTGCATTAAGGACATGGCGAACCTGCTCCTGCCCATGCGCGCCTATTCTCTGGTGAAGCGCCTGAAGGAAACGGTCTCGATTCCTATCCACCTCCACACGCACGACACCGCCGGGACGGGCGACATGGTAAACCTGATGGCGGCTTACGCCGGAGTGGACATCGTGGACGCGTCGCTTTCCGCTATGGCGAACGGCACCTCCCAGCCCGCGACGGAATCCCTTGTGGCGACGCTCAAAGGCACCGTGCGCGACACCGGGCTTGACCTCAACAAGATGAGCAAGGCGTCGGCGCATTTCCGCACGGTCGCCAAGCGCTTGCAGGAAGAGGGCTACCTTGACCCGAAGGTCTACACCGTGGACACGAACACGTTGCTCTACCAAGTCCCCGGCGGAATGCTCTCCAACCTGATTTCGCAGTTGAAGCAGACCGGGCGCGAGGATAAGTATTACGAAGTGTTGCAGGAAGTGCCCCGCGTCCGCAAGGACTGCGGCTATCCGCCCCTTGTCACGCCCACAAGCCAGATTGTCGGCACGCAGGCCGTCATGAACGTGATTTTAGGCGAGCGCTACAAGGCGTTCACGAAGGAAACGAAAGCCATGCTGCGCGGCGAGTACGGCAAGCTCCCCGGCCCCGTGGACGAGTTTGTGCTGAACAAGGCGGAAATCACGCCCGACCAGATGATTGACTGCCGCCCCGCCGATTTGCTCAAGCCGGAGCTTGACAAGTACCGCGAGGAGTACAAGGACATCGCCAAGAGCGACGAGGACGTGTTGTCGCTGGCGCTGTTCCCGCAGGTGGCGCCGAAGTTCCTGCAATGGCGCGACGCCCCGCCGCCCGTCGAGAAGAAAAAGAAGCCCCGCGACCCCAACGAAGTCCGGGAGCTCTATGTGGAAATGAAGTTCTGATTTCATGCGAAACTATCGGCGCGGAGACGGACGCCCGTTTCCGCGCCGATACTCTGTCCGGCATGTCTGTTAGTCCGCCGCCGGGTTTCGGAGCGCGAAAAAAATCTCCGCACGGCTCTTTACAAACCTGCGGAAAGCTGATATAATGACTAATAATGATTGGCATTGAAAGGCGCCGCCTGTAAAAAGCGCCCTGCTTGCGCGGCGGAAGCGGCAAACCCCGCAGGCCGTCCGCGAGGTTCGAGTTTCGGCGGCGACAGCGGAATTTTAAACAAGCCGCGCCTGTCAGCGCGATAAAGATTCGCCGAAGCAAACAGGGCGCTGAACTTGGCGGCCTGTTTTTTACATCCCGCCCGCCCCGCCGCGCCACGCGATATATAAGGAAGTGAAGCGCTGTCATGCTGGATTTTAAAACCGACTTTTATCAAAAGCTGTTCAATTCTCTGGAGAACAACGCCGTGATTATGCGCGTGGAGGACGACGGGCGGTATTATCCTGTATGGTGCTCTCAGGAGTTCTTGGAGATGATAGAGGGCACGGAAGAGGAGTTCGTCAATCTGGAAAGCGGCGGCACTATGGCCACGATTTACCCAGACGACCGGGACGAAATCGCCTACCTGTTCCGCCGCCACAAAGCCCGCGACGGCTCCAATAATGTCACCGTCCGGAAATACACGGTGAAAGGGAACCTGCTGTGGGTTACGATTCACTACGCATTCATGCGGGAGAACGGCGTGCAGTACGCTTACTGCACCTATTTCAACGTCACGGACTTGAAGGAGAGCGAACGCCAGACCCAGCTCATGTACGAGGGGCTGAACCGGGAGCTTGTCACGCTTGCCAACGAAAGCCTCTCCGTGCTGCGCCTGAACCTGACGGAAGGCAAGGCGGAGGAGATTCGCGGAAAGGATTTGTTCGAGACGGACCGCGTCGGCGCGTCCGTAAAGGAAATATTTCAGGCGCGTTTGGAGCATATGCCGCTGGAAGCCGACCGCGAGCTATGCCTGAAAACGTTCACGATGGACAACTTGCGCGAGAGCTATTACACGGGCGCCGCCCCGCTGTCCGTCACCGTGTTCTCAAACCGCCGCTCCGGGCGGCAGTGCTTCGTGCGCTGTTCCGTCTCCATGCGCAAAGACCCCATTACCAGCGACTGGGTGGCGCTGGCCGTCGAGACGGAATACAACTTGGAAACGGTGTCGAAAGTCCTGAACGAAAAAATCCTTGCCCGGCAGTACGACATGGTGTGCTATCTGGCGGGCGGGAGCTACGGCGTGGCGATTGGCGACGCCGCGAATATCCCCAAGGGCAGTATCTTTCCGAAAAAGCGCAACGGCAACTATATGCGCTACCTCCGGGAACAGGTTCTCCCGGCGGCGTCGGAGCACGTGCACGACCGCGGGGAGCTTTTGGCGTCGCTGTCGCCGGAAACGATAGAGCGCAAGCTGGCCGAAGGCGAGCCCTACACGGTGGACGTGACATGCGACATCGACGGCGAGATTTTCAACAAGCGCTTCATGTTCTACGCGGTTGACCAGCAGACAAAGTTCTACATCCTGCTCAAGTCCGACATCACGGAGTTGTTGCGGGAGGAGCGGGAGCAAAACAACCTCTTGGCGCAAGCCTTGGAAGAGGCCAGACAGGCCAACGTGGCAAAGACGGCGTTCCTGTCCAGCATGAGCCACGAAATCCGCACGCCCATGAACGCCATTATCGGCTTGGACAGCATCGCCCTGAAAGCCCCCGGCCTGCCCGAACACACCAAGGAACAGCTTGAAAAAATCGGCGCGAGCGCCCGCCACCTCTTGGGGCTTATCAACGACATTCTGGACATGAGCCGCATTGAGTCGGGGCGCATGACGCTGAAAAACGAGGAGTTTTCCTTCGGCGGCATGTTGGAGCAAATCAACACCATGATTGCCAGCCAGTGCCACGAGCGCGGGCTCCGGTACGACTGCGCGGTCAAGGGCAAGGTCGACGAATATTACATTGGCGACGACATGAAGCTCAAACAGGCGCTGATTAACATTCTCGGCAATGCGGTCAAGTTCACGCCCGCCCCCGGCTCGGTGTCGCTGTCCGTGGAGCGCACCGCCAACTTTGAGGACCATTCCACTTTGCGCTTTGTCGTCAAAGACACGGGAATCGGGATGGACAAGGCGTTCCTGCCCCGGATTTTCGACGCGTTCAGCCAAGAGGACGGGAGCCGCACCACCAAATACGGAAGCACCGGGCTTGGCATGGCGATTACAAAGAACATCGTGGAACTGATGAGCGGCAATATCTCCGTGCAGTCGGAAAAGGGCGTCGGCTCGGAGTTTACGGTCAACGTCACGCTGAAAAACAGCGACCGCAAGGACGACGGAAGCCCCGACGAGTTCCGCCCGCAGGAAATGCGCGTGCTTGTCATCGACGACGACCCGATTGCCTGCGAACACGCCAAACTCGTGCTGGCGGAAATCGGCGTCAGCGCCGACGCCTGTCAAAGCGGCGCGGAAGCCCTGAAACTCATAGAAGTCCGCCACGCCCGCCGCGAGGCCTACAACCTCATTCTTGTGGATATGCAAATGCCCGAACAGGACGGCATAGAGGTCGCCCGGAAGATACGCGAGCTCTACAACGGCGAATCCACCATCATTATTTTGACCGCCTACAACTGGGACGACATTATGGCCGAGGCCGTAGAAGCCGGAATCGACGGCTTCATGTCAAAGCCGCTCTTCGCGTCTGGGATTCTCCCGGAACTCCGGGAAGCCGCCCGCCAGCGCCGCGAAAGCGAACAGCCGCAGGAGGTCAAACGCGCCGAACTGGAGGGGCGCCGCGTCCTGCTGGCCGAGGACATGCCCATCAACGCCGAAATCATGCTGGAACTGCTGGATATGCGCGGCATTTCCGCCGAACACGCCGAAAACGGGAAAATCGCCGTGGAGTTCTTTTCCAAACGCCCGGCGGGCTACTACGACGCCGTGATTATGGACGTGCGAATGCCCGTCATGGACGGCCTCGCCGCCGCCGCCGCCATCCGCGCCTTGAACCGCCCCGACGCCAAAACCATCCCCATTATCGCCATGACCGCCAACGCGTTTGACGAGGACGTGCAGCGCTCCTTGCAGGCCGGGATGAGCGCGCACTTGAGCAAGCCCGTAGACCCCGAACGCCTCTTTGACGCGCTCGAAACCCTGATTCACGACGACAAATGAGGCGGCGGAACGGGGCGGTTTCGGCAACCGGATAAAAATGGGAGGGAAGTTTCAAAATGGGCGGCGTAATCACGAACCATGACCCGTTTTTGAGGGACATAGACCCCGCGCTGTTGGCGGGAATCAACCAGTTTGCGGAGGAAATGCCGGGCGGGTTCTTTATCTACCGCGCCGACGAGAAAGAGGAAGTCCTGTACGCCAACGACCTTCTGCTCCGCATTTTCGGCTGTCGAACCGTCGGGGAGTTCCGGGACTTGACGGGCGGGACGTTTCATGGCATGGTGTGCCCGGAGGATTTGGAGGAAACCCATCGGGAAATTGAAAAGCAGGTTTCCGGCGACCAAGACCGCTTGGATTATGTCGAGTACCGCATTGTCCGCAAGGACGGCGCCGTCCGCTGGGTGGACGACTACGGGCGGCTGATTCATAAAGCCCCCTACGGAAGCGTGTACTATGTCATTCTGCGCGACATCACCGACTTGCGCGCTTCCCGCGAGGAATACGTGCGGAAAACGGAAGTCATAGAGGGTTTGAGCGTCGATTTCTCGTCGATTCTGCTTTTGAATCTGGACAGCGGAACCGTCCGCTGTTACCGCGACGCGGCCAAGACGTGGGAAAACATCTTTTCCGGCCTGACGGCGGCGCCCGACTGGCGCGACGTTCTCCCGCGCTACGCCAAGCGCCACATTATCCCGGAGGACAGGGGGCGCTATTTGGCGGAAGTGTCGGCGGAGCGTATCCGGGAGCGCCTGAAATCGGAAGTTTCCTATACGGTTGACTACCGCTGTCCGGGCTTGGGCGACGAGCCGATTTATATGCAAATGTCCGTCGTGCGCATTCACAGCGACGCCCTTCGCTCCCGCGTCGTCATGGGCTACCGCAACGTCACGGAACAGATTCTCCGCCTCCGGCGCGACATGTCCGAGAAAATCAACATGGAAACGGAGCTTGAGCAGGAGAAACGCGCCAATGAAATCAAGTCGTCGTTCCTGTTCAACATCTCCCACGACATCCGCACGCCCATGAACGCCATTATGGGCTTTACGGACTTGGCGCGGCGCCATATCCGGGAACCCGAACGCTTGGAAAGCTATCTGGAGAAAGTCAGCGAATCCAACCGCCATATGCTGGCTCTGATAGACGACCTTCTGGAAATGAGCCAAATCGGGTACGGGCGCATAGAGCTGAAAACCGAACGGTGCGACTTGCGGGAACAGTTGGATTTCACGCTTGACATGTTCCGGGCGGAAGCCGAGAAAAAGCATATCGCCTTGCGGGAAGAGATTGACCTGCCGGGAGAGGAAGTTTACGCGGACATCGTGCGTTTCCGCCGCGTGATGAGCAACCTTATCAGCAACGCGGTGAAGTTCACGCCCGACTATGGGACGGTGACTGTCTCCGCGAGGCGGAAACAGGTGTCGGAATCCGGCTACGCCCGCTACGAGTTCCGCGTCTCCGACAACGGGCCGGGAATCTCCAAGGAGTTCCTCCGTAAGATTTTCGACGCCTTCGAGCGGGAGCACAATTCCACCCATACGGGGAAAATCGGCACGGGGCTGGGGCTTGCCATTACCAAGGCGCTGTTGAACATTATGGGCGGCTCCATCCGCGTGGAGAGCGCCAAAGGCAAGGGCGCGACATTTACGGTGGGACTGCCCTTGAAACAAGCCGACGGCGCCGAAAGCGTCCCCTACGAGCCGCAAAGCAAAGACCTTTACAAAGCCCGCGGGCAGCGGCGCATTCTTTTAGTGGAGGACATCGAAATCAACCGCGTATTGGCGGAGACGATTTTAGAGGACGCCGGATTCTTAGTGGAATCCGTCCCCGACGGCTGCGACGCCGTGGAATCTTTCAACCGCCATCCGCCGGGGTACTTTGACCTCGTCCTCATGGACATTCAAATGCCCGTCATGAACGGCTACGAGGCCACGCGAGCCATACGCGCCCTCGGACGCGCCGACGCCGCCGACATCCCCATTATCGCCCTGAGCGCCAACGCCCGCGACGAAGACCGCCGCATGTCCATGGAAAGCGGCATGAATCAGCACATCGCAAAGCCGTTTGACGTGGCGCAGTTGATTACAACCGTCAACGAGCACATCGCGGCGCGGGAAGGTTCGGATTCGTAAAGGCGGCGAAACTCTCCCTATCCAAACGGAATTACGCGCTATCGGCGCCGCTCCCGACTGTCGGGGGCGGCGCTTTGCGCCGTCCGTGAATCAGAACGGGCGGCAGGAAGGGCGTCCGGGCTTGCCGTGCGGCGGCTTGCCGTCCGGACGCGGGAACGGCTTGTCAATCAGGATGATGTCGTCCCCCATGCGCTGGATACAGTCCCACGGGACATAGTATTCCTCGCCGCGCCCGAACAGCCCGAAAAACGGCGGCGGCCCGTAGACGATTACCGCCGTAACCTGCCCCTCCGGTATCCGGATTTCCACGTCCCCGACGTATCCCAGCCGCCGCCCGTCGCAGATGTTGACGACCTCCTTGCAACGTAAATCCTTCATTCTGCACTGCATACGAATCCCTCCCCGCTATCCTATGCCCCGGCGGGCTGTCCTAACGCCGCCGCGCCGGAAAAATATTGCCCGTTCGGGCGGATTTGACAAAACTTCCCAGCGTTTTCCAGTATAAAGAATGCCGGGCTTGCCCATACTTTCCTATCAGGGGAGATTGTCCCCGTTGAAAGACACATTCGGAAGGCGGAGCGGATTATGCTTGGCAAAGTGGAAATCGCGGGGGTGAACACTTCCGCGCTGAAAGTTTTGAAAAACGAGGAGAGCATGGAGCTTTTGCGCCGCGCCCGCGCCGGGGACGCGTCCGCCAGAGCCAAACTGATTGAGGGCAACCTGCGCCTCGTGCTCTCCGTGATACAGCGTTTCGCCGGGCGGGGCGAGAACGCCGACGACCTCTTTCAAGTCGGCTGCGTGGGGCTGATTAAGGCCATCGACAACTTTGACACGTCCCAGCCCGTCAAGTTCTCCACCTACGGCGTGCCCATGATTATAGGCGAAATCCGGCGCTACCTGCGCGACAACAGCAGTATCCGGGTGTCGCGGAGCCTCCGCGACACCGCTTACCGCGTCCTACAGGCGCGGGAGCGGCTTATGGCGGACAGCCAGCGCGAGCCCACCGTGGAGCAAATCGCTAAGGAACTGGACATTTCGCGGGAGGACGTGGTATTCGCCCTCGACGCCATGTCCGACCCCGTGTCGCTCTACGAGCCGATTTACTCCGACGCCGGCGACGCGCTCCTGCTCATGGACCAGATACGCGACACGAAGAACACAGAGGAGGACTGGACGAACCGCATCGCGCTGAAAGAAGCGTTGCGGCGGCTGAACGCACGGGAGCGGCGCATATTGGCCATGCGCTTTTACGAGGGCAAGACGCAGATGGAAGTGTCGGGGGAAATCGGGATTTCGCAGGCGCAGGTTTCGCGGCTGGAAAAGGGCGCGATGAACGCCATACGGAAAAATTTGTGACAATCCGGGGCGCGGCGGTTGACATCCCCGCTTCCGTCGTGTAAAATAGGGCGCGTGAAAAGGTTGCGGACGACAGCGGACGCAACAGAGCAAGCGCGCAGAGAAAGGAAGCAGTACCCGCAGAGCGGCGGCGCAGAGAGGGCGTGTTCGGTGCGAACGCCTACGGCGCGGCGGGGAAGTCGTCCCGGAGCGCCCGCGCCGAACGGACGGAAACCGCCGCAGACGCGGCTTTCCGCAAGTAAGCGCGGCGGTTTCCCCCGTTATCGGGAGCAAGAGTGCGCGCACAATATGCGCGAATGCAGGTGGTACCGCGGATTTTTTCGCCCTGACCGTAAGGTTAGGGCGTTTTTTTGCCGCCGCGCCGCGAAAGGAGAGACAGCATGGAATTTCAGGTTCATTCCCACTACGACCATAAAGCCTTGAAAACGATGGTTCGCGTACTGCGCAAAACCGTGCGCCGCAAATGGAGCGTTGCGCTTCGCGTGTTCGGCTGGTTTGCCGTGTCGCTTATCGTGCTGGCGCAAATCGCGCTGGCGGCGCTGGGCGCGTTTTCGTTCGACTTCGGCGACGCCCTTACCTTTCTGGTCGCCGCCGTGATGGTCGCCCTGCTGTTGTTCGAGGACGATTTCAACGCGTGGATTGCCTCATGGAGCCTCATACCCGGCACGAAAGACGCCGACACGCGCTTTACGCCGGAATGCTATACTGTAGTTACGCAGGCGGCGGAAACCCGCTGGAATTATGACCGGGTACAGGCAATCGGAGAGACGAAAGACAGCTTTGTGTTCCTGTTAAGCAAGCGGCACTGCCAGCAGTTCCCCAAGGAAGGATTTTCCGAGGGGGCGCCGGAGGAGTTTCGCGGCTTTATCGCGGAAAAAACCGGGCTGCCCGTGCGCTATGTGAAATAACGTCGAAAAGGAGCGGAAACCATGGAAAGAAAAGAGTTGCCAAAGACCTACGACCCCCAACAGGCGGAAAGCCGCATTTACGGGATGTGGGAAAGCGCGGGATGTTTCAAGGGAGACCCCGACCCGCAAAAGAAGCCGTTTTCGATTGTCATGCCGCCGCCGAACGTCACCGGACAGTTGCATATGGGGCACGCCCTTGACGCCGCCTTGCAGGATATTCTAATCCGCTTCCGGCGTATGCAGGGCTACGCTACCTTATGGCTTCCGGGCGTTGACCACGCGGGAATCGCCACGCAAATCAAGGTTGAGGAGGATTTGCGCGTCAACGAGGGCAAGACCCGCTACGACTTGGGGCGCGAGAAATTCCTGCAACGCGTCTGGAAGTGGAAGGAGGCTTACGGCGGGCGCATTGTCGAACAGCAAAAGAAACTGGGCGTGTCCTGCGACTGGAGCCGTTCGCGCTTTAGCATGGACGAGGGGCTTTCCCGCGCCGTGCGCGAGGCGTTTTGCAGTCTGTACGACAAGGGGCTGATTTACAAGGGGAGCCGCATTATCAACTGGTGCCCGCACTGCGTCACCGCGCTGTCCGACGCGGAAGTGGAGTACGTCGACAAGCCCGGACACCTCTGGCACATCCGCTACCCGCTGGCGGACGGCTCCGGCGATTTGGTCGTCGCCACGACGCGCCCCGAAACCATGATGGGCGACACGGGCGTCGCCGTCAACCCGGCGGACGAGCGTTTCAAGCATTTAGTGGGCAAGACCTGCATTCTGCCCATTATGAACCGCGAGATTCCGATTGTCGCAGACGACTATGTGGAGTTAGGTTTCGGCACGGGCGCGGTCAAGATGACGCCCGCCCACGACCCCAATGACTTTGAAGTGGGCTTGCGCCACAATCTGGAAGTGATACGCTGTATCGGCGACGACGGCAGAATCAACGAGAACGGCGGCCCCTACAACGGGCTTGACCGTTACGAGTGCCGGAAACAGCTTGTCAAGGACTTGGAGGAGCAGGGCTACATTGTCAAGACGGAGCCCTACAATCACAATGTCGGGACGTGCTACCGTTGCCACAACGACGTGGAGCCGCTCATTTCCGCGCAGTGGTTCGTGAAGATGAAGCCGCTTGCGAAAGAGGCGTTGCGCGTCGTGCGCGACGGGGAAGTGAAGTTCGTCCCCGACCGCTTTGCCAAAATCTATACGAACTGGATGGAGAACGTGCACGACTGGTGCATTTCCCGCCAGTTGTGGTGGGGACATCAGATTCCCGCATGGTACTGCGGGGACTGCGGGCACATTACCGTAAGCCGCCAAGACCCCGACAAGTGCGGGAAGTGCGGGAGCGCGAATATCACGCGTGACCCGGACGTGCTCGACACGTGGTTTTCGTCGGCGCTGTGGCCGTTCAGTACCCTTGGATGGCCAGACAAAACCCCCGATTTGGATTACTTCTACCCGACAAGCGTGCTTGTCACCGGATACGACATTATCTTTTTCTGGGTGTCGCGGATGATTTTCTCCGGTTGCGAGCACATGAAGCAAGTCCCGTTCCGCACGGTTCTAATCCACGGGCTTGTGCGCGACGACAAGGGGCGCAAGATGTCGAAATCCCTCGGCAACGGCATCGACCCGCTGGAAATGGCGGAGCAGTACGGCGCCGACGCCCTGCGCTTCAACCTCATCACGGGCAACAGCCCCGGCAACGACTGCCGCTTCTATACCGAAAAATGCGAGGCTATGCGCAACTTCGCAAACAAAGTGTGGAACGCGAGCCGCTTTGTGCTCATGAACCTGAAAACGGATTCCGCCGACCTGCCCGGCGTTTCCGAACTCGAACGCGAGGACAAGTGGGTTTTAAGCAAGCTGAACAAGCTCATAAAGGAAGTCACGGACAACTTGGAAAGCTACGAAATCGGCGTGGCGTCCGCGAAAGTCTACGACTTCCTCTGGGACACTTACTGCGACTGGTATATAGAGCTGACGAAAACGCGTCTGAACGGCGACGACCCCGCCGCCGCAGAGGCCGCGCAACGCGTCCTTTGCTACGTCCTTGTCCGGCTTTTGAAGCTCCTGCACCCGTTCATGCCCTTCCTGACGGAAGAAATTTATCAGGCTTTGCCGCGTGACAACGACTTTATCATGACAAGCGCATGGCCGGAATACTCCGACGAACTCAACTTCCCGGAAGAGGAGGCCGCGATGGAAGCCGTCATGGACACTATCCGCACCATTCGGACGCGGCGTTCCGAAATGAACGTCCCGCCGTCCAAAAAGGCGGAGATTCTGCTTGTCACGGCGAACCCGGAGCCGTACAAAACCGGACTGCATTTCCTCCGCCGCCTCGCGTGGGCGAAAGAGGTCAAATTCGCCGACGCCGCCCCCGCCGATTTGTCCGGACAGGTTTCCGTCGTCACGCACGGCGCCACCGCCTATATGCCCTTGAGCGAACTGGTGGACTTGCAAGCCGAGCGGGACAGAATCGCAAAGGAGCTTGAAAAAGCCCGCAACGGCCTGCGCGTTACGGAAGGCAAGCTGTCCAACGGGAAATTCGTGTCGAAAGCCCCGGAAAGCGTGGTGCAAGCGGAGCGGGAGAAAGTCGGAAAATACCGGGAACTCATCGCCAAACTGGAAGCGTCCGCGAAAGCCTTGGAAGCGTGAGGCGGCGTCCGGGGGGGGGGGCGCGAAACGCCGCCTCCCCCGGCGTATGGAACAGGAGAAAACGCCTATGCGTATGCGAAAGAAAAAGAATCTGATTCCCCGAATGGAGCGTTGCGCCTCGAAACTGATACAAGACCCGGAAGCGCGGCGCGGGAAATGGCGGGAGCTCATGCCGGAGGCGCGGGAACTGCGCCTCGAACTCGGCTGCGGCAAGGGGCGCTTTACCGCCGGAATCGCGGCGGCGGAGCCCGGCGTGTTGTTTGTCGGCGTGGAAGTCGTGCGGGAGGCGCTGGTCGTGGCGATGGAACGCTGTCTCGAACTGCCCAACGTCTGTTTTATCTCCGGCAACGCCGACGCCCTGCCGCTGTATTTCGCGCCGGGGGAGGTTGACGGAATCTATCTCAACTTCTCCGACCCGTGGCCGGGCAACCGTCACGCGAAACGCCGCCTCACGCACGGCGGATTCCTAAAGCGCTACCGCCAAGTCCTCAAAGACGGCGGGCAAATCCAATTCAAGACCGACAACGCCGATTTGTTCGACTTTTCCCTGACGGAACTGCCCCGCTACGGTTTCGCGCTTTCGGAAGTCACGCGGGACTTGCACGCCGACGGCCCCGCGGGGATTATGACCGATTACGAGGAGAAGTTTTACGCGCAAGGCAAGCCGATTTGCCGCCTTGTGGGGACAATGGAGCCTTGGGAAGCGCCGGAGGGAACGGAGGGGAGAGCGAATGCAAATCATAGCGGCGATTGACGACGGCGGCGGGCTCATGTTCAACCGCCGGAGGCAGAGCCAAGACAGGGAGTTAAGAAAGCGCATTCTCGCGCTTTCGGACGGCTCCCGCCTGCGCATGAACGCCTACTCTTACGGGCAGTTCGCCGACATCGAACCGCCGCCCGCGCAAATCGCGGTTGACGAGGACTTTTTGCAGAAAGCCGCCGACGGGGATTTTTGTTTCGTGGAAAACGCCCCCGTCCTGCCCGTGCTGGGGCGCGTGGAGCGCGTGATACTCTTCCGCTGGAACCGGGCGTACCCGTCGGATTTGCGCTTTGACTTGGACTTGTCCGCGCCGATTTGGAGGCTTGCGGAAACGGAGGATTTTCCGGGGTTTTCGCATGAGAAAATAACGAAGGAGGTCTATGACCGTGCTTAAAAGGAAACTGTTCGCGGGATTGGCGGCGCTCTGTCTGGCGCTGTCGCTGACCGCCTGCGACCTCTCCGGGCTCCTGCCCGACGGAATCCCGGAATCCCCGCCCGCCACGCGCACGGAGTCCGAAAGCGCGGCGGGGGGCGGCGGCTTTGCGCTTGACGCGATACCCCCTTACGGCGGCGAGGCGTATGTGCCGCTCAACGACAACATTCCCGATTTCGACCCCGACGACCTTCCCGCACGTTCCTTTGAGGAGTACGCCGAGTTAGATTCGCTGGGGCGTTGCGGCGTCGCGTTCGCCAACGTCGGCTTGGACTTAATGCCCACGGAAAAACGCGGCGCAATCGGGCAGGTGAAGCCGTCCGGATGGAAAACCGCGCAGTACGACATTGTGGACGGGAAATACCTTTACAACCGCTGTCATTTAATCGGCTACCAGTTGACCGCCGAAAACGCCAACAAGAAGAACCTTATCACGGGCACGCGCTACTTGAACGTGCAAGGGATGTTGCCGTTTGAGAACCTGACGGCGGACTACATCAAAGAAACCGGGAACCATGTGCTCTACCGCGTCACGCCGATTTTCGAGGGCGACAATCTGGTGGCAAGCGGCGTACAGATGGAAGCAATGTCCGTGGAGGACAAGGGCGGGGGCGTGCTGTTCAATGTCTACTGCTACAACGTACAGCCGGGAATCGTCATCGACTACGCCACCGGGGACAGCGCCCTTGCCGACGAAACCGCCGACGGCGGAGCGGAAGCCGTCGCGTACATCCTGAACACGAACACGAACAAGTTCCACTATCCCGACTGTTCGAGCGCGATAAACATGAAGGCGAGCGCACGGGAAGAGTACGCCGGGACGCGGGAAGAATTGATTGCGCAAGGTTACGAGCCCTGCGGACGCTGCAAGCCCTGAACATTATGCCGGAAGCGGTATTTCCGCGCCCTTCCGGCGTTTTTATTTTTCTAAAATTTCCCGAAAAAAGAGTTGTCAAAAAAAGGATTATCGTGTAGAATAGCGCAAACGCAACGCCGGGCTTCCGTCGGCGCGGTTCGGCATAAGGGAGGGGGCGCATCGCGTTGAACGTGCCGCAAGAGAAAGGCAACCCCGCTTTCCCATGTTCCCCCGCCTTTACGCTGGCGGAAATGCTCCTGACGCTGGCTATCATGGCGCTGCTCATTGGCGCGGGTATCCCGGCGGCGTCGGACATGCTCCGGCACAGCCGTCAGGCGACCTTGGACAGAATGGCGCGCACGCTCTACATGAGCGCGCAGATGAGCCTTACCGCCGCGAAGCTGTCCGGAAACGCGTTGCCCGACTTGCAAACGCCCGAAACGGCGGGGCTTCTTCTAACGCTTCCAGCGGCGGACGCGCCGGAAAGCGACCTCCCCGCATTCCGTTGTCGGCTGTGCAAGGCGGACGTTGCCGAAAGCACCCCGGCGCAAGACCTGCAAGAACTCCTGTTCCCGCGCCTCTCCCCGGAAGGCGCCCTCCGCGCCGTCAGCGGGGAACTGTTCGAGGGTTACTGGATTGTGACGTTTAACCCTGCGGATTACAGCATGGCAAACGCCTATTTTGTCCCGAACGACGGGGAAACGGGAAAGGGAACCGCGTATTTTCAGACGCTTTGGGCTATGCCGGGAGAGGAGCGGGACGGCAAACTGTCGGAATTGTCCTCTGTCAAAGCGCGTCTGCGCGACGGGGCGCGGATTGGCTACTACGGCGGCAAAAGCGTCCCTGCGGCGCCGATTCCCGTCGGGCAAATCGGGGAGGGCGTCGAGCCCAGCCCGGACAATCCGTCCGACGGAAGCCCGCCGAACCCTATGACGGCTTTCCCGGACGCGCCCGCGCCCTTGAAAGCCCCCGCGCCGCCGGACGGCGGGGAGCCCGTCGCGTTCGAGGGACAGCCGCAGGAATCGGCGTTTCCGGATATTCCCGACACCCCCGACGACCCCGGCGCAGAGCCAAGCCCCTATAATCCGAATCTGCTTACCCCGGACGATACCGCGACCAAGAAAACGCCCGTCAACGACCCGGACAAGGCCGCCAACGCCGCCCATAAGCTCTATTGCTGGATTGGGGACGGCGAAAATCCCAACGCGCCGATTTGCAACGGCGACGCGCTTGCCACGCGGCTGAACTGCTGGGTTCCCGCAGATTCCGCTTTCGCCTCCGGAAGTGCCCCCTGCGACGTGGATTTCATACTGACCGTAAAGGGCGTAAGCAGTATGAAAACCGTAACTTTCCGATATGGCATGTACTTCTCCGGAATCTATACGCAAAAGACGGAATCCGGCGCTTATGAAAGCCTTGTCCACGGCTCCTTCTGCCGCGAGGAGACGCGCACCGCGCAAGAGAACGGCGCGGAAAAAGCAATCCCCGGCTGGCTCTACAGTTACCCCGTCGTTCTCGACAGCCTGACGGACGACGGCGCGGGCGTCCCGTTGCACCAAAACCGCCCCTTCAAGGCGCGGTTTCCCGACTTCATCCCCGGCGAGGACATCATGCTATGCTTTGAGATTGACGTTGGCGGCGAAATCAAGAAAGCCGCCAAAAAGAACGCCTTGGCCGCCCTTTCGGACAACGAAAAAGCCGCCTACGGCCTTGCGCGGATGAGCGAAGAGGCGGTGGCGAACAACGCGAGCCCGGCGTATGACTGGCTCTGGAAATGCCATCTGCCCGGACGGAACGAATACCCCGTAAGCAACAGCCTTTTCGCCGACGCTTACAGGGACGGGCGCCGCGAATACCGCTCCCCGGTTGACGGCGGCGGCGCATACGGCGCGAAAATCGCCTGTCGGCGGCATTTGCAAAACCTCGACGCGCAGATTTCCGGACTCGGCGGCAATCTGGGCGGAATCAAATCCTACGACAATACCGATATTGGCGCGGAATCCGTCCGCGCCCTGCAAATCGCCGACATCGACCTGAGCGCGGGCGGCGCGGCCTTTACGCCAATCAGCAACGGCAAACTGGCGAAGTACAACGGCGGCGGGCACAGCATTGACAACCTGCGCGTGAACCTGCCGGAATCCTGCGCCCCGGAGGAGTTGGAAGAGCGCAAAGACAAGGGCGCGGGGCTGTTCGGGACGTTGGGCGGCGCCGCGACGCTGGAAAATCTCGCGCTGACAGACCCGGCAATCCTTGCGAAAGACACGCGCTGTGTCGGAGGGCTTGTCGGAAAAGCCGAAAACCTTACCGTTTCTTCCGTGCGGCTTTATATGTCGCCGAAAAGCTACGGCGGCGCCGCGCCCGGCGACGTTTCGGACAAGTGGCTTGTCGGCGGCGAGCGCGTCGGCGGCCTGATTGGCTACGCGTCGGGGGATGTTGTTATCACGACCGCCGCCGACGGCGTTCCGAGTTTCGCCGCCACGTTCGTCAACGCCTCCGCGCCGCGAGCCGAGAACGTTTACGCGGGAGGCCTTGCGGGATATGTCGCGGGCAAGTTGACCGTTCGCGGCGCGTGGGCGGATTGCTATGTCAGCGCCGAAGCGGGCGTTGCGGGGCATATCGGCGGCCTTGCTGGATACTGCGGCGCGGAGAGCGAGTTCCGCCGCTGTTACTCCGTCGGGTTCGCCCTCAAAAAGGGCGACGCCGCTTCCGTCGCGGCGGGATTCGCCCCTTGCGGCGTTGCAAGCGTGTCGGACGCCTACTCCGCCTTCAATTTCGACGCCCTCGACCCGGAGAGGAGAACCGACGTTCGGAGATACGACATGTTCCGGAGCGCGGATTCCGCCGCCGACGCCTACTGTGCATACGGCGGCGCGGTCAGTCCCGACGGCGCGGCAATCCCCGTTATCGACAGCGATTCCCTGAAAAACGTCTTGACCGCCGAACACGGCTTCCGCGTCGGCGAACCGGAAACTTTCCCCTACTTCCCCGACGACACTCCCCGCGCCCCGTATCCCTATCCCACGCTCGACGGGGCGCCCTACGCCCACTACAACGACTATCTTGTCACGAAGCCGCCGAAACTCCGGAGCGTTACCGTGCGCAATCCGAGGACGTTCAGCCGCGCCGAGCGGAAGGCGTTCGCCGCAGAACTGGCGCAAGCCGACGGCGAGGACGCCAAAGCCGCGCTTTACGACAAGTATCTGATTCTCTCCCGCAACGGAAGCCCGCAAAGCGTCCCCATGCTGGAAGAGGAAGGGCGGCGGTACGCGGAGGCGCGGACAGAGAATCGCGGGGCATACGGCGACCGCTTCATAGGCTGGCATACGGAAGAGAATTTTTGGGCGTGCCTGTCCGCCTTGGCGGCGGGAGACCCGGCGCCCAAAGTCCTGCCCGTGCGCTACTGGGCGGAAAGCGGCGTCCGGGACGCGGACGCGTCAAACTA
>JAFXQD010000060.1 GCA_017527365.1 Oscillibacter sp.
CCTGCGGCGCCGTTAGCCGCGCTGACGTACATTGTCGCGGCGGAATTGGTAATCGTGAGCGAGTCGCCCGCCGCGCTTCCGGCCGTCCCGACCAGTCCGCCCGCCGCGCCGTTTCCATTCGCCGCGACGCCCTGCGCTTTTTCTTTGCTCCGCACCAGAACTGTGTTAATCGTGACGTTCCCTTCGGCGACGGCGGCCAAGCCTCCGGCGTTTCCGTCTGTCCCCGCTGTTACGGTAAACTCCTCAAGGCGGAGATTGCGTACCGTGGCATTCGTCAACTTGCGGAACAATCCGGCGTTGCTTGCGTCGGTCGCGCCCGCCGCCGTGCGGTCAATCGTAAAGTTGCTCAAGGTGTGGCCGTTGCCGTTGAACTCCCTCAAATTCGCGTTGCTGATTCCATAGAACGGCTGTTCAGGCGTTCCGTCCAACAGGGAAACATCGTCGTCAAACTGGAGCGGGTCGTTGCTTCCGTCCAAATCCGCGTAAAGCGTCGCGGCTGTGATGTCCGCGCCGTCTTTGTTGACCCCGGAAACCGCCGTGTCCAGATTTTGCAGGTGCCGGACATTGGTAATGGCGGCGTTGTTATTTTTTGTACGGATGTCGTAGAGGACATAGGCGGTGTCGGGCGCCTTGGAGCCGTCAAAACGCACAGCGTCTGAGCCGTCGTTCAGGCTGTCAAAATCCAGCGGATTGGAGTCCACGCCGGCGCGGATACGGATTTCCTTTCCGGGATTCAAGGATGAGAACAAATCCTGAAAGCGTTGCCTGCTCTTTGTAATATCGTCCAGCGTGACGCGCAGCCACGGGCCGCCGTCGCCCACGTCAAAGCCCGGCCCTTTCGCCGCGTCAGCCTCCGCCACCTGTTCAACGTCCGGATTGCCTGTTCCGGCTCTGGCAAAGGTTACGGATTCCTGTTGCCACTTTTTTTCGTCGCTCGGATGATAGTTGAAAGCGTAGATAACGGCCTTGTCTTTCGTGTCCTCGTCCGCGTTGGTGACGGCAAGCGTGATAACCGTGTTAGCGTTCAGGGAGGCTTCCACATCTTTCAAGCTAATCCACGCGTAGCGGACGTTATCATTGTCAATGGTTTGAACCACGCCGTTTACGGCGTCCTCCGACGCCGCCGACTTTTTCCCCACGCCCAGTATCGCGGCGGGAAGGTTGTCAATCGGCGGCCAGTCGCCCATATGGGTCGCCGCCCACCATACGTTCGCGTCGGTGCCGCCCATCATGGCAACGCTCTTATAGGGGAACAGCTTCAAATTGTCGTTCAGCAAATCTTTATTATAAGGTTTTCCCTGCTGTCTGCCGCTCTGGGCGGATGCTACGCTGTCCTTATTGATTGGGTCGCTACCAACCTGATAACTGCCCGCGCCGTATACGTCGCCGCTTCGGGTGACAGTCGCCGTTGTAGGCGCATAGAGGCTTCCCGCCGCCGTCGTGCCGTGTGCGGACGCCGTGCTGTAGGAGTTCGTCAGCGTCACGCCGCCCTCAACTTTGCCAATTAAGCCGCCCGCGTAGGCGCCCTTGATATTTTCTATCAGGTTGCCGTCATTGTCTTTCTGCCTGCCGTTCTCGCCGCTCAATCCGCTTCCGGCGTAGCTGTAAGTGATACGCAACGCGCCGCCGCTTGTGACGGAGCCGACCAAGCCGCCCGCGCTTCCGCTCGTTCCGGCGTCAACCAAATGCGCGGCGGCGCACTGTTCCAGACTGACCTCGCCGCCCTCGATTTTGCCGACCAGTCCGCCCGCCGAACCCGTCGCCGTGATGGTCGTCGCGGCGCCGTTCGTGCCTTCGGACGCCCAGCTTTCGCCGTAGCTCGCAACCTTGTTGACGGTCACTGTCCCGCCACTAACAAGCCCTATCAACGCGCCCGCGTTCGTCGGCGTCCCCGCGACGGTTGTCTCCTGCATTTGGATACGCTCAATCGTCGCGTTTTTCGACAAAGTTCCGAACAAGCCCGCGTTGCCGTCCGGAAGCTCAAGCCCCATGATATTATAAATGCGGTTGTCTTTGCTATAAAAGTTGAGCACGGACTTGGGAACAATGGGGTTATAAGAAACGGAAGGAGCAGTATTAACGTCAACATTCGTATTTTTAGAGACATATTCACGATATTTAGGAATATCGGTGAGTTTAAATTTGCTCCAACCAAGGCTTTGGTCTAAAATTGCGGTCAGGGTTTCAGTCTCTTTGCAAATTTCGCTCTTGGACAGGTTTTGCAAATGCCGGAAGTTTTCGATGTGCACTTCCTTGCCGTCCGGTTTTGAAGTATCCGCAAACAGGCTGTTGAATGTCTTGGTATCGCTATAGCCTATTAAAACATCCTTGGAGTTACTTACATAGCCTTCCGCCGTAACTGTCGCCTGAACATTCGCGCCACGCGTGATAATACTATGCGTGGTAAAATAGCCTTCAGACGTGGTAACGTCGTCAAGGACAACAAGATACTCCAATTTTTTCGGCACAGGCGTAACCTTAATTGTATCGCTATTCCCCGCTTTGGGGCTTAACTCTTTAAGCGTCAGCGTAATGTCAGTATAGGTGTATCCATCTGCCAGCGTAATCAGCGCGTACAGCACAGCTCCGTTGTGGATTTCCAGACCAATAGGAAGTTCGCCGCCGCTGTTGCCGGGAAGGGGAGGTGTGGGGAAAACAATGTCTCCGGATAAAATGCCGGCGCCGCCGTTGCTGGAAAAACCGTCCTCCTCGCTGTAGAAGCCCATGACGATTGCGCGCCCGTCTGCCGGAAAGTTTCTTAGATAACTTTCGCCGTTCAGGCTTCCGGCTAAATGGTTTGCCCATTCGACCTTTCCCCAAAGCGCTCCTTTTGCATTTGTAAAGTCATAATCGTCCGTGGTGTAGAACACGCAGAGAATCCGGTAGGTATAGGGATTATAGAGGATAGCGAAATTTCCCTCCGTGAAAATCGACCCGAAAGGCAATATTGTCTCATACGCGCTCCCCGATAGTTCAACCTTGTTTCCATCCTCCCCTGTCGCGTACACTTTGCCGCCTATAATATAGATAGCGTAAAAATCATCTTGAATAGGCGTTCCCCAGTCAATCGCGTTTTGGGTTTTCGCGCCGAGTTGCAGGGGGCCGTAAGGCAAGGCGTCGCGCAACGCCCCCCTTAAAGAGGCCATGGAAAGGTGCTCCTGCGCCGCAAGGAAAATTTCCTTCGCGGTTTCGTTGCTCTCCATAAAGTCGAGGTTCTTCTTCTGCTCGGAAAGGTTGATAAACGCCAGACCGCTGAGAATGGCAATCAGCCCCAGAACCAACAGCATTTCCGAGAGCGAAAAGCCCGCGTTTTGTTTGTTTCGTTTCATAAGTATCACACTCCTTAGGACAAGGGCACGTCGCGCTATTCTCCGGTTGAGGCGGATTGCAAGGCGCGAATGACAAACTGCGGATTCGGGGAATTTTCAGGGAAAATAATGTGGTTTTGCCCGTCCTTATATTCCACGCACAGCCCGCTCACATAAAAGCAATCTCCGTTGCGCGTAATTGCGGGCAAAGAATTTATCGACAAATTTTCCAAACGGCGGGTGTTTTTGAAAGAAATCTGGTCTAATTCGCCTTGGGCGTCCGCTTCCGGCGGGATTGCCTTGAAGCCCTCCTTGTATAAAACTCCGTTGTCAATTTTTAACCGATACCAGCAACCGTTCAAATAATAATATGCGTCGTCCGAGATTTTCTTATATCCCGTCGCCATGCTCAAGTCGTTGCGAAGTCGGGTCTCCACCTGCGACAAAATCATCTGGGCGTCGGCAGTCGCCAACATCCTGCGGTAAATGCTCTGAATGACGGCGGCGCCGTTCGCCAGCAAGGTCATCGACAGCCCCAATATCATTGTGGCGAGGAGCATTTCCGCCGTGCTAAAGCCGCTGTTTGATTTCGTGCGCCCCACGGTCAACCGCCCCCTTTCACGCCCCGGATTTCACATAGGAAACCGCCGGGGTTACGCCCGTTTTGTCGAGAACGTAGCAAACCGGAATATCAGAAATGGTCGCAATCGTCGTATCGCCCGACGCAATGCTGATGGTTACGGTCGCGTCGTCGGACGCTAAACGCAACTTGTCCAATTCCTCTTTGGTCATAGACGCCGTTGCCGACGGATTGTTTAATAAGTTCAGCCTCTCCGTATAGTCGGACATATTGCCCATGCTTCGATTCAGCAGGCTGGAGGACTTGAAAATCATGCCCGCCAGCATGGTAAGGGCGAGCGTGGCGACCAGAAGCGACAGCAACGTCTCAAACAACGTTTCGCCGCGGCAATTTCTCCGTTTCCAACGTGTCCGGCTCATATTATCGCTCCTCCGTGATTTGCGCGCCGTTCCATTGAAGCGTGATTGTCTTGGTTTGCGACACTTCCGAATCGTCCCCCGAATTGACGGAAAACCACTCGGAAACCCCGTTCCCGTCTTCCGGCTCGTCCGGAACGCAGGTTAGCAGAGCGACATACGCCGTCTCCGGGATTTTGTTGTCTACGATTTGCTCAGTAGAGAAAATCGCCCTTAAAACGCAATTCCTGCCCTGAAACGCGATTCTGCCGTAAATGGGAGAGTCTCCCGAAATCGTGCTGGTCATCGTAAATTCTTTCATTTCGCTTTGAGATTTGATGTTTGTAAAATTAGCCTCCCATGTTTCCGCGCCCTTCTCCTTATTATCAGTTAGGGTTTGCCCGTAAATCTCCGTGACGGCGGCTACGAAAAAATCAGAGAGCGCGTCCCCGGAAGGAATCGGCGGGGCAACGGAGTAACTGTAGGCTTCGGTATAATTGCTATAGTCATCGTAAGTCCACGTTCTTGTCCAGCTCAATTTGACGGTCTTGCCCTTTATCTGGTCGGCGAAAAGTTTGGCGGCGGAGATAACGCGGCTGTACTGCCGCTCGTCCTCGTACTGTTTCTCCCCCGCGCCCCCGCCGCTCCCGACAAGGCGGTCGCCCCGGCTGAGGCGCCCCGCGTTGGCGCTGGCCGCCGTCAAAATGACCGTCCCCGTCATCGCGCAGAACAGGAACAGGAATAGCGCGGCAATCAGGGAAGCCCCCGCTTGCGAACGCAGTTTTGGAAAAATCACGGCGCGTCCCTCCTTCCTTATCGGACACTGCGCCCCGTTTTTAACATATATAACAAACCATGCTAATTATAACGCGTTTTGTCGAATTACGCAAGAGGAATTTGGAGAAATTCACAAATTGTTCATAAGCGGAGGAAAATTTTGTCAGTTTTGCGCGTCGCGCACTCGAAAACGGCGTTCCGGAGCTGTGCAAATCAACAAAAGCCCCCCTGTCCGCGCCTCCGCCTCCGCTTTGCGCCGCCACGCTCACTTGACATCCGTTTTCCCGGCGGATATAATAAGGTTGTTACGGGGACGCCGCAAGCCCGGATTTGGCTTTTTCGACCGCGACGGACGGCCGGCGGGGTCCGCGCAGAACCGCCGTAAGAAAGGAATTTGCTCTCATGAATCAAACCCACGCCTTGCGGAACCTTGCCGCCGCGCTTCTGGGCAGGCTCCGGTTCGTCGTCGTCTGCACGATTCTATTCGGCGCGGCAGCTCTTTTCGCGGCGGAATTTTGGATTCCCTTCCGCTACGAGACTTACGCCTCCCTGTACGTGCGGGCGGGCTCCGAGCAGACGGGCAACGTCAACCTCAGCGACCTGAACGCGTCAAAGTCGCTGGCGGGCACGTATGTCGCGGTTCTGACCAGCCGGACGGTAATGGACGAGGTTTCCCGACAACTTCTCGCCATGCCGGACAAGCCCGCCCTGTGGGACGCGTTCCCCGGCGCCGACGCCGCCCATCCGCCGGACGTTTCCCGGAGCGTGAAAATATCCGCCGTGAACGGCACGGAAGTCATGCGAATCACGGCGAACACGGGCAGCCCGGAAGTGTCGGCGCGGATTTGCAACATCCTGACGGAAATCGCCCCGTCGTATCTGGTGCGCGTGGTGGGCGCGGGCTCCGTGGAAGTCATCGACGAGGCCGTGCCGATTTACAAGCCCGTCTTTCCGAACATCCCGCTTGTCACGCTCGCCGGGGCGGTTTTAGGCCTGTGCTTTTCCGTGCTGACGGCTCTGTCAGCCAATTTCTTTGACGATACCGTCAGGGAGGCGGAAAGGCTTTCCAAGACGTTTTCCAAGCCGATTCTGGGCGAAATCCAGAACGTTGACGCCGACGAAAAGAAAGCGCGGCGGCTTTGGGGCGGCTCCGCGTCCAAAAAGCGCAAACGCAGACGCAAACGGGACGCGGCGGCGTATAAGCGGGGCGCGGGAAGCCGCAAGTCCCGCCGTTCGCGCCGGAAGCTCATCACCGATGAAAACATTCCGTTCAGCATTGTGGAAGGCTACAAGTCCATCCGGACAAACGTGGTCTTTGCGCTCGGCGCCGTGCAGAGCAAGACAATCGTCGTGTCCAGCGCGGCGCCGCACGAGGGGAAATCCACGACGGCGGCCAATATCGCCTTGGCGTTTTCGCAGATTTCTGGCCGCGTGCTCCTGATTGACGCCGACATGAGAAAGCCCGTCATGCACCGGACGTTTGTCGCCGACAACAGCACAGGCCTGTCCACGCTCATTATCTCCCTGTCCTCGATAGAGGATTCCATCCGCCGCCACGCGGCGGGCAATCTGGATTTGCTCCCGTCCGGGCCGCTCCCGCCCAACCCCTCCGAACTGCTCGCCTCCGCGCAGTTCCAGAAGGTCATGGAAACCCTTTCCGAACGCTATGACTACATTATTATAGACACGCCGCCCATGAACGTCGTGAGCGACGCGATTGTCATACGGGGCGCGGGCGGGGTCATGCTCGTGGCGCGCTACGCCCAATCGACTTACGAGGAAATCGCCGGGGCTATGAAAAAAATCGAACTCTCCGGCGCGAATATGCTGGGCTTCGTGCTCAACGACGTGGAGCGCCGCCCGTCGGGCTACTACCGTTACGGGCGCTACGGATACTACGGCTACGAATACGATTACGGATACGGCTACAGCCGCCGCCGGAATCAGGGGGCGACCGCAAACGCGGTTTCGTCCGCCGTAAGCGCCGCAACCGCCGGGAACTCCGCGCCGTCCGACGCCGCGTTTGAGTCCCTGATTGGAGCGGAACCGCCCGGCGCGGCGCCGCAAAAACCGACGCGGGGAGGAGCCCAAAGCCTATGACGGAGTACCACTGCCACATTCTGCCGCGTATGGACGACGGCGCAAAAGATTTGAATATGTCGCTGGACATGGTTCGCCTGATGATGGCGCAGGGAATCGACCGTATCATAGCGACGCCCCACTTTTACGCCCACCGGGAGGACGGCGTCCGCGCATTTCTGGAACGGCGTCAAGACGCCTTCCGTCAAATCGCCGACACGGGCATGACAATGCCGTACCTGTATCTTGGCGCGGAAGTCGCCGTGGAACAGGGCCTCAGCCGACTGCCCGGCGTCCACCTGCTTGCCCTCGCCGACACCCCCTATATTTTGCTCGAACTGCCCTACGCGCCGTTCGCGCACTGGATGATGGAAGAAATCGACGGCCTTTCCCAGCGCTACGGCCTCGTTCCCGTGCTCGCGCACGTCCACCGCTACGCTTCGTTCTACACCCGCGCCCAAATGTCGGAAGTCCTGCAAGCCGACGCCGTGTTTCAGTTTAACAACGAGGCTTTCCGGAATCTCAGCGAGCGGCGGCTTGCGATGTCGCTGATTCGGAAGGGCTGTCCCTACGTCCTCGGCAGCGACGCCCACAACATGACGAGCCGCCGTCCCGACTGGGATTTGCTAAAGCGGAAAGTCGGTCAAGAGATTCTCGACCGTCAGGAAAACCTCTTTCAAAGCGCGAAAAATCCGTAATCGCGGGCCCGTCCGATGTCTTTTCGGAGGGGCTTTATTTTTATGGGAAATATCAAACGTAAGATTTTATATTTCGCGCAGTTTCGGCAGAACGCACAAACCCCGGCGCTTGACCGAAACTATAAAAACCGATATAATAGGGAACGCGTTATTTCAAGTCTATCAATAAATGAGACGAACGGCGGCGCGTCGCCGTTCTATTTCCAACAGGAAAGAGAGGACTGCCATGGGAAAATCACACTGCCTCAAGCCTCTGCTCATAGGCCTGCTGGCCGCGCTCTTCTCCGTCACGACGGCGGGAGCCTTCTCCGACACGCAGGGGCACCCCTCCGAGGCGGCTATCAATAAGTGGAGCGCAGAATACGGCCTGCTTTCCGGGTACGAGGACGGGACGTTCCGTCCGAACGATTCCATTACAAAAGGCGCGTTCGCCGGAATCCTCGACCGCATGATGCACTTTCGCGCTAAGTCGAGCCCTTCCGTGTTCCGCGATATTCAGGGCAATTACTGGGCGGACGCGATTTTAAAGCTCCACGCCCACGCGATTATGCTGGGCGAGAACGGGCGCGCCGAACCCGCCGCCCCGATTACCCGACAACAGGCCGTGACGATGATTGCCCGCGCCTTCGACTTCGCCGCCGATTCCATTATCCCGCATTACGCCGACGACGCGAGCATAGCAGGATACGCCCGGAGCACGGTTTCCGAAATGGCGGAGCGGGGCTATCTGGAGGGCGTCGCGGACGATTATTTCCGCCCCGACGACCCCATTACCCGCGCCGACGTCGTGCGGATTTTTGACAATATTATGACCGTCATGGTTCGGGACGAAACGCCCCTGACGCGAAACGTGGACGGAAACGCGCTCATAAGCTCCGTCAACGGCGCCGCATTGCGCAATATATACGTGAGGGGCGATTTGTACATTGCGCCCGGCGTGGTCGGCGCGGTTGTCTTGGAAAATACGACTATCGGCGGCGAAATCCGTAATTTCTCCCGCGCCGCCTCCGTGGAAACCCGCGCCTCTGCCGCGCCGCCCGAAATCCCGGAAGAGCCGGAAGACCACGGCAATTCCGCCGCGGCGGAACCCGGCGGGACTTCCGATTCCGGCAACGCTCCGGATTCCGGCAAAGCCGTTGACGACGGGCGCACGCCCATTGACCCCGGCGAAACCACTCATGACCCCGGACGGACGCAAAATTCCGGAAAGACCGCAAAGGACAGCGGGAAAACCTCTATTGACCCCGGCGAAACTACCTACGACCCCGGACGGGCGCAAAATTCCGACAACGGGGAAACGACGGATTCCGGCGCCGCGGAAAATCCGGAAAACCAGCTTCCGGCCAACGCCCCCGGCGAACAGACGGATTCCGGCAAGGCTTCCCAAGACTCCGGGGAAACCACCAACCTTGGCAGACCAAAAAAGTCCGGCAAAACTCCATACCAGTACGACCCCGGCGTGACCGGAGACCCCGGAGAGACAACCGCCGCCCCCGGCGCGGTTTCCCGCCCCGCGACTTCGGACAGCGGCAAAACTTCCGTTGACCCCGGCGAAACGACGGATTCCGGCGTCACGGAAAACCCGGAAAATATGGTTCCCATTGACACGCCGACGCCTGCGGCTCCCGCGACGCCCGCAACGCCGACGCCCGCCGAAAATCCCGAAAACATGCTTCCGACGGACATTCCCTCCCATACGCCCTCCGTCCCCGTAAACACGGACTACGGGCGCCTGCCGAACAAGCCCGTTTCGCAGATGACGATTAGCGACGTTTACACGCCCGGCAGAAAGACCGGACAGTATTTCACCTATCAGGGCGGCCGGATTCCCATTTACGCGGGCGTGAAAGTGAGGAACGTTTACGCCGGAGACTTCGCGTGGCGCACCGGACACCGCCTCCGCTATCTCGGCAACCGCTACGACGCGAAATTTGGCGTGGACGTGTCCGCCTACCAGAACCGCGACCGCTCCAACGGCACAATTAACTGGAAGGCCGCCAAAGCCGACGGCGTGCAGTTCGCCATGGTTCGCGTGGGCTTGCGCGGCACTTCCAGCGGCGCCTTGCGCGAGGACGCCTATTACGCCCGCAATATCGACGGCGCAATGGCCGAGGGAATCCAGACGGGCGTCTATATCTTCGCGCAAGCCAAGACCGTCGCGGAAGCCATTGAAGAGGCCGATTTTGTGATTGCCCGTCTGCGCGGACACAAGATTAACGGCCCCGTCTCCTACGACTGGGAGATGAAGGACAGCTCCTATCGCGTTTACGGCACGTCGCCCGAAATGGCGACCGCCTGCGCCGTCGCGTTCTGCAAGCGCGTCGCCGCCGCCGGGTATACGCCCATGGTCTACAACAGCCGCTATGTCGCCTATATCAAATACGACCAAGGCGCGCTGGCTCCCTATATGATGTGGTACCCGCAATATTCCCCGACCAGCGACGCCTACCCCTATCCCAACATCTACTATCAGCCGGACTACTGGCAGTTCACGGACAGCGCGGTTGTGGAAGGTATCGGCAAGAAAATTGACGCCAATATTTGGTTCAAGCCCAAATCCTGACACGCGCAAAACGTCCCGGCGCGTCGCTTTCAAGGCGGCGCGTCGGGACAAGCCGTTTTTGGGCGGAAATCGCGCCTGTTTGGGGCGCGGACAGGCGCTCGGCGCAAATTTGCCGGGCGGAGATTCGCGCCCGCTCCAAGGGCGCATTTTGAGATTCAGACTTGCATTTCAGGAAAAAGGGCGCTATAATAAAAACGCCTTCTGAAAAAGCAGTCATTTTTTCCGCTTCTTCGCACGCTTTTGAACGTCCGCGGCTTCAATCTTCGTCTCCGGGCCGTCGCAAGACCGCCTACATAAGCCGAAAGCCGATTCCCCTCCGGGCGCGGATTGAAGCGTATGAGCCGACGGATGAAAAAACAAAAGGATGGACACATTATGAAAAATCCGGAAGTCGGCGGCGAACAAAATCCCCGGACGGAACCGCGCTCAAAGCGCCGGAAATATTGGCAAAGGGTCGCGGCGCTTTTGATGGCTTACGACTTGCTCGCCGTCTGCGTTTCCTATTTTCTGGCTTTGCTTTTGCGTTTCGACGGGAACTGGCTCCAGATTCCGGCGCAGTATCTGGACGCTTATTGCCGCTCTATTCTCCCATATGCGTTATGCTGTATCGTCGTCTTTCATTTTCGCAGGCTCTACAGCAGTATTTGGCGCTTTGCCAGTTACGTGGAATTGGCGCAGACGCTGCTTGCTAACGGGATTACAATTCCCGTCCAAATATTTTTGACTGCCGGAGTTTTCGGCGTCAAAATGCCGCTGTCTTATTACGTCTGGGGCGCGGCGTTCCAGCTTGGCTTGATGATGGTCATTCGCTTCGGCTACCGCTTTGTGAAAATGGAACAGGCGCGGCTGAAGAAAAACGCGCTGGATTACGAATCGGTCATGCTGGTTGGAGCCGGGAATGCAGGGCAGATGATACTTCGGGAAATCAATCAGGCGGAAGACACCCCGGAAAAGCGAAAGTCCGCGCCGGACGGCGACATAACCGCCGACCGGGTGGTATGTATTATCGACGACGACCCCAACACGTGGAATCGCTTTGTGGAAGGCGTCCCCGTAGTCGGAGGCCGGGATTCTATTCCGGAAAACGTCGTCAAGTACGGCGTACGCAAAATCTTTTTGACGATTCCAAGCGCGTCCGTTTCGCAAAAAAAGGAAATCTTGGACATTTGCGTCGGAACCGGGTGCAAGGTCAAACAGCTTCCGGGCATTTACCAGCTTGTGCGCGAAAATGTCACGCTCAACGAAATGGAAGACGTTTCCATGGAGGACTTGCTGGGGCGAGAGCCGATTCGGGTGGATTTGGACAACGTGTTCCGCTTCCTGCGGGGAAAGACGATTCTCGTCACGGGCGGCGGCGGCTCTATCGGTAGCGAGCTATGCCGGCAGATTGCCGGACACGAGCCTAAAAAACTGATTATCTTCGATGTCTACGAAAACAACGCCTACGCGCTCCAACTCGAACTGCGCGAACAGCGCCCGGATTTGGATTTAGTCGTTTTAATCGGCTCCGTGCGGGACAGCCGCAAATTGAACGCGCTTTTTGCCGAATACCGTCCGGACGTAGTCTACCATGCCGCCGCGCACAAGCACGTTCCGCTCATGGAGGACAGCCCCTGCGAGGCCATTAAAAACAACACAATCGGCACCTATAAGACCGCTTACGCCGCCATGCTTTACGGTTGCGAGCGCTTCGTGCTGATTTCCACGGACAAGGCGGTCAATCCGACCAGCGTCATGGGCGCCAGCAAATGCCTCTGCGAAATGATTATCCAGAGTTTCGACGCCAAAATCAAGGCCGGACGGGCGGCGGAGCTTCCCCAACTCTTCACCCACGGCGACCCCTCCGGCACGCCTCCCCCCGAACTTCCGCGCCGCGTCCGGACGGAATATGTCGCGGTGCGCTTCGGAAATGTGCTGGGCAGCAACGGCTCCGTGATTCCCATTTTTAAGGAACAGATTGAAAAGGGCGGTCCCGTCACCGTGACCCACCCCGACATTATCCGCTACTTCATGACGATTCCGGAGGCGGTCAGTCTGGTGCTGTTGGCGGGCACTTACGCCAAGGGCGGGGAAATCTTCGTGCTTGACTTGGGGAGCCCGGTCAAAATCGACACCCTTGCCCGGAACCTTATCCGCCTGTCCGGGTACCGCCCCGACGTTGACATTAAGATTGAGTACACGGGACTGCGCCCCGGCGAAAAGCTCTACGAGGAAATGCTGATGGCGGAAGAGGGTTTGCAAAAGACCCAGAACAACCTCATTTTTATCGGTCATCCTATCCAATTTGACATGAGCCGCTTTTTCGACCAGCTTCGCGGTTTGATGGACGCGGCCTATCGCAACGCGGACGGGGAGGAAATACGGCGTCTGCTCGCGGAAGCGGTGTCCACCTACCGCCCCGCGCAAGAATCCCAGTCCCCGGAGAAATAACGCAAAACCGATTCGCGCCGTTCCCGCGTTCGAGGAGCGGCGCTTCCTAAAAGGGACGGAAACCGACGGCGGAGAATTGTCCGCCGCGCCGGGCTATTCCGGACAAAACGCGCATAGTCTCTCATCAGGACATTCTATCAGAGAAACAGGGGGGAGTTGCATTGCTCATTCAACGTGTGTCCGCCGACTGGAAAGACGGGTCCCACAGCGCGGCGGAATGGAAAGACGGCTTGAACCTTCTGGAATCGGACGCGAAAGACTGGCCCGGCGTCGTGCGGGCGGCGCTGTTCGGCGCCGACGCCGACCGCGAGGGGCTTTTGCGCGTGGAAATGACCTGCCGGACGCAGGAACGGGCGTTGACTATTTCCCGCGCATGGGGCGCCGACGCCCCGGCGTTCCGCGCCGAGGACGAAAGCGGCGCCGAGGCGGAAGATTTGACGGCGGAGAATTGCGGGGAAGTCCTGACGGGCGCCAGCCGGGACGCCTACGCGAATCTGGCTTGCGTCTCCGGGGCGGAGGCTCCGGATTTGCGGGCGCGTCTGAACCGTTCACAAGCCCGCCTGAACGAGCTGGAAGAGCGCGAAGCGGCCTTGAATCAGAAAATCCGCGACATCGACAGCGGACAAGCCGACGCCGACGGCGTTCCGGATTTATCCGTGCTGACCGCTGCCTACGCCGCCATGAAAAGCAAGCTGGAAGAGGACAAGGTGCCCGAATTGGACGCCGTTTCCCATCTGCGCGGGGCGATTGTCAACATCATGACCGCCGGGAAACAGTTGGACAAGGCGGAAGCCGAACAGGAGGCGGCGGAAGGCGTCTTAGCCGCCGCGAAAGCCGACGTTGACGCAATGCCTTTCGCCGGGATGACCCCCGACGAGGCCGAACAAAGCGAGCTGAAACTGCCCTTCAAGCCCTTTATCCCGAAATGGGGAAAAATCGCCTTTGGCGCGGTCGTCGCGCTGGGAGCGCTTTTCCTGTTCCGCTCTCCGGGCGCGTGGTACCCGGTCGCTTGGATACTGTTCGCGGCGCTGGGCATTCTGGCGGGCTGGCTTATCGAAAAGTGGGGCGAAAAGTGGGAAGTCATGGCCGCCAAACGCCGCAACCAATGGGAATCCGATTTAGTCCGCTACGCGAAACTTTACCGCGTCATGGAGGACGCCCAAGCGGCGGCGGACATCAAAATCGCGGCGGCGGATTCGTTGCGGGAATCCCTGTCCGCGAACGAGCGCGGCATTTTGCGGGAAATCCACAAGTTCGCCCCGGAGGTCTCCACCATGCAGGAGGCCGACGAACAGTTGCGCCTCTGCGCACGTCGGCGGAAAGAATTGTCGATTGCGGAGGCGGTGGTGCGCAAGGCCGAGGCGTTGCAGAAAGCGGAATCGGTGTCGGCAGTGCCCGCCATATCCGTCGTCAAGACCGACGACAAACATCATGTCGTGCTGACGAACCTGCCGGAGGGGGCGCCGAAACGCGACACAATGATACAAGCCTTCAACGCGACGCGGGAAGAAAAGACGGCGCTCCGGCTGGAAGTCCGCCGGGACAAGGAAGAGCTGTCGGAGAAAATCGCGGGGGATTGGGAAGCCGCGAGGCGTTCGCTCGACGCGCTGAAAGGCTTTGAAAGCCCGTCGGAAGATTTCCCCGCCGAACTTTGGGCGCGTGTCGCGGAAGTGTTCGAGCTTTTGACCGACGGACAGCACGCGGGCAGGATAACCGCCGAAAGCGCCGCGGCGCTGTTGTCCGGAGCGGGCGGCGACGCCTCGAAAATACCCCCGGATGCGCTGGCTCCGTTCCGGCTGGCCGTGTGTCTGGCTTGCTTTGAGCGCGCCCTGTCCGGGGAAAACCGCCCGCCCCTGATTCTGCGCGACGCCCTCGCGGGGTTCGACGAACGCTCCCGCGCCGCTTCCGTGCGCTTTCTGGAAACGGCGGCGCAAAATCGGCAGATTCTTTTCTTTGGCGGCGGCGCTTGACGGAATCGCGGAAATGGCATATACTTGCCAAGGGCGCAACGCCCGAAAAGCGATTAGTAGAACGAAGGGGAAACGCAATGGCAACCGAATGCGCGAATAATTGTTCAACCTGCGGTCAGGACTGCTCCCAGCGCTCCGCGCCGCAAAGCATGTTAAAGGAACTCAGCCCGGAGGCGCGGGCGGAAAAAGTCTACGGCGTCGTCTCCGGCAAGGGCGGCGTGGGCAAGTCCATGGTCACAAGCCAGTTGGCGGTCATGGCGCGGCGCCGGGGCTACAAGGTCGGCGTGATGGACGCCGACATCACGGGGCCTTCCATTCCGAAATGTTTCGGCGCAAAAGAGGAAGTGTTCGGCACGGGCGACGGCAAGCTCATGCCCGTGAATACCCGGACGGGCATTCAAATCATGTCCGTGAACCTGCTCCTGCCCAACGAGACAGACCCGGTCATATGGCGCGGCCCCGTCATTTCCGGCATGGTTCAGCAGTTCTGGACGGATGTCATGTGGGACTGCGACTATCTCTTTGTGGATATGCCGCCGGGAACGGGCGACGTGTCGCTCTCCGTGTTCCAATCCATCCCGCTCGACGGGCTGTTCATCGTCGCCTCGCCGCAGGAACTGGTTTCCATGGTGGTGGAGAAGGCCGTCAAAATGGCGGAGATGATGGAAGTTCCCATTGTCGGACTGGTCGAGAATATGAGCTATGTTTCCTGCCCGGACTGCGGGAAGAAAATCCGCCTGTTCGGGGAGGGCAAGACCGCCGAAGCCGCCGCCCGGCACGAACTGCCCTTGCTGGCGGAAATTCCCATTGTGCCCGCGCTGGCGTCGCTCATGGACAAGGGGGAAATCGAGTCGTTCGAGGGCGACTGGCTGGAAAACGCCCTCAACGCCATTGACCCGCAGTAAAAATTATCCCCCGTCCCGGAAAAGGGCGGGGGATTCTTTATGAAATCGGGCAACTGTACGCCGACAGCGGGCGCGAATCGGCGCCCAAAATGGCGACGCCCAGCTTTGCCGCACCGGACATATCGCCCGCGACGGGCACGGCGGCGGACGTTGTGTTTTTGCTCACGGTTTGCGTTGCCATGCCCATGCCGACGAATTTGCCGTTGCCGTCGTAGAACGGAACGCAAAGCGTGATTTGCGCCGGGGTATCGGCGGAGACGGAAAGCGGGACGGTAATTTCCGTCAAGCCGGACAAATCCGCTTTGCCGATTGCGTGACCGTTGACGGTCGGCGCGGCGGTGACTTGAAATTTCGGCGCGGCGGGCATAGAAGCGTTATAGTGAATAGTAATCTTGTCGGAAATCAGTCCGCTTTCACTGATGTAGCCAATCTTTTCCCATTGCTCTTTACTGCCGCCATAGTAAACATCTCGCAGACTATCGCATTCGTAAAACGCGTTCCATCCGATACCAGAGACGCTGTTGGGAATTTCCGCGCTTATCAGACTTTTGCAACCATAAAACGCATAGCGTTCAATAGAAGTAACGCTGGCGGGAATCTTCACGCTCGTCAAACTCGTACACTCCCAAAACGCGCCGTTTCCAATAGAAGTGAGACTGGCGGAAATCTCCAGACTTGTCAGGCTTTTGCAACCATAAAACGCACAGCCTCCAACGGAAGTGACGCTGGCGGGAATCTGATAGGACAACTCCGTTTTTCCCGCCGGATAACATATCAGGTCGGTTTTGCTTTTATTGAACAATATGCCGTTTGCACTGACATAATTCGCATTGTCGTTTGCAACGTTGATATTTGTCAGACGCGCACAATTATAAAACGCCTCTTCTCCAATGAACGTGACGCTTGCGGGAATCTCCACGCTCGTCAGGCTTATGCAATCAGAAAATGCGTTGTACCCGATGGAAGTGACGCTTGAGGGAATCTTCACGCTTTTTAGGCTTTCGCACCACAAAAACGCGCCGTTTCCAATGGAAGTGACGCCGTCTGGAATTTCCATACTCGTTAAGTTTTTGCAATCAGAAAACGCGCTGTCTCCAATGGAAACAACACTTTCAGGAATTTTTACGCCTGTCATTTTACAACCATAAAACGCATAGCTTCCAATGAAAGCAACCGCCGCGCCGTCGATTTGCGACGGAATCACGGCTTCCGTTACGCTCTGTTCGCAGTCCGTGATAGTTCCGGACGCCTTGTCAAAGTAGAGATTGCCGCCCGCGACGGGATAGGCAATGTCCGTGCCGCTGTGTTCGGCGCGAGCCGCCGTCACGAGCACGAACGCCGTCAGGAACAACAAAAACATCCGCGCCGGAAGTTTCATAGGCTTCATCCTCCTTGCCGCTGCAAGTCGCCGCACGTCGCGGCGTGCCGACATCCTACCACAAAATCCCGCGCCGCGCAAGGGGCAATTTCCCCGCTTGTAAAGATTTGCGCGGAAGAACGCGCAAGGGGGCGGGCATTTTGTGGAAAACGGCGATTGCAAAAACAGGGAAAATCGCGGATAATAGGGGATATTTCATGCGAAAGCCAATTTGAACGGAGGGGTTCCCATGTCAAACAACGTCCGTCCCGAAAGCATGGGGCGCATTGCGGCGCCCGAACAGGCGCAGGCGTTCATTGCGGAGCAGTGCGCGGCGCTCAAGGAGCAAATCGGCGGCAAACAGGTCTTGTTGGCGCTCTCCGGCGGCGTGGATTCCTCCGTCGTCGCCGCGCTGTTGATTAAGGCCGTGGGAAGACAACTCGTGTGCGTGCACGTCAACCACGGGCTGTTGCGCAAGGGGGAGCCGGAACAGGTCGTGCGCGTGTTCCGCGACGCGATGGGCGCGAACTTGATTTACGTTGACGCCGCAGACCGCTTCCTTGACAAGCTCGCGGGCGTGTCCGACCCGGAGGCGAAGCGGAAAATTATCGGCGCGGAGTTTATCCGCGTGTTCGAGGAGGAGGCGCGGAAGCTGGACAATATCGCCTTCCTTGCGCAGGGCACGATTTACCCCGACATTCTGGAAAGCGGCCCCGTCAAAGCCCACCACAACGTCGGCGGACTGCCCGACGACCTCAAATTTGAGCTCGTGGAGCCGTTGAAGTTCCTGTTCAAGGACGAGGTGCGGGTTGTCGGCAAGGCTTTAGGCCTGCCCGATTCCATGGTATACCGCCAGCCGTTCCCCGGCCCCGGACTGGGCGTCCGTTGCCTTGGCGCGATTACCCGCGACCGTCTCGAAGCCCTGCGCGAAGCCGACGCCATTTTACGCGAGGAGTTCGACAAGGCGGGGCTTGCGGGGAAGGTGTGGCAGTATTTCGCAGTCGTGCCCGACATGAAGTCCACGGGCGTCCGCGACGGAAAGCGCACGTTCGACTGGCCCGTGATACTCCGCGCCGTCAACACCCGCGACGCCATGTCCGCGACGGTGGAGGAACTCCCGTGGGCGCTGTTGCACAAGCTCACGGCGCGGATTACGTCGGAAGTCCCCGGCGTGAATCGGGTTTTGTACGACCTGACGCCGAAGCCCTCCGGGACAATCGAGTGGGAGTAAGTAACGCGTCGTCAAGAATGGCTTAACCACGCGGTTTTGCGGGCTGTGGCTTACGGGTTTGATAGCATTTTGATAGCAAAAATTTCTGTGCCGCTTATTTTTCTTGACCAAAAGTGTCGGGCGACTTGCAAGTCAGGCGATTTTTGGCAATTTTCATTACAACAGAAGCAGTCCCGTCGGCCTATGCCAAGGTCGGTGGGACTGCCGCTTTCATTACAAATCCGGTGTGAGCAATTCGCCGATTTGCTTTTTTGCTCCTTTTCGGATTTTCCCAATCTCCTCATGATTGATATAGTGACGAATGGCGGCTTCCCCCAGCAATCTCATTGTTCCTGCGGCGACGGCGGCGCTACACGCCGAACCGCTAAGCGGGAGCGTCGCGTTCAGAAATCTTGACAACTGTTGCGCGAAAAAGCCGACGCCCATGACGCCCGCCACGCTAAACAGAAACTTTTTCGCGGCGTTTGCCGACAACTTTTCGCCGGCAATGGCGGCAACTAATATCACCATCGAAACCTCAAGTGCCCACAGGAGGGGCATATCAGCGAATGGAATGGGCGTAGCGGCAACCGACGCCGCGATTGTGGCAAAAGCGTTCACCACGCGGCGGGCAATTCTCTGCAAGGCTATTTCCAATTTGGCGACCATGCAAAAGCCCATAGCCGCGTCGCTTGGCAGGCAGGCGGTAATGGCGTTTATGAGTTCGTCAATATTATACCGACAGTCTTCTTTCGGAACAAGCCCTTCAATCTTGTCGGATTTCAGCTTGTTCAATTCTTCGTTAGAGCGTCCCCAGTCAATGTAAGAGCTCACAGGCACAATATCTTCCGGCTGAAAGCGTAAGTTGGAAAAAACGTCTTGATAACGTCTGACATCCTTCTCAATAGTGTCCTTTTTTTGACGGGAATATTGCGCCGCAAAACGCTCGTTGCGCGGCGGCACCCCATCCGCTCCAGTCAGCACGGAGATAACCGGAATGGGAACGCCGAAACGACGCTTATATTCGTGCGTCAACTTCTGAATTTCGCGCACGTCGGCGTTGACGCTGTTATCCCGCAATTCGATACGGCAGAGAAAGAGAATGACATCCGGCTGGAAACGCAAAACCGCTTCTTGCAATGTTTTTTCCGCCCGTTCGGCGTTTAACGCGCTTCCCTCTGCAATGCCACGCGTGTCGAGAACATGAAGTATCGTTTTGCCGTCCCGCTTGACCTCGTAAATTTCCGTCTTGTCAGTCATAATCGCCGTATCGCTGACTTGCGCCCGGTATGTCCCGCATAAGGCGTTAATGAGACTGCTTTTTCCCACGCCCGTTCTCCCCACCAACATAAATTTAGGCGGGCGGTTGTTTTGAAAGCCGTCCATGAGACCTTCCAATTCCGCGCTGTTTATAACCATGTCCCGGATTTTTTGCCCCTTTTCCTTTTTGCCGGGAAAATCGGGAAGCGCGGCCCACGCGACATCAAACGCCGAGTCAATATGATTATACATCTCAACTGCAAACTTCAGACGCTCTTCCAAATCCTGCTGGGTTATTTGTTTGCCCATGACGGTTTTTCACCCCCTTACGAATCATTCTTGCTCAAGGTATCATCCATAGCGCGGAGAAAGGCTTGCGTAAAAGTGACCATATAAGCGGTTATAATTACCCCAAAAGCCAATCCGGTCAAGGACAACATCGTTTTCAGCTTGCCTTTTTTCGGTTTGATTTCGCTTTTTTTTACATCATGAGCTTTATTCATAGTACGACCATCCTTTCAAACTCTCCCGAAAGAACCATGCAAACCTTTACTTTTTGTAGTATATCACAAAATATGACAATATGCAAGGGTTTTCTCAATAAAATTTACGCGCTAATCCGTTTTCCATCGAGCTTCTTGCGCGGGACGCTGGCGGCGGGAGATTGAGGGAGCGGGAAACTTCATCCGCAACGGCTGTAAGCTGGACATCCCGGACGCCGTGGAGGGGGCAACGGACGCCTACCGTCAGCGGGAGGATTGGCTGAACAGCTTTTTGGAGGAACGCTGTGTCCGGGACGAACGCGCCCGTACTGCGGCAAGGGCGTTGTACTTGGAATACCGCTCTTGGGCGTCGGATTCCGGGGAGTTCATCCGCAGGGAGAACGACTTTTCAGCGGCGATGGAGGGAATGGGCTTCCGAAAGGTAAAAATCTCCGGGAAGCCCACTTACAAGGGTATCTCTATAGACACTGACACTCTTCTTTCCAGAGTATCCTGACAGAGATGTAGAGTTTAGGTGGGGTCAGGTGGGGTCTGAAAACCAAAGTTTCTCAAAACAAGTGTAAGCGATAAAAGAAGCGTACCTACCCCCGCGCAGGTAAATGTGTCATAATGAAGTCTGGCATTTTTGGCTTTTCGGCGTACAGGCAATGCTAAAAATGCCAGACTGGCATTATATAAGGAGGGGAGCGTCATGGAGAGA
>JAFXQD010000003.1 GCA_017527365.1 Oscillibacter sp.
CACCCGTCGCTGCGCGACACCCTCCCCCAAAGGGGGAGGGACGGAGACCGAAGCCGCATAAAATAAACGTTCCCCCCTCCCCTTTGGGGAGGGGGACAGGGGGAGGGGTTCTTTAAATTGGGCGCGTAGCGCCGGGAGGGGTAAAGCGATAAGGAGGAAAAAGCATGGGTTTAACTTTGACGCCCGAACAATCCGCCGCCGTGGAGAATCGCGGCGGGCAGTTGCTGGTATCGGCGGCGGCGGGTTCCGGGAAAACGAAGGTGCTTGTCGAGCGGCTGTTCCGGTACGCGGAGGAGGAGCGGAAAAACCTTGACGAGTTCCTTGTCATCACCTATACGAAAGCGGCGGCGGCGGAACTGCGCGGCAAAATCGCCGGGGAATTGAGCAGGCGCGTCGGCGAGAACCCCGGCAACGAACACCTGCGGCGGCAGATGTTGCGCGTCTATCAGGCGGACATTAAAACGGTCGATTCGTTCTGCACGGGCTTGCTCCGCGAGAACACGCACCTGTTGGCGCGGGACGGCGACCGCCACGCATTGACGCCCGATTTCCGCGTGCTGGACGAGCCGGAGGCGGCGCTTCTGCGGGAACGCATACTCCGCCGCACGCTGGAGGCGTTCTACGAAAACCTGTCGCCGGGGGGCGAACTGCTTGCGGATACCATGGGCGCGGGGCGCGACGACGGCGCCCTTGTCTCCCTTGCGCTGGAGGTCTACGACAAGCTCCAAAGCCACGCTTGGCCGTCGCTGTGGCTGGAGGCGGGGCGTTCGGCGTGGGGGGCGTTGCAAAACGGGGAAACGCCGTTCGACGCCACCGCCTACGCCGGGGAACTGCTGGGGGTCGTGAGAAGGCGCGCCGCGCATTGGGAGGAGCTGTTGCGGCGCGGGGCGTCGCGCACGGAGGGCGACGAAAAGCTGAAAAAGGGCTACGGCGAGAAATTCCTGACGGCGGCGGCGGGCATGGACGCGCTCAAACGCGTGTCGCGCTGGGACAGCGCCGCGCAAGTCGCGGAGCTTGTCGCGTTCCCGCGCCTCACGACCCCCAAAGGGCGCAAGGACGACCCGCTTGTCGTGTCGCTGTCGCAGGTCTGGAAGAACTGCAAGGACGGGCTGAAAGCGTTGCAAAAGACGCTGGCCGTCAACGGCGCGGACGCCATGGGGGACTTGCGCGGAATCGCGCCCGCCATGGTTGCCCTGCTGGATTTGGTTTCCGACTTCTCGGAGGCGTACCGATTGGAAAAGCTCCGTATCAACGCCGCCGACTTCGCCGACCAAGAGCATTTGGCGTTGCAACTGCTTATCGCGCCCGACGGAAGCCCCACTGAAACCGGACGGCAAATCGCCGGACGCTACGCCGAAATTTTGGTTGACGAATATCAGGATACGAACGAGGTGCAGAACGCGATTTTCCGCGCCGTGTCGAAAGACGAAAAGAATCTGTTCGTCGTCGGCGACGTGAAGCAGAGCATTTACCGCTTCCGGCTCGCCGACCCCACGATTTTCCTGAAAAAATACGCCGCGTTCGCGCCCTACGAACAGGCGCGGGACGGGCAGGAGCGGAAAATACTGCTTTCGCGGAACTTCCGCTCCCGGCGCGAAATTCTGGACGCCGCCAACTTTGTCTTTGCAAACATCATGTCCCCGGAAATGGGGGAAATGTCCTACGGGGAGGAGGAAGCCCTGCATTTCGGCGCGGAATACTATCCGCCCCGCGCCGACTGCGCGGCGGAGTTTCACTTGCTCTCGGCGCGTATGCGAACCGCCGCCGACGACCCCGACGCGCCGCCCGTGCGCCGCCTGACGGCGGAGGCTCGTTTCGCGGCGCGGCGTATCCGCGAACTGTTAGACGGCGGCTTTCCCGTCACGGAAGCCGACGGGACTTTCCGCCCATGCCGCCCGGAAGATATTGTTATCCTTATGCGCTCCCCGCGCACGCGCACAGCCGCTTTTTTCGAGGCGTTAGCCGAACAAAATATTCCGTGCTCCTTCGACGAAAGCGGCGGATTTTTCGACACTATGGAAGTTTCGACGGCGTTCGCGCTGTTGCAAATCGCGGACAACCCGCGCCAAGACGTGCCGCTCATCGCCGTACTGCGTTCGCCGGCGTTCGCGTTCGCGGCGGACAGGCTCGCGGAAATCCGGGCGCGCCACCCGCAGGGCGACTTCTACGACGCGCTCCGCGCCGCCGCCGGTCTGCCCGACGACGCCGACCCCGGCGCCGAAACGCCGTCGGAAAGCGCGGACGCGCCGTCCGAAAGCGCCGAAACCCCGGAGGGCGACGCGGACTGCATTGCTTTTCTGGACACGCTCTCGGAACTGCGCCGCGCCGCGCCGGATATGGGCGTTTACGAGTTCTACTGCTACCTGTGCGCAAGGCTGAATTTGTTGGGCTTGTTCGGCGCGATGGACGCCGGGGAGGAGCGGCGCGAAAACCTGCTTGCCCTCGGACGCCACGCCGAACGCTTTGAGGCCAACGGCTACAGGGGGCTGTTCGCGTTCGTCACGCAGACGCGCCGCCTTATCGACGCGGGGCGTATGCCGTCGGGCGGGAGCGGCGCCCACAGCGGCGTAAGGCTCATGAGCATTCACAAGTCGAAGGGGCTGGAATTTCCAATCGTGGTTTTAGCCGACCTTGACCGCGCCTTTTCCGGGCAGGACTTCAAGGCGCCCGTGCTCGTGCACCCGGAACTCGGCTTAGGCCCGCGCTATGTCGATTTGAAACGCCGTATCCGCTACCCGACTTTGGCGCGGACAGCCTTAGAAGCGCGTCTGCGCCGGGAAAATCTGTCGGAGGAACAGAGAATCCTATACGTTGCCATGACGCGCCCAAAGGAAAAGCTCATCATGGTTGACGCGGCATACGGCGCGGGGAAGAAACTGCAAAAACTGGCGCCGCTGGCGGGCGTCCCCGCGCCCCCGGAGAGCGTCGCGGAGTGCAAGTCGTTCGGCGATTGGCTGTTGCTGTCGCTCCTGACGCGCCCGGAGGCGTCGGCGCTGCGGGGCGCCGCCGGGACGGAGCCGGAAACCCTCTGGGCGGGCGGCGATTCCCCTTGGGAAGTTTCCCTTCACGACGCGGAGGACTTCCGGGAGATTCCCGCCGCCGTGCGCGGCGCGCCGACCGTCGAACGCGCCGCCGCCTTCGACCCGTCCCTGCTCGATTGGGAGTACCCGTACAAGGCGGAGACGGCGTTGCCCGCCAAGCTCACCGCCACGCAGTTGAAGGGGCGCCCGGTTGACGAGGAAATCGCGGAGAACGCCGCGCATATTCCGGCGTTGCGCCCGCTGTCGCAACCCAAATTTCGCTGGGAGGCGCACGGGCTGACCCCCGCCGAACGCGGCACGGCGTCGCATTTGTTGCTACAGCATTTGGATTTTTCCGGGGGGGCGGCGTCCGCGCAGGCGGCGGCGCTGGTCGAAAAGCGGCTCCTGACCCCCGAACAGGCGGGCGCTATCGACTGCCGCGCCATTGACCGCTTTTTGTCGTCCCCGCTGGCGGCGGAAATCCGCGCCGGGCGCAACGTGCGCCGCGAATACCGCTTCACGCTGCTAACGGACGCCTCGGAGTACGACGCCCGCGCCCGCGCCGGGGATACCGTGCTGTTGCAGGGCGTCGTGGACTGCTGTTTTGAGACCGACGACGGCTTGACCGTGGTAGACTTCAAGACAGACCGCGTCCGGGACGCGGAGACGTTGCGCGAACGCGCCGACGCCTACCGCCCGCAGTTGCGGGCGTACAGCGACGCCTTGCGGCGGGTGTTGGAAAAGCCCGTCACGCGCCGCGTCCTGTACTTCCTCAGCAACGGCGCCACTGTGGACGTGTGACAAAAAGCGCGGGCGTTCCGAAAGACGGGGCGCCCGCGCTTTGTTTTTCTGACGTGCAGTCCTTAAAGGCGCATATTTGTTAAGTGTTTTTACGCGCCCCAAGAAATGTTGTGGAAACGCCGTAAAAAACGCGTCGGAATTGTGCAAAGAAACGAAAGTTCCGGGGAAAACCCGAAATTCCTTGCGCCGGCGAATTTTTTCCTCTATAATGGCTTAGACTGCCTGTTTTGCCGCCTCCGGATTGGAAATTCCTTCCGGAAAGCGCGGCGCGGGCGGCGGAACGTCAAAACCGGAAGGACTATCCGGAGAGAAGGTGATAGAAGATGTCCTTGGAAGCAATCCAAAAGGTAGCCGACGCGGAACGGGAAGGACAAAGGCGGATTGCGGAAGCCCGGACGGAGGCGCGGCAGTTGGTCGCCGACGCCAAGCGCAACGGCGAAGCGTTGCTGAAGGAAGTCCGGGCGGGCGCGGCGGAGGAGAACCGCAAGCTCATGCGCGAGGCGGAGGAACGCGCCGCGGTCAAAGCGAAAGAAATCGACGGGAACGCCAGAGCGGAGGGGGACGCGCTCCGCGAGGCGGCGAAAGCCAATCTTAACGAAGCGGCGGACTACATTGTCAGAAAGGTCGTGGGGCGCTGAATGATTACCAAAATGAAGCGGCTCCGCGTCATGGCAATGGCGGCGCGGAAGGAGGAGCTTTTAAAGGGGCTTCTGCATTTGGGGTGCGTGGAAATCAGCGAGCCGGAGGCGCGGCTGTCCGACCCGGAATGGGCGGCGCTGTTGCGCCGGGAAGCCGTTGATTTGACGAAAACCAAGGGCGAGCTTGCCGACGCAAACGCGGCGCTGGAAGCGTTGAGGCAGTACGCCCCGGCGAAAGAAGGGTTGTTCGTCCTGCGGCGCGGCGTGACGGAACGCGAGTTCCTGAGCTCCAAGACCGTCGAGGACGCCAAAGCCGCAAGCGGCAAAATCAACGGGCTGTTGCGGTCGATGGCGAAACTGCGCAACGAGCGCAACCGTCTGGAGGCGCGGAAGGCGGCGTTGCTCCCGTGGCAGTCGCTGGACATGCCGCTGGAGGACGGCGGCACGGAGCACGTCGCGTTCCGCCTTGAAACTTGCCCCGCCGGGACGGATTTCGGCGCCGTGCGAACCGCGTTGGGCGAGATTTGCGCGGAGGTCTTGGAGGTCAGCGCGGGGCGCGAGCAGTCCTGCGCGTTGCTCGTGTTCCACAGGGCGGACGAGGACGCCGCGCAGGACGCGCTCAGGCCGTTCAATTTCAGCGCGACGGCGTTCCCCGGCGTCACGGGCACGGCGGCGGCGAACATCGCGGAACTCGACAGGGCGCTTTCCGAAAACCAAGCGGCGCAGGACAAGGCGGCGCTGGACTTGTCGCAGTGCGGCGACAGCCGCGACGCCCTGCGCCTCTACGCCGACCGCCTCAACGCGGAGCTCTGCCGCGAGGAGAACGCCGGGCGGCTCATGACCGATGGAAAAATCATTTTCTTCGAGGGCTGGGCGCCGGAAGAGAACATGCAGCCGATACGGAGCTTTCTGGACAGCGACATTTGCGCGTGGGAAGAGGAAGAGCCGTCGCCCGACGACCGCCCGCCCGTACTGCTCAAGAACAACTGGCTCACGCGCCCGCTGAACATGGTCACGGAAATGTATTCCCTGCCGGATTACCGCAACGTCGACCCCAACCCGCTTATGGCGCCGTTCTTCATCCTGTTCTACGGCATTATGATGGCGGATATGGGCTACGGCGCGCTGATGATTCTGGCGGGACTGCTTATCACAAGCAAGTATAAGCCCAAGGGCACGGCGGGGCATTTGTTCGGGCTGTTGACCCTCTGCGGCGTCAGCACGTTTGTCATGGGCGCGGTTACGGGCGGCTTCTTCGGCGACTTCTTAACGCAGGCCGTCAAGCTCACGACGGGCGGAGACTTCGCGCTCCCCGCGCTCTTCACGCCCCTTGACGACACGCTCATGATACTGGTCGGGGCGATGTGCCTTG
This sequence comes from Oscillibacter sp., assembly GCA_017527365.1. GTDB lineage: Bacteria > Bacillota > Clostridia > Oscillospirales > Oscillospiraceae > Oscillibacter. The sequence continues at coordinate 5,832 of JAFXQD010000003.1, forward strand.
GGTTCGTGCAAATCCTCACGGGCATGGTCATTAGCTTCGCAATCAAGCTCCGGCGCGGGCAGATTATGGACGCCGTCTGGGAAGAAGTCACATGGTGGGTTGTGTTCGCGGGGCTGGGGCTCATGATTGCCAATATCACGCCCGTTGTGCTGATTGCCGGGGGCGCAATGGTTCTCGCCGGGCCCATTCTCACCGGGAAAGGCATGGGCAAAATTACGGGAATTTTCGGCTCCCTCTACAACCACGTCACCGGGTACTTCGGCGACATCCTCTCGTATTCGCGTCTCATGGCGCTTATGCTGGCGGGAAGCGTCATCGCGCAGGTGTTCAACACCTTGGGCGCCATTCCCGGAAACATCGTCGTATTTCTCATTATCTCCCTCGCGGGCAACGCGCTCAACTTCGCCCTCAACCTCTTAGGCTGTTACGTCCACGACTTGCGCCTGCAATGTCTGGAATACTTCGGCAAGTTCTACGAGGACGGCGGACAGCCTTTCCGCCCGCTGGCAATCCATACGAAATTCGTGGACGTACAGCCCTCTTAAATCCGGGCTTGCGCATTGCAAAGCCGCGCTTTCGGCGCGGATACGAAAACATTTCAGGAGGAAAAACACAATGGATATGGATTTGAGCCTGATTCAGCAGGTCGAACTGCAAGCGCAGAGCGGCACCTTCCTTGGCCCCATTGGCGGGCTTGCCCTTGCCCTTTTGGGCGCCGGACTTGCGGCGGTTCTCTCCGGCATTGGCTCCGCCAAGGGCACGGGCATTGCCGGCGAGGCGGGAACCGGGCTTCTGTGTCAGGACCCCTCCAAATTCGGCAAGGTCATGATTCTCCAAGTCATCCCCGGCACGCAGGGCTTGTACGGGCTGGTCGTGTGGTTCTTCGCCATCTTCCGCATGGGACTGCTTTCCGGAACGCTCCCCGAATTTACCGTGGCGCAAGGTATGCAGTATTTCGCCGCCTGCCTGCCCATGGCGCTGGGCGGGCTGTTCTCCGCTATCGCGCAAGGGCGCGTCGCGGCGGGCTCCATTAACATCCTCGCCAAGAAGCCCGACGACTGGTCGAAAGGCATGGTGCTGTGCATTACCGTCGAGTTCTACGCGATTCTGTCCCTGCTGGCCTCCATGCTGATGATTATCAATATCAGCGCCTGACTTCCGAGGAAAGGAGGCGCCCGCATAGGGCGTGAGTTGAAATATGAACGGAATTGAACGGATTACGCAACGCATCGCCGTGGACGCGCAAGAGGAAGTGAACGCGATTCTGCGCAAGGGGCGGGCGGAGGCGGACGAGATTACCAGCCGTTTCAAAGCCCAAGCCGACGGGGAGCGGACGGCGCTTTCCGAGCGCAACGAGAAGGCCGCCGCCGAGCGCGAGGAGCGCCTTGTGAGCATGGCGCAAATGGAGGCGCGGAAAGTCACGCTGGCCGCCCGTCAGGAAATGGTGGAGGCCGCCTATGAAAAGGCGCTGGAAAAGCTCTGCGCAATGCCCGACCGCCTGTACATTGACGCCCTTGCCGGACTGCTGGCGGAAGCGTCCATGGGCGGCGCGGAAGAGGCGGTGTTCTCCAAGAAGGACAGGGAGCGCGTGGGGCAGAAGGCGGTCGACAAGGCGAACGCCAAAGGCAAGCACATCGCGCTGTCGAAACAGACGGCGGACATCCGCGGCGGCTTCATCCTGAAAGGGCGCAACGTGGAAGTGAACTGCGCCTTTGAAACGCTTGTGCGCCTCCAACGCGCCGAGACCGCCGGAGCCGTCGTGCGGACGCTCTTCCCCGAACAGGGCGCGAAAACGCCGTTGCGCAAAGCGTCGGCCTCGTAAGGGGGGAGCGCTATGGCGAAAGGAATCAAAGACACGGATTATCTGGCGATTTCCGCCCGTATCCGCGCCATGGAGAACGGGCTTTTGACCCGCGAGCGCATGGAACAGCTTCTGGAAGCCCGCACGGACGAGGACGCCGCGAAACTCTTGCAGGAATGCGGCTACCCCGAACTGGACGCCGCGAGCCCGGAGGCGCTGGACAAGGCGATAGCCGAAATCCGGGAGGAGACGTTCCGCGACTTGGCGGACGGCGCCCCCGACACGCGCTTTTTCGACTTCTTCCGCGTCCGCTACGACTACCACAACGCGAAAGCGGCGGTCAAGGCGCTGGCTCTGGGCGCAGACCCCGCGCCCATGTTGAGCGGCTTGGGGCGCGTCCCGGCGGCGGAACTCGCGGAGGCCGTGCGCACGGGCGAATACGGGGAGCTTCCCGGCGAACTCGCCGCCGCCGTCGCGGAGGCCAAGGACATTCTGGACACCACCCGCGACCCGCAGTTAAGCGACATCGCGCTTGACCGCAGGATGTACGCCGACCTGCAAGACATCGCCGCCGAGACCGGGAGCGCGTTCCTGCAAGGCTATGCGCGAACCATGGTTGACGCCGAAAACCTGCGCGCCCTTGTCCGCACGATGCGCATGGGGCGCAACGCCGATTTCCTGAAAGGCGCGTTGATTGACGGCGGCGAAATCGACGTTGAGGGCGTCCTTGCCGCCGCCAACGGCGGAAGCGTGGCGGAGCTGTGCGCCCCGACCGCGTTCGCGGCGGCGGGGGAAGCCGGCGCGGAGGCCGTCAAGGGCGGAAGCCTGACCGAGTTTGAAAAGCTCTGCGACGACGCCGTGACGGGCTATCTGTCCGGGGCGCAGTTCGTGCCCTTCGGCGACGCGCCGCTTGTCGGCTACCTCGCCGCCAAAGAGACGGAGTACGCCAACCTGCGCATACTCCTGTTAGGCCGCGCCGCCGGGGTTCCCGCCGACGCGCTCCGCTCCCGGCTCCGCGCCGGGCTCGCGTAAGGAGGGGATGATATGGCTACCGCGTGGCGTATCGCCGTTATCGGCGACTGGGAATCCGTCATGGGCTTCCAAGCCCTCGGACTGGACACGTATCCCGTCGTATCCCCGGAAGAGGCGCGGGAGAAAATACGCGATTTGGCGAAATCCGACTGCGCCGTCATTTACCTGACGGAACGTCTGGCTCTTGCCCTGCCCGACGTGATTTCCCGCTACAAGGACGAAATCCGCCCGGCGATTATCCTGATACCGGGGCGGGAAGGCTCCCTCGGCGTGGGCAAAGAGAACATTCAGAGGGCGATTGAACGCGCCGTCGGCGCGGACATCCTCTAATCCCCGACGGATATTGAAAGAAGGTTTTTCATATTGAGCGGTAAAGTAGTGAAAGTATCGGGGCCGCTTGTCGTGGCGACGGGGCTGGCGGACGCGAACATGTCCGACGTTGTCCGCGTCGGCCCCCAGCGCCTGATTGGCGAAATCCTGACCATGAAGGGCGACACCGCCTCCATTCAGGTCTACGAGGAAACGTCCGGGCTCGGCCCCGGCGCGGAAGTCGTCACGACCGGGGCGCCCATGAGCGTGGAACTTGCCCCCGGCATGATTGAGGGCATTTACGACGGAATCCAGCGCCCCCTTGAGCGCATTGTCGAGAAAGTCGGCGCGTGCATTACAAGGGGCGTGGAAGTCCCCGCCGTCGACCGCGAAAAGAAATGGGATTTCGTCGCCGTCGCCAAGCCCGGCGACAAGGTGATTGGCGGCGACGTTATCGGAACCGTGCAGGAAACCCCCGTCGTGCTTCACAAAATCATGGTTCCCCCGAACCTCAAGGGCACGATTAAGAGCATACAAAGCGGCTCTTTCAACGTCACGGAGACCGTCGCCGTGCTGAAAAAGGACGACGGCGACGAAGTAAAGCTGACCATGACGCAGAAATGGCCCGTGCGCGTGGGGCGCCCGTACACGAAGAAGTACCCGCCCAAACGCCCCCTCTGCTCCGGACAGCGCATTATCGACACGCTGTTCCCGATTGCCAAGGGCGGCACGGCGGCGGTTCCGGGCCCGTTCGGCTCCGGCAAAACCGTCGTGCAACACCAGCTTGCGAAATGGTCTGACGTGGACATCGTGGTTTATATCGGCTGCGGCGAGCGCGGCAACGAAATGACCGACGTTTTGCGCGAGTTCCCCGAACTCAAAGACCCCCGCACGGGCGAAACGCTGATGAAACGCACCGTCCTTATCGCCAACACTTCCGACATGCCCGTGGCGGCGCGTGAGGCGTCCGTCTATACGGGAATCACGATTGCCGAGTATTTCCGCGACATGGGCTACGACGTGGCGGTTATCGCCGACTCGACTTCCCGCTGGGCGGAGGCGTTGCGCGAAATGTCCGGGCGGCTGGAAGAAATGCCCGGCGAAGAGGGCTACCCGGCTTATCTGGCGTCGCGCCTCGCGCAGTTCTACGAGCGCGCCGGGAGCGTGGAGTGCATCGGCTCCGACGAGCGGCGCGGAAGCCTGACGGCGGTCGGCGCGGTGTCGCCTCCGGGCGGCGACCTCTCCGAACCCGTCTCTCAGGCTACTATGCGCATTGTCAAGGTATTCTGGGCGCTGGATTCCTCCCTTGCCTACCGCCGCCATTTCCCCGCCATTAACTGGCTCAACTCCTACTCCCTCTATCTGGACTCCCTCAAGCCGTGGTTCGACGAGGAATACGGCGAGGGCTTCATGAAGAACCGCGGGCAGGCGATGGGCATTCTCCAGAACGAGGCGAGCCTAAACGAAATCGTGCAGTTGGTGGGCAAGGATTCGCTGTCGCCCGCCGACCAGTTGACGCTTGAAACGGCGCGTATGGTGCGCGAGGACTTCCTGCAACAGAACGCCTTCACGGACATCGACGGCTATTCCAGTTACGACAGGCAGGCGCGTTTGCTTGCCATGGTGCTGGAATACGACAAGCTCTGCCGCGCCGCCATTGCCAAGGGCGCCGACGTTGCGAAGCTGTTCGCAATTCCCGTGCGCGAGACTATCGGACGCGCCAAGAGCGTCCCCGCCGACCAGTACAAGGAAGCCTACGCCCAAATGCGGGAGGAAATGGCGAAGGAAATTGAGGAAATCGCCGCGCAGGGAGGTGAAAGCGCATGATTCGGGAATATAAGACCGTAGAGGAAGTCGTCAGCCCCCTGATGATGGTCCGCATGGTGGAGAACGTCACGTATGACGAGCTTGTCGAAGTCGAACTGCACGACGGCTCCGTCCGCCGGGGG
>JAFXQD010000061.1 GCA_017527365.1 Oscillibacter sp.
GCCGCCTGAGCGCAGGCGAGGCGGATTTGCGCGGGCTGGAAGCGGAATTTCGCCGCCAGCTCTTCGGGCGTGCAGCCGTCGATTTCGTAGCCGGACAACGCGCCGCGAAAGAGCTCCGCCCGCTCCTCCTCCTCCGGGGACGGGATTTCCAGCTCGACCGCCAGCCCCCGCAGACAGCCCCGGATGGGATTCCGCGACAGGAAAAAGCGTTTGCCCCGCAACAGCTCCAGACTTTCCAACGCCTCCATGCGCGCCGCGTCGGGCGGGGTTTCGCCGTCGCCGTCCAGACGGCGCAGGCACAGGCAAGCCCCCGTCAAATCCGCCGCCAGCGCCGCTTCCTCCGCCTTTTGCAACGCGTTTTCCCCGGAAACGTCCGCGAAAACGCAGTCCTGCTTTTGACGCGCAAAAAGGTGTTCGATTTGGAAGCGTTTCCCGCTTCCCGCCGCCCCGGAGAGCAGTACCGAAAGCCTGTCCGGGCTTGCGAAAGCGGCGTCCAACTGCCGCGCCGTCTCCTGATGAACCAGCAGGGGCCCGGAAGGCGTTTGCGTCGCGCCGCGAAAGAAAACGCGTCCGGGGCGGTCGGAGACCGTCCCCGCAGACAAGTATTCGATAACGGCGGGACGCAGTACGAGCGCCCCCTGTTCCGAACGCTCAAAGAGCCGCAGGAAGCCTCCCGGACGGCTGAAACGCGCCATGCACGTTTCCAGTTCCTCCCCGTCGGGAAGGAACAGTTGCGCGGCTAATTCGCGTTCCGGGGCTTTGCGCGTCATGTCGTCCTGTAGGTATGCGAAAAGCCGCTCATACTTTTTATCCAGCACGACGGACCAAGCCAGAACCACGCAGGCGCGTTCAAACGAATCCAGCCCGAAGCGGCGGAACAGCGACAGCGCGGGAAATTCCTCCGTCGTCTTTTCCAGCCGGAGCAGGATAGTTTGGCGGGCGTAGTACAACTGTTGCCTTTCGTCCGCGTTCAACTGCGTCGAAAGACCGCGCAACGCCGATTTCGTCAAATTATGCTCGAACTCCTCCCGCGTGACCACCACGCCCAGCATATTCCGCATTTCGCCGGAAGGCCCCAGCCATTGGTGACAGCAGTAGTAGTAATAAAGGGACAAGTCCAGCCACGACATCAAATCCGCGACAAACTCCCCCTGCCCTGCGTAGCCGACGCCGAGCTTCTCAACGTCCGCTTCCCGCACGTCTTGCCAGTCCATGGGCTCCCCCTCTCCGTTGCGATTGCGCCGCTTACGGCGTCAGCGTGGTGAACGCGGGCGACAAGTTGACCTGTATCACCCCGCCCCAGTTGCACATCAGCTTGCTGGTGTTGTTCAGGAGCGGCTTTCCGCCCACAAGCACCGTGGGGGCGCCGGGAACCCACGGCGCGACAATGGCCGGGACACAGGGCATGGGCGTCAGGACGCCCATCGCGGCGGCGGTGGCGGCGGACACCGTGGGGTTCGCCAGACTGGTGCACATTCCGAAGGTCGGAAACTTGTTGTCCATAATCGTCGCCTGCAACATGTTGTTCACCATGACGGTCTGCTGGGACGAGACCATCAGCGGGCACGGGGCCATTCCGAACGTGCACATGCACACGGATGTCTGCACTACGGGGTTCGCCATATCGTCACGCCTCCAGATTCCATGTCAGGCTTTGCTTTTCGCCCGCCCGAAGCTCTGCGGTTTTCAGCTTGCCGCCGCAGAACAGATACGCCGCCCCGGAATCCCGGAAGGGGATTCTGAGCGTTTCGCCCTCCGCAACGGGGAACAGCCGCGCCGGGACAAGCGCCGCGCCTCTGGAATGCTTCCCCGCCAGCGGGGAAGCCGTTTCCGCGTCGCCCTCGACGGTCACGCGGCGGAGAAAGACCGCCTCCGTCGTTTTGCCCCGGAGCAGGTACCATCCGGGGCGCGGGACGGGGCCGCGCAGGAACATTTTGACGGCGGAATCCCCCGCTTTCGCCTCTTTCATGAGCTTCAACTGTCGCGGGTCGTCCGCGCCCGCGAACAGTTGCGTTTGCGCCTCCGGCAGACCGGAGAGCGTCAGCGACAGGAACGCCGTCTCCGGGGGGTACGCGTAGCCCAAGCCCGGATTCAAAATCACGGCTTCCTCCGTCCGCGTGTCCCCGGAGAGCGAGAGCGTCCGCCGCTCAAAGCCCGGACAGCGCAACGCAAGGCGATGTTCGCCGGGGGGCAGGTCGGGGAAAACCAGCCAGCCGTCCTGTTTCCAGAGGGGGCGGCGCAACGGGACGCCGTCCAGTTCGCACAGGACGCGCTGTCCGAGAACGCGCCCGGTGAAGCCGTCCAGCGGCAGAACCGCCGCCGACAGCCGATGGCTTATCGTCATAGACATCATATTTCGCCTCATACGCCGCCTCCCGTCCCGCGCCTTTGCGCGCCGTCGTCCGCGCCGAGAATTTCCAAAGCCGCCTCGCGCTCCTGCGCGTTGATTGCCGCGTCCGTGACGCGGGAGATTTGCCGCGTCCTGCCGGAATTGATGCTTGCGCCCGTCAGCGCGACCACCAGTGAGAGCTTGTATTCTTTCGTGGTGTTGTTCCAGATTTTCAGAATCTGCTCCATGGACGTTTTCTCAATAGCCACGTGGAACTGCGCGCCCTCCTCCGCCGAAGAGCCAGAGAGGTACTTAGAGGGAATCATGGGGTTGTCGCGCAGGGTCTGCACGACCGCGCCGATAAGGCGGTGCTGGTCGGCTTCCTTCAACTGTCCGGGGGCTTTGGAATGCGCCGTCACCAGATAGCGCATAACGAACTGCGCGGGGCGAATGCGCTGGGTGTTCCGGTCGGCCTGATAATAGCCGACGTTGTTCTGGGGGGCTTCCTCCTCGACTTGGTAGAGGTAAATTGTCAACTGGTTGTTGCCGTTGTCGTGGGGGGAGCAGAGGGAGATGGATTCCCTGTCGCCGAGAGGCTCCGGCGTCAGTTTGTCCCGCAACATCTCCACAAGCGCGTTGCCCGCCTCCACAAAGGCCGTGTAATCCGCCATGCCGCTCACTCCTCCTCCTGATTCGTTCCGAACAGGGTCTCCAATACCGCGATTAAAGCCTCCCCCGCCTGCCTTATGCTTTCCTCCGGGTCGGCTTCTTCCTGCCCCTGCCCGTTCTGCAAAGCCTCGTCCTCCGGGTCGAACGGGTAGATTTTCCCGTCCTCGCCGATACGCGGGGCGTAGGGGTCTTTCGTTTCCCCGGTGTCGTCGCCCTCGCCCTTGTACGTCAAGCCGTCGCCGCCGTATATGGCTTGGTCGGCGTCCGGGTCTATGGTCGCGCCGCTATCCGCGCCCGCGCCGTTACCGGAATCGCCGCTACCTGTAGTTGCGCCGTCTCCGGAAGAGACCGCGCCGTTGCCGGACGCGCCGTTATCCGTAGTCGTTCCGCTACCGGAATCTCCGCTACCCGCGCTTGTTCCGCTACCCGACGAGCCGCTACTTGTAGACGCGCCGTCACCGGAATCGCCGCTACTTGCAGCCGCGCCGTCTCCGGAAGAGACCGCGTCGCCACCCGACGCGCCGCTATTTGTCGTTGCGCCGCTACCGGAATCTCCGCTACTTGTAGCCGCGCCGTCTCCGGACGCGACCGCGCCGCCACCCGACGCGCCGCTATTTGTCGTTGTGCCGCTATCTGACGCGCCGCCATCTGCGGGCGTACCGCTACCCGTAGCCGCGCCGTCCCCGGACGCGGCCGCGCCGCCGCCGGAAGCGGGGGTTTCCTCTCCCGGCACGTCCAAGACCGGGGGCAGAACCTCCGCCGCGAAAAGCGGCTCAAACGCTTCCTCGTTCCATCCGTAAGTCTTGGACACCCATCCGCCCGTGAGGGCGTTCAGGGCGTTTGCCTGACGGGAAAACGCCGCGAGCGCGGAGACCGCCGCGCTTTTTGCGTCGGCTCGCGCCGACAACGCGTCGCTCCATGCCGTCTTGCTTCCGTCGCCCGTGGAATAGGCCTGCGCGGCGTCCTGCGCGTTTTTCGCGGCGTCCTCGTACTGCTTCAACGCCGCCTGCGCCGCGTTGTACGTTTCTCCCAAATCGACCAGCGCGGTTTTGGTATCTTCCTCAACCTTCGCCTCGTCCTTCCCGGTGGTCTGCGCGTAGGCGACGGCGGTCAGCGCGACGCGGCTTACGTCCGCCTCGCCGGGGTCAAAGAATACGGACATCGACGGCACGTCCAGCGACGCGACATCCGCGCCCACCGGGGCGCGCAATTCCGCTTTCTTCTTCTCCGCCTTGCAGATTTCCACGGCGTCCGACAGCGCGGCTTGCTTTTCCAGCAACGCGGCCACCGTCTTTTCGTCGCCCGTGCCCATGGAAAGGTTGGTCTGCGCCTCGGACAGAAGCGCGTCCGTGCGGGCGAGATTCTCTTCCAAAGCCGCCTGACGTTCGGCCTGTTCCCACCACGTCAGGAGCGCGTCGGCCAGCTCCGTGGCCTCCGCCGCCGTCGCGCAAGCCGCCAGCGCCGCGCCGGGGGCGTCCGCGCCGTACTCCGGGCGCACGGAAACGCTTGTCACGCCCGCGCCGCCGTCCATCCGGTCGATAGCGTCTAAAAACGCCTCCATCTGCGTTTCCGCCGCGCCGCCCGTCGCGGCGGCGTCAGAGCCCGACGCGCCCGCGCCCGCCCCGGACGCCCCCGCGCCGCTTCCGGACGCGGCGGAGCCGCCCCCGGCGCCCGTCGTCGCGGAGCC
>JAFXQD010000062.1 GCA_017527365.1 Oscillibacter sp.
AGCCTAACGCAATCACTTTTTCCTCTTGGGGCATGGCCGCACTCCCGTTTTTCATGACGTAAAAAAGTTCTTCAAGGATTTGAGCGCCCCGCCCCGCGCCTCCGACAGGCTCAGGAACTCCCCCGCTTGGCTGTAGAGGCGGTAAACGCCGTCGGGGGCGTCGGTACGGATTTCCTGCCCGCACCGGACGCGGCGTTCCGCGCCCGGCGAGGGCGCCCGCAACGCCGGATACTCCCGGAACAGCGTGTCGACCGGGCGCAGAAGCGCGGCGCCCTGTTCCTGTACGGCGTCGAGCGTTACGGCGTCGGCTAACGTAAACCCCGCCGCTTTCGTGCGGCGCAACTCGCAGAGCGTCCCGCCGCAACCCAGCGCCGCGCCGATGTCGTGGCAGAGCGTCCGAATGTACGTGCCTTTGGAGCACAGGCAACGGAAACGCCAGTCCGTTTCGCCGACGCGCTCCAAAAGCTCCAATTCGTAGATTGTGACGGCGCGGGGCTTGCGCTCAACGTCCCTGCCCTTCCGCGCCAACTCGTAAAGCCTTTTCCCCTGCACCTTCACCGCCGAATACATGGGCGGCACTTGTTGAATGTTGCCCGCAAACTTTGCGAACGCCGCCGCGACTTCCGCCTCCGTCGCGCTGACAGGGCGCGTTTCCAGCGCGTTCCCGGTGATGTCCTGCGTGTCCGTGACAAGTCCGAGGCGTAAGCCGCCGACGTACTCCTTGCGCCCGTTTTCGGCGTATGCGACGGCTTTCGCCGCCTGTCCGACGAACACGGGCAAAACGCCCGTCGCCATAGGGTCAAGCGTCCCGCCGTGCCCGATACGCCTTTCACGGAGAATCCCGCGCAGTTTCGCGCACACGTCCATGCTTGTCCAGCCCGACGGCTTGTCAATGATGATGATTCCGTTCGGCACGGCGAACGCCTCCCTTCCGCCTTACTCTCCCGCGACCTGCGCGACGCCCGCCAAGAGTTGCCGCCGCGCCTCCTCGAACGTCCCGGAAATCGTACAGCCGCCCGCCTGCGCGTGGCCGCCGCCGCCGAAAAGTCGGCAAACTTCCGTGGCGTTCACGCGCTTCCCGCTCCGCACGGAGATTTTCCACTCGTTCGGCTTCAGCTCGCGCATGGTCAAAGCGCAGTCCACGCCCTCGATGAGCGGCCCCAGCGACGACAGCTCTTCCGCGTCGCCCGGCGTCGCCGACAGCGATTCCATGAGCGACAGCGGCACGGGCATGACCGCGACGCGCCCGCCGTCGTAGAACTCCGCCGCTTTGAGCATTGCCGCCTCCAACTGCATACGGACGCGGGTTTTCGTCTGGAAAAACGCCTTGTTGACGGCTCTGTAGTCAATGCCCGTGCGCATGAGCGCCGCCGCGACCGCGTGGGTGTGCGCGGTGGTGTTGGCGTAGGCAAAACAGCCCGTGTCCGTGGACACGGCGACATAGAGCGGCAGGGCGATTTCCGGCGTAATCGCGCCCAGCGCGGCGGCAATGTCGTAAAGCAGTTCGCCGCACGCCGCCGCCTCCGGGCGCACGATGTTCGCCTTGCCGAAGCATTCAAACGACGGATGATGGTCTATCGCAAGGTCGACTTTCCCTTTGTAGGGTTGCGCGTTTTCGGGGAACAGCTTTTCCGTGGAGATGTCGGTAGAGACAATTTTTTCCGGTCGGAAGCTGTCCGGGGCGGCGTAGGGGGCGAAATAGGGCGCGGCGGTCTCGGTCAGTTCGGGATTGGGGAGAAGGTGCGCCGCCTTGCCCAGCCCCCGCAACGCCGCGCACAGCGCCGCCGCGCACCCGACGGTATCCCCGTCGGGGCGGACGTGGGTTAGAATGAGGATATTGTCCCAGCTTTTGAGCAAAGCGGCGGTTTCGCGTACTGTCAGCATGTTTTTCCCTCCCCGGCGCCGCCGCCCGCGCTCTCGGACGCGCTTTCCGCGCCGTCCGCATTGCTTTCGGCGGACGCGTTTTCCCGTTCGGCGTCGGACTGCTCCACGCGCCGCAGGATTTCCAGCACTTGCGCCCCGCGCAAAATGGAATTGTCGCCGACAAAGCGCAGTTCGGGCGTGTAGCGCAGGCGCAACGCGCCCCCGATTTCGCGCCGCAGGAATCCCGCCGCCGATTTCAAGCCCTTCAAAACGTCCTTTTCGCGCCCCTTGTCCAGCACGCTTACATAAACCGTCGCGTAGCGCAAATCCGGCGCGGCTTCGACCCGCGTCACGGAGACCATGCCCGCCGTATTGACGCGGGGGTCCTTCAACCGCCGGATAAGCGCGGACAGCTCCCTTTGCATTTCCTCGTTAATGCGCCCGATTCTGTTGCCCGCCATAACCGCTCCTTTCCAATGCTCAAAACTGTTTTTGAATAAACAGTCGATAGGCATTATCTCCGATGATTCTGGTAGAAACAACGTCCACACCGCCTCCAATTACCCCGCCAACAAGCGGAATGGCTTTTCCTAAGTTGATAACGCCTGTTTCGCCAAATTTTGTGAAAAGCCGCATACCAACTTTTTGGTTAATTAGGGTGAGCGTTTTCCCCGGTATATTCTTGATTGCGTTCAAAGTGACCCGTTCCCCCACTTTAATGGCGGATTTTTTCATAATGTCCGTTGCGGCGGAACCTGTCAAACACACATAAGCCAAAGACTGAACTTGGTCTGAATAAGTATCAAAGCCGCCGATTTGAGCGACAGCCGCTACCATACGCATTTGCACATAGAGGACACTGCTGACATTTGCCGGAATTGCGACAGGCAAGGTAAGCAAACCGCCTAAGCCAGTAATAAAGCCCGAAGTGCCGCATTTGAGAGTTTGATAGTTAATCAAACTCTTAGCGGCGGAATTTGCGCTATGATTGTTTTTGGAAAGGTAATCATATGCCAGTTCATCAATGGGCTTGCTGACCAGCGGGATACCGTCTAACGCTTTTTCATACAGCGTGTCCAGAACTTCTTGCATTTGATTTTCGTTCAACAATGCCATTATTGTCCTCCTGTCCGTAAGTTAAATCAGGGACGGCGGCAAAACCGCCGCCCCCGATTGATTGCCTTAGCGCGGAATCTCCTCCATGGTGAACGCCTCGATGGTGTCGCCCTCCTTGATGTCGTTGAACTTCTCGACGGTCATGCCGCACTCGTAATTCTCGGCGACTTCGCGGGCGTCGTCCTTGAAGCGCTTGAGCGACGCCAGCGCGCCCTCGTGAATCACGATTCCGTCGCGCACGACGCGCACGGAGCACGACCGCACAATCTTGCCCTCCTTGACATAGCACCCGGCGACCGTGCCCACGCCCGAAACGTGGTAGACCTTGCGCACTTCGGCGTGGCCAAGCACGGCTTCGCGGTACTTCGGGGCAAGCATACCCTTCATGGCGGCTTCGATTTCGCCGATACAGTCATAAATCACGCGGTACATGCGCATGTCGACGTTCTGCCGCGCCGCGCCGTCACGCGCCGCCGCGTCGGGGCGCACGTTGAAGCCGACAATAATCGCGTTGGACGACGCCGCCAGCATGATGTCGGACTCGTTGATGGCGCCGACGCCGCCGTGAATCACTTTCACGTTCACCTCGTCGTTGGACAGCTTTTCCAGCGACGCCTTGAGCGCCTCCACGCTACCCTGCACGTCGGCTTTCACGACAAGCGCGAGTTCTTTCCGTTCGCCCGCCTGAATCTGGTCGAACAGGTTTTCAAGGGAGACCTTCTGCACGGGGGCGGCGGACTTGGCGCGTTCCTCGGCCTTGCGCTGTTCGACGAGTTTCCGCGCCATTTGCTCGTCGGCGACGGCAAAGAAGGGGCTTCCGGCGGCGGGGGCTTCGGACAGCCCCGCGATTTCCACGGGCACGGACGGCCCCGCCGTTTCCAGACGGTTGCCCTTGTAGTCGGTCATGGTGCGGACGCGCCCGACGGCGGTGCCCGCTATGATGATGTCGCCCTGCTTCAGCGTGCCGTTCTGCACAAGGAGCGTCGCCACGGGGCCGCGCCCTTTGTCCAGCCGCGCCTCGATAACCGTGCCCTGCCCGGCGCGGTTGGGGTTGGCTTTCAGCTCCGCCATTTCCGCCGTGAGGATGACCATTTCCAGCAGGTTTTCCAGACCGATTTTCTTCTTGGCGGAAATCTGACAGCAAATCGTCTCGCCGCCCCAGTCCTCCGGGACAAGCCCGTATTCCGTCAACTGCTGCAACACGCGGTCGGGGTTGGCGTTGGGCTTGTCGATTTTGTTCACGGCGACAATAATCGGGATATTGGCGGCCTTGGCGTGGTTGATGGATTCGATAGTCTGCGGCATGATGCCGTCGTCGGCGGCTACCATGAGGATGGCAATATCCGTAATCATGGCGCCGCGGGCGCGCATGGACGTGAACGCCTCGTGGCCGGGGGTGTCAAGGAAGGTAATGGGCTTGCCGTTGATTTCCGTCTGGTAGGCGCCGATGGCCTGCGTAATGCCGCCCGCCTCGCCCGCCGCAACGGACGTGTTGCGGATGGCGTCAAGCAAGGTGGTCTTGCCGTGGTCGACATGCCCCATGACGACGACGACGGGGGCGCGGGGCGACAAATCCTCCGCCTTGTCCTCCCGCACGTCGATGAGCTTCTCTTCGATGGTCACGACGACTTCGCGCTCCACCTTACAGCCCATTTCCTCGGCGATAATGGCGGCGGTGTCAAAGTCGATAAACTGGCTCAACGACGCCATGACGCCGTTTTTCATCAGGCACTTGACGACTTCGGCTCCGGTCTTTTTCATGCGCGACGCCAACTCGCCGACGGAAATGCTGTCGGGAATGGAGACCTTGACGGGCGATTTCCGCGCCACTTCGAGTTTCAGGCGGCGCAACCGCTCCGCCTCGTCCTGACGGCGCTTCGCGGACATAGCCTGCTGGCGGTCGCGGCGCTGGGCGTTGCGGAACTTCTCCTTCCCGCCCGTCTTTTGCATACGCTCCCCGCGCTGTCCTCCGAGTTCGTCAAGGCGTTCGTCGTACTTGTCAAGGTTCACGTCGCCGCCCTTGCGGGTGTCGACAATCTTCCGTTGCGGCACGCGTGACTGCGGCTTGGAGGATTTGTTCGCCGCGCCGCCCTTGTCGGCGGGCTTCGCCGACGGCTTGCTTTCCGCCTTGGGGGCGCCGCCCCTGTTGTCTGGGACGCGCCCGGCCTTGTCGTCGGGCTTGGCTCCGCCGCGATTGTCCGCGCCTCTGCGGTCGTTGCGACTGTTGCGGTTTGCGTCGCCGCCCTTGCGGGGTTCCGGCTTCGCGCCGCCCTTGGCGTCGGACGGCTTCGCGTCTTTCGATTCCGTCCGCGCTTGCGCGGGGGCGTCGGGCTCGGCTTGGACGGCGGCGGCTTCCGCCGGGGCTTGCGCTTTGTCGTCGCCGGGCTTGCCCTCCGCGCCCGCAGGGACGGCTTCGGGCGCCGCTTGCGGCGTCCCGGCGGCTTCCGCGCCCTTTTTGGAAGCGCGTTTTTCGTCGGGCTTGGCGATGTCGTCGTAGATGGACTGTATGTTGGAAATCTGGTGGTGTTGGGTCAGATAGTCAAAGATAATGGACAAATCGCTTTCCGAAAGCGGTTGCATATGGTTGCGCGGCTTGACCGAGTAAATGCCCAAAATCTCCGTGACGGACTTCGACGGAATCCCGAAATCTTTCGCCACTTCGTGCACTCTGTATTTTCCGTTGTTAGCCAATCAAAACACCTCGCTGTATGAAATCAAAAATCACGCGCCGTTAGGGCTTCGGGGGCTTTTTGCGGTTCGGGGGGCGCCCGCGCAGTTTGCCGGACGCCGCGCCGCGTTTGGCGGGAGCGCGTCCGAACGGACGCGCCGACGGTTTGCCGTTGGCTTTGTCCGGACGAGCCGCCGTCTTGCGTTCGGCGTTACCGGGACGCGGCGCGGGTTTTGGCGCGGCCTTGCGCGGACGCGCCGTCTTGCGTTCCGCGCCGTCCAGACGCGTTGCCGCTTTGGGCGCCTTGTCCTTCGGAGGGGCGGCGGATTTGCTTTTCGCGCCTTCCGGACGCGCCGCTTTGCGCTTGGCGCCTTCCGGACGGGCGTGGGCGTGAGCCGCCCGGCGTTCCTTGGCGCGTCTGGACTTCAGGCGCAGGCGTTCGGCAATCGCGCCGTAGCGGTCGGCGTCCAGCGCGGCCAGACGCTCCGCGACGGCGGCGGCCAGCCCGGTGTCCGTCAGGGCGGCGATTGCGGTCGCGCCGCGCCCCAGCGCCCCGCCCAACTCCGCTTTGTCGCAGGGCAGGGCAACCATGAGGCAAGCGCCGCGTTCGGCGCACAGTTCCGCCTCCCGGCAGGCGCGGGGGGACGCGTCCGCGCTGAGTAACAGCAAGCGCACGTTTCCGGCGTAAGCCGCCGCTTGCACGGCGTCGCTTCCCGCCGCGAGGTTGCCGCCCTTCAAGGCGAGGCCAAGCAGGCGCGTATAACTTTCATGAGGCGCCATTTTGCAAGCCCCCTTTCGGCTGGGCGTCCATTTCGGCTTCCATGGCGTCGTAGACTTCCGGCGGAATCGCCGTGGACAACGCCCTCTCTAATGCCCTTGTCTTGCGGGCTTTCTTCAAACAGTCCGGGTTATGGCAGACATAGGCGCCGCGCCCCGGCTGCTTGCCCTTGAAATCAAGGCTCACGCCCCCCTCCGGGGACTTGACCACTCTTAACAGTTCCCTCTTATCCCGCATTTCCCGACAGCCCACGCACTGCCTTTGCGGGATTTTTTTCACTTTCGGCATTGCTCAGACCGCCTTTCCGTTTCCCCGGCTGACGCTTACGCGCCTTCTCCGGGGAGTTCCTCTTTCCGCGCCTCCGCGCCCTTCGATGTTTCCGAGGCTTCGGCGTCCGTCGCGTCGGACGTTTCCGCCGCTTCCGTCTCTTCCTCGACGGATGTTGTCTCCGCGCTCTGCTCGTCAATCGGCGCGTCGTCCGGGGCTTCCGCCGCCTCCGACGCTTCCGCTTCGGCGTCCGTCTCTTCCGACGCCTCCGCGCTTTCCGTCGGCTCCTCGTAACTGCGCGGCTTGATGTCGATTTTGTAGCCCGTCAGACGCGCCGCCAGACGTGCGTTCTGCCCCTCGCGCCCGATTGCAAGCGACAACTGGTTATCGGGGACGCGCACGCGGCAAGCCTTGCCTTCGGGGGCTAAGGTCACGCTGTCCACTTCGGCGGGCGCCAGCGCCGCCGCGATAAACTTTTCCGGTTCGTCGTAATATTTGATGATGTCGATTTTCTCCCCGTGCAGTTCGTCGGTGATGTGGTTGACGCGCTGTCCCCGCGGGCCGACGCACGCGCCGATAGGGTCTACGGCCTCGTCGTCGGACGCGACCGCAATTTTGGTGCGGCTCCCCGGCTCGCGGGAAATCGACTTCACTTCCACAGTCCCGTCGAAAATCTCCGGGACTTCCAATTCAAACAGGCGGCGGACAAGTCCGGGGTGGGTGCGGGAAATCAGGATTTGCGCGCCCCGCGTGGCGCGGCTCACGCTCACCACGTACACCTTTATCATCATGTCTTCTTTGAGCTCTTCGCCGGGAATCTGCTCGCTTGCGGTCAAAACGGCGTCGGTGGCTTCGGAGCCCGTGCCTATGCGCAACGTCACGTTATTGTTGCGCGGGTCGATGCGCGTGACCGTGCCCGTCAGGATTTCGTGCTGTTTGGAGTTGAACTCCTCGTAGACCATGCCGCGCTCGGCCTCGCGCAAGCCCTGTATGATGACCTGCTTGCCGTTGCCCGCCGCGATTCGCCCGAACTCCAGATTGTCCACCGGGACGTTCACCGTGTCGCCGATTTCATACTGGGCGGAAATGCGCTTTGCCTCTTCCAGCGGCATTTCGTTGAAGGGGTCTACGTAGTCCTCCTCGTCCACGACG
>JAFXQD010000063.1 GCA_017527365.1 Oscillibacter sp.
ATGTAGAGAATGTTTTCCAGTACGAGGTTAATATCCCTTCTGTTGGCTCCAAAGACAGCTTCCCGTAAACCGTGGTCAGCAATATAGTATTTCTCGTTCGTGGATAGAATCTGTTTGCCCTGCAAGTCCTCCCGGTTGGCCTGATATACCAGATAAGCGTCCTTGCAATATTTGACATACTTCAGTACCGTATCTGTGGATACCGTCCGGCGTTCGTTTTTCAGGAATTTTGCGATAGAGGTTGCCGAAAAGACCGTTCCGGCGTTCGCCATCACATAGGCGATGATTCGTTCCAGCAAATCCACGTCCCGGACATGGTTTCGTTTCACAACGTCTTTCAGTACCACGGAATTATACAAATCCTCCAAGTATCTCATGCACGGTTCCGTCTCGTATCGCAAGTTTCCAAGATATGGCATACCCCCGACTGTGAGATAGGTTTGAAACATCTGCGACTGTGAAGCGTCAGGGAAGATTTGCTTGTACAGTTCCGAAAACTCCGAAAAGGAAAACGGATAAATGACAAACTCCACATAACGACCGCCAAGGTAGGTAGTCAGTTCTCCCGAAAGCAGTTTTGCGTTGGAGCCTGTCAGATAGATGTCGCAGTCTAAGGTAGCCCGTAAGGAATTGACGCATTTCTCCCAATTTGCAACCTCTTGAATCTCGTCAAAGAACAGATAGACCTTACCCGTGACAGCGGAGGCGCGTTTCAGGATTTCACGGTGCAATGTTTCAGCGGTACAAAGTCCGGCGTTTTCCATCTTCTCAAAATTGAGGATGATAAACTGTTTGGGACTGACACCGGAAGCAAGAAGTTCCTGTTGGATGAGTTCCAGCATGACGGATTTGCCGCTACGACGAATGCCCGTCAGGACTTTGACAAGTTCCCCATTGATGAAAGGCCGGATTTGTCGCATATAGGATTCCCGTTGAATCATGACGCGTCACGCTCCTTTGAGGGACAGTATATCACATCTACGGAAGATAATCAAGCGTCGAAAAAGAAAACTATCGACTGTAATCGACAAAAATTCAACAATAAAACGTCGGGACAGCTTGCCCCGACGCCTGCTCTGTGGTAGAATCCACTTAACTTGTTATGGTTCGTATCGCCGAAGCGCTGGAAGTGTACGATTTCCCTCGCCCTCAGGAAGCGGATTACGTCGTTGACATCCGGGTCGTCAGACAGGCGTAAAATGTTGTCATAAGTGACCCGCGCCTTTTGTTCAGCGGCAAGGTCTTCCGTCAAATCGGCAATGGTGTCGCCTTTGACCTGCATGGACGCGGCTGACCATGGGAAGCCAGACGCGGCGGTTGGATACACGCCGACGGTATGATCCACGAAATACGCGTCGAATCCTGCTTGTTTTATCTGCTCTTCCGTCAGATTCCGGGTCAACTGATGGACAATCGTCCCGACCATTTCCAAATGTCCTAACTCTTCCGTGCCAATATCGGTTAGCAATCCTTTGAGTTCCGGGTAGGGCATAGAAAAACGTTGGCTAAGATAACGCAAAGAGGCTCCAAGCTCGCCGTCGGGTCCTCCGTATTGCGAGATAATAACGGCGGCAAGTTTCGGATTCGGCGTCTTAATCCGCACGGGATACTGTAGCTTCTTCTCATAGACAAACATTACGCGTTCCCTCCCAAATCCCAAGGCCACGGGTCATTGAGCCACGCGAAACCGTCTTCCGGCGTGAGGTCGGTCTCCAACAGGGGGCCGTACATCGCCTGATACTTTTCCCGGCCTTCCTTGGCAAGCTGTACATAAGACCAGTAAAGTTGCAAAGCCTCGCTGTCCTGCGCGTGCGTTGTGAGATACAACCCTAACTCCTGTATGGCAAAATCCAGCGCCATCAGTTCGACAAGGGCGGTGTTGCCCAACTGCGTCCTTCTTTGAATAGCCTCTTTAAAGGGCAAGTTCAGTCCGGGAAACAGCGTTCCGGTTTCCAAGGCCTCCATGCGGCTGTACCGGACGGGATTGCTGTCCTGCATGGGCACATAGGGGAAAGCCATAGAAGCGCATTTTCCCGGCAGGCTTCCGCGATTAACCCCGCAGGGCGTCGCGGACGGCGCCGGGGCGTCCGGCATGGCGGCGGCGGGAGTCGGCATGGCTATGGAATCGCTCTCAACCGCTTCCAACGTCACGACCGTGACCGGGACGGCGGGAGAGTCGGAAGGCTCCGTTTTGGAAGAGGCGTTTTTTGCTTTCTTTTCCATTGGCGGCAATGCCTCCTTATGATTTAAGGATACGCGCTTTTGCGCGTTCCCTTCATCCTATGCGCCGCCGCCGTCTGTTGACATAAAGACAGGCGGCGCCGTCATACAGTGGCGGGGGGTGGCGCGAATGCGGAAAGCGTTTCGGAAGTCAAAGCTATTGCAATTTGTCCTCTGCGCGTGTATACTGGCGGCGTCCGTCTTGGGCGTCCGGGCGTTGCGGCAACGGCGCTTACAGGCGTTTTCGGCGTCGGGACTGCCGGGCGCCGCGACGGTCGTCATAGACGCGGGGCACGGCGGGGAGGACGGCGGCGCGGTGTCGCCGACGGGAATCCCGGAAAGCGGTTTAAACCTGTCGATTGCCTTCCGCGTCCGGGACTTACTGCGCCTGACAGGCTGCCGCACGTCCATGACGCGCACGGAGGATGTTTCCATAGGCGACAACAGCCTTGCAACCGTGCGGGCGCGGAAGGCGTCGGACATACGCAGGCGGACGGAACTTGTCAACGCTACGGAAAACGCGGTACTGTTGAGCGTCCATCAGAACAGTTTGCCCTCGTCGCCGATAACGCATGGAGCGCAGGCGTTCTGGAATCGGCGCGAGGGCGGGGAGACGCTGGCGAAACTGATTCAGGCGTCGCTAAACGCGCAAATCAACGCCGGGAACGAGAAGCGGGCGTATCCCATGAACGACGGAGTATACTTGATGAAACACGCGCAGGCGCCGGGGGCGCTGGTCGAATGCGGCTTCCTGTCGAACGCGTGGGAAACGGCGCTACTTACGGAGACGGCGTACCAGAAGGAGCTTGCGGCGGCAATCGCGGCGGGCTATCTGCGGTACGCGTCGGGGGAGAATGCGGAATGAAGGCGAAGAAACTTTTTTACTGCACGGACTGCGGAAACGAGCTCATGCGCTGGGCGGGGCAGTGTCCGGCGTGCGGGGCGTGGAACACCGTCGCGGAAGCCCCGGAAACGCCGAGGGCGTCTGGGAGACGCGGCGCGGAGAAACCGCCGGGGATACGGGCGCGGAAAGCGCATCCCATTTCCGAACTGTCCGAGGAGACGGAAATACGATTTTCCACAGGCATGGGAGAGCTTGACCGCGTGCTGGGCGGCGGCGCGGTCAAGGGTTCGCTTGTCCTGATAGGCGGCGCGCCCGGTATCGGCAAGTCCACGCTCATGTTGCAGATTTGCGGCAAGCTGTGCGAGTTTGCAAAAGTCCTGTACGTATCGGGGGAGGAATCCGAGCGGCAGTTGAAGCTGCGCGCCAAGCGTTTGAACGTGGAGAGCGGGAACCTGTATGTGGTCTCCGAGACGGCGTTGGAGGATGTGCTGGACTGCGCGGAGGAGGAGGAGCCCGACGCGCTGATTGTCGATTCCATCCAGACCTTGCACAAGGAAACATTGGATTCGGCGGCGGGGAGCGTCAGCCAAGTGCGGGAATGCGCGTTGGCGCTCATGCGCGTGGCGAAGGAACAGGGCGTGACCGTCTTTGTCATCGGGCATGTGAACAAGGAAGGCGGGCTGGCGGGCCCCCGCGTGCTGGAACATATGGTGGACTGTGTGCTTTATTTCGAGGGCGACAGCCATACTTCCTACCGTATCTTGCGGGCGGCGAAAAACCGCTTTGGCGCAACGAACGAAATCGGCGTCTTTGAAATGCGCGACGCGGGGCTCGCGGAAGTCGGCGACCCGTCGGAGCTGTTGCTGACGGGACGCCCGCAGGACGCCCCCGGCACGTGCGTGACTTGCGTCATGGAGGGGGCGCGCCCCGTGCTCGCGGAAATACAGGCGCTGGTCGTCGCGTCGCCCGGAGGCAACCCGCGCCGCGCAAGCAACGGTTTCGACTACAACCGCGCCGCCATGCTGTTGGCTGTGCTGGAAAAGCGCGGCGGACTGCGCGTCTCGTCCTGCGACGCATATCTAAACATCGTCGGCGGCTTGTGGGTTGACGAGCCGGCGGCGGATTTGGGCGCGATTATCGCGCTGGCGTCGAGCTATCTGGACAAGCCCGTGGCCGGGGATTTGGCGGCGGTCGGAGAAGTAGGCTTAACGGGCGAATTGCGCTCCGTAGACAGAGCGGAACA
Source organism: Oscillibacter sp. (assembly GCA_017527365.1). Classification (GTDB taxonomy): domain Bacteria; phylum Bacillota; class Clostridia; order Oscillospirales; family Oscillospiraceae; genus Oscillibacter. The sequence goes on from JAFXQD010000063.1 coordinate 4,308, forward strand.
GAGACTCGCGGAAATCAGCCGCTTGGGGTTCAAACGGTGCGTGATTCCGTCCCACCGTTCGGAGCGCTTAAAAAACTTTCCCGGACTGCGTTTGCTCCCGGCGAAAAATATCGGTGAGGCGATTCGAGCCGCGCTGGGCTTGCGGGAATGAAGTGAATGCACGCGCCGTCGGACGGCATTCCCACGCCGGACGCGCTTTCCAGCGTGCAGACGCCGTCCGACTGGTACGCGCAGGCGCTCACACAGGGTATCCAGTTCATGCGACACCTTCCGTTTCCTGAAAGATTTGCGGATAGCATTCCCTCTTGGCGGCGCTTTATGCGGTTTGCCGCGCTTCCGCCGCGCCGTCCCGCGCAACGCGCCAAAAACGCCCCCGGAGAAACTCCGGGGGCGTTCCACGCCTGAGAAAGGAAGAAAGCAGGCGTTTTCGGCAGTTTATATGACAGGCCGTGTCCGGAAGGGGCGGCGGCTCACGGAAGGAGGAAAGCGAACCGCGTATCCGGAATCCGTCAGACTTACCGACCAAAGAAACCGTTGCCAAAGAAATAGTTGAAGAAGTCGTCATTGAAGGGGAAGCCGTTCCCGTACTGCCCGCCTTGGTTATTGCGGGGCTGTTGCTGGGGTTGCTGTTGCGTTTCCTCCGTCTTTTCCTCGGCGGGCACGGCGTCCCAGATAATGTCAACCGTGATGGTCTGTCCGTCGCGGTAAACGGTCAGCGTGGCTTTGTCCCCGGCGGAATACTTCTTTTTCGCCGCGTTCAAATCCTCCACCGTCTTAATGTCTTGGTCGTCCACTTTCGTGATTACGTCGTCGCGCTTGAGCCCGGCCTTGTCGGCGGCGCTTCCCTCCTCCACGGAGTAGACAATCACGCCCGCCTTTACGTCAAACTGGTACTGTCTGGCAAGATTGCTGTTGAACGTGCCGGGGAAAATGCCCAGATAGGGCTTGTTGGCCACATAGCCGTTGGTCATGATGTCCTCAATCATGGACAGCACGTCGTTAATGGGGATGGCGAAGCCCAAGCCCTCGACGGTGGTCGTGGAATAGGTGGAGTATTTCGCGGAGACAATGCCCACGGCCTCGCCGTACTCGTTGAAGAGCGGCCCGCCGGAGTTGCCCGGATTGATGGCGCACGTCACTTGAATCATGTTGAACGGGGTGCCGTCCACGTTAATGGCACGGTTGACGGAAGACGCGATTCCCTCGCTCATGGAGAAGGTCAGCTCGCCCAGCGGGTTGCCGATTGCCGCCACGTGGTCGCCGACTTTCAATTTGCTGCTGTCGCCGACGGTCACGGCTTGGAAGTCCGCCCCCTCGATTTTCAGCACGGCAATGTCGTAATCGGCGTCGCCGCCGATGATTTTGGCGTCATAGGTAGAGTTGTCGTACAGCGTGACTTTGACGGTTTTGCCGCTCTCGACAACGTGGTAATTCGTGACAATATAGCCGTCCTTGGTGAGGATGAATCCGGAGCCGGAGGAGGCGGTCTGCACGGGCTGTCCGAAGTAGTTGTAGCCGCTCTCGCCCGTGACGTTAATCGAAACCACGCTTCCCACCTGCGAGGCGTAAATCTCCGCTTCCGTCAGGGAGCGCTTGCCGTTTGTGAGGGTCGAGACGCCCGACGCGCCGCCCTGTTGCGTCGGCTCGGAGCGCGATTCGCTAACTTGAATGGTCGTCTCCCGCACAGCCGGGCCCAGACGCATACTCGCCGCGTACCAAGCCGCGCCGCCGCCGACCATGCCGCCCAGCAACGAGAAGCACAGCGCCAAGGCTACAACGTTTGTTTTACCGCGCTTTTTCGACGGTTTCATGTCCCGCACGGCGCCCGACGGCTCAAAATTGCGGTAGGGTTCGGGCTCGACGTTGGCGTAATACTGCCGCCGCCCGCTGGCTCCGTACTGGCTTTCCGGGACGTTCTCCCAGTTTTCGTTATTATACATGGAAATTCCTCCTAATTCGTTCGCTGTTTCTGTCGATTCAGAGGCAGTGTGTTTTTTATCGGACGGGCGGCGCTTGCGCGTCGCCTCTCTCAACTGTCTGCGGACATGATAGCGCGGGAAACTTAAAACTTCCTGAAAAATCGAAAAAAGATTTTTCAGGAAAACAAGCCGACGGAGAGTTTCCGGCGGCTTGTGAAATCACACGGAGAAGAGCAGTTGCGAATAGGTGGGGAAAGGCCAGCGGTCGGACGCGGTCAGCGTTTCCAGACGGTCGGCGCAAGCCCTCGCGTCCTCCATGTCGCGGACAATCACGTCATGGCTGTAGACCATGGCGCGGGTAGGGTCTTTGGGAATTTCGTCAAGGTCGCTTTCAAGGCGCCCGCAAGCCTCGAAAAGCGCGTCCGTCAGCTTGGCGATTTCCTCCGCCGTGCGGATTTCGTACTCGCAGGGCAAGCCGCGCCCGTCCTTGCGCTCCATGCGCCCGCACAGCTCCGCCGCGTATGCGGACGCGGCGGGAAGTATCTCGTGGCGTATCATGTCCGCCATTGTCCGCGCCTCTATCGTCGTCACGGCGGTATAGTTCTCCACATGGATTTCCGCCCGCGCCTGTATTTCCTCTTCCGTGTAGATTCCGTGGCGCACGAACAGTTCCACATTCTTCCCGGCGGTGTACATGGGGAGCGCGTCGGCGGCGGATGTGAAGTTGCTTAAGCCGCGCTGTTCGGCTTCCCGCACCCATGCCTCGTCGTAGCCGTTGCCGTTGAAGATAATGCGCCTGTGCTCCGTGAAAACGCGCTTCATGAGGTCGTTTAGGGCGCGCTGGAAGTCATTGGCGGTTTCGAGCTCGTCGGCGAACTGCCGCAACTCCTCCGCCATAATCGTGTTGAGCGCGATGTTCGGCCCGGAGACCGACTGCGACGCGCCCAGCATACGGAACTCGAACTTGTTCCCGGTGAACGCCATAGGGCTTGTGCGGTTGCGGTCGGTGGTGTCCTGCGGGATGGACGGGAGCGCGTCCGCGCCAATGCGCAACTGCCGCTTTCCGGTCGTCTCGACGGGCGTGCCGTGGATAATCGCGCTTACGACGGCGGTCAGCTCGTCGCCGAGAAACACGGAGAGGATAGCGGGCGGCGCCTCCTGTCCTCCAAGGCGGCAGTCGTTGCCCGGAAAGGCGACGGTGGCGCGCAGGAAGTCTTGGTAGTCGTCAACGCCCTTAAGGAACGCCGCAAGGAAAATGAGGAAGCGGGCGTTTTCGCCGGGGGTGTCGCCGGGCTTGAACAGGTTCTCGCCGCCGTCCGTGGACAGCGACCAGTTGTCATGCTTGCCGGAGCCATTGAAGCCAGCGAACGGCTTCTCATGCAACAGGCAAACAAGCCCGTGGCGCTCCGCGACTTTCTTCATGACTTCCATGGTCAACTGGTTCTGGTCGCAAGCGGTGTTCGCGTCGGTGTAAATCGGCGCCATCTCGTGTTGCGACGGCGCGACTTCGTTATGCTTCGTCTTGGAGAGGATGCCCAGCGCCCACAGGCTTTCGTCAAGCTCGCGCATGTACGCCGCGACGCGGGGGCGTATCGCGCCAAAATAGTGGTCGTCTAATTCCTGCCCTCGCGGCGGGCGCGCCCCGAATAACGTGCGCCCGGTCAGGCGCAAGTCAAGGCGCTTTTTGTACAGTTCGCGGTCAATGAGGAAATATTCCTGTTCGGCGCCGACCTGCGGGACGACGCGCTTTGTCTCCGCGTCGCCGAAGAGCCGCAGAATGCGCACGGCCTGCCGGGAAACTTCGTCCATGGAGCGGAGCAGGGGCGTTTTTTTGTCCAGCGCGTGGCCGGAGTAGGAGCAGAACGCGGTGGGGACGCACAGCGAACCCTCCTTGATAAAGGCGAATGAGGTGGGGTCCCAAGCGGTGTAGCCCCGCGCCTCGAACGTGGCGCGGAGCCCGCCCGACGGGAACGACGACGCGTCCGGCTCGCCGCGCACAAGCTCCTTTCCTGAGAAGTCCATCAGCGCCCGCCCGCCGCCGACAGGCGTCAGGAAGCTGTCGTGTTTTTCCGCCGTGACGCCCGTCATGGGCTGGAACCAGTGCGTGAAGTGCGTGGCGCCCTTCTCCACCGCCCACTGCTTCATGGCCTGCGCGATTTCGTTCGCCGTGGACAAGTCCAGCGCGGCGCCGTCCGTGACGCAGCGCTTCCAAGCGCCGTAAGAGGTGGCGGAAAGCCGCTCCTTCATCGTCTGTTCGTTGAACACCATACTGCCGAACAGTTCCGGGAGTTTTTTGGATTCTGACATAGTTTCATCTCCCCTTTGCGAATCAACCCCTCCATTCTAACAGCGGGCGGGGAAAATTGCAAGCGTTTTTTGAAGTCGGTTCTAACGAGAGAAGAAAATCAAGAGGGAAAGCAAGGGAGACATAAGGGTAAAATTTCCAAATAAAGGAAGTGCCGCGTATGTTGTCCTCCCAAGAAAAGCGCACGGAACCTCCGCACAGACAAAAGCCTGCGCGAAATCTGTTATGATACTATGCGGACGGAAGTTATAGAAACGCTATTCATTTCCTTTCAGTACAAAGGCTTACTCCGACCGAATTTGAAAGCGGGAAGGAACTTTGGGCGATTCTTCCGAAAGCCTTTGGAGTTTCCATGATTCCAGAATCCGTCTGTGTTTTTGCTACTGGCTTTTCCAGAAAATCCCTACTTGCAAACGGCGCCTACTCAGTTTGGATTTTTCTGAATTGGTCTCTATATCGAAGACTTTTCGGACAATCAAACGCCAATTTTATAATTTTCTCCGCTTTCTCCAACGGCTCTGTTGGGGGATTGACAACAAAAGCGTATAAATCCAGATACCCTTGCAAATCGTCCCTGTTAAATCCGCCGCGGGCATTCAG
>JAFXQD010000064.1 GCA_017527365.1 Oscillibacter sp.
CAATGTCATTTACTTAGGGAAACCCTTCCCCCTGTCCCCCTCCCCAAAGGGGAGGGGGGACGCTTTTTTATGAGCTTTTCGTCTCTGTGTCTCCCCCTTTGGGGGAGATGTCACGCAGTGCCGGAGGGGGTTTTTATTAAAGTTAATGACATTGGGCTTATCCGGTTTTGCGGGCGGCGTCTGCGCGGGGGTTGGCGGGCTTGAACTGCCGCAACTGCTCTTCGGTCATTTCCGGACAGTCCTCGTCAAAGACAACGGGAAGTTTTTTCGCCGCCTCAATCATTGCGATTTGTTCCGGCGTCGGTTTAGCCCCCCGGACGCGTTTTCTTGTAATAATCATCGCAGCGTCTCCTTTCCGCTTTCGTCGCCAGCCGCGCCGAAATCATCCGGGTCTTTACCCCGGCTCCGCGCACACGATAAATTTTATTGTACGCCGTCCGCGCCCCCGTGACAAGAGGATTTTTGCCGCAAGGGGCTTTTTGCAAAAATCGGGGCGAAAGAACGCGAATTTCCTGTTGGCAAACGGCGGGAAATGTGATATATAAAGAGGGCGCAAAAAGAAAACGACCGCCGGACGCGGCGGGCAAGGCGCAACCTTGCCCCGCCCCCCCGCGCAATCCCCTGTAAGGAGGCGCCCCCATGGACTGGTTTCCCCTGCTCAATTCCCTGCGCGTCGCGCTGTTGTCTACCGCCATTGTGTTTTTTCCGGGGCTGTTCGCGGCGTACCGGGTCATGCGGATGCCGCCTTCGCCCGCGAAAACCGCGTGGGACGCCGCCTTGACGTTGCCGCTCGTACTGCCGCCGCCCGTCGTGGGGTGGCTTGTCCTGCGCCTGCTGGGGCCGCAACATATGCTGGGCTACTGGGCGCGGCAGATTTTCGGCGTCCGCCTTGTCATGACGTGGCCGGCGGCGTCGCTGGCGGCGGGAATCGTCTCCTTCCCGCTCATGTACCGCGCCGCCCGCGCCGCCTTCGAGAACTTCGACCATAACCTGACCGACACCGCCCGCACGCTGGGGCGCTCCGAGGCGTGGATTTTCTGGAACGCGCAGATTCCCGCCTGCAAGGAAGGGGTCATCGCGGCGGCGGTTCTGGCGTTCGCCCGCGCCTTCGGCGAGCACGGCGCGAGCGTCATGGCGGCGGGCTATACCCCCGGACGCACCGCCGCCGTCGGCGCGACCGTCTACCAGCTCTGGAGCCAAGGCGACGACGCGGGCGCGGGCGCGTGGGCGGCGTTGAGCGCGGTTTTGTCGGGCGTATGCCTGCTGGCGGTCAGCGCGGCGGAACAGAGACAGAGAGGGGGCGCAAAGCCGTGAAACTGCAAGTCGATATTGTGAAGAACGGGGCGGGCTTCCGCGTGGACGCGCAATTTGAAGCGGGGGAAGGCGCGCTGGCGTTGCTGGGGGCGTCGGGGAGCGGCAAAAGCGAGGTTTTGCGCTGTGTGGCGGGGCTTTCGGAGCCCGACGAGGGGCGCATTCTGCTTGACGGCGAGCCGCTGTTTGACAGCTCCCGCCACCTCAACGTTCCCCCGCAACGGCGGAAAATCGGGCTGTTGACGCCCGGCTACGCGCTGTTCCCTCACCTGACCGTGCGCCGGAACATCGCGGCGGGCGTCGTAAACCGCGCCGAACGGGAACACGCGGTCGAGGAGCAGCTGCGGCGGTTCCGCCTTACGGAATTGGCGGAGCGCAAGCCCCGGCAAATCTCCGAATTGGAGCGCCAGCGCGTCGCCTTGGCGCGCCTGACGGCTTCGCGTCCCGTCGCCATCCTGCTGGACGAGCCGCTGTCCGGGCGGGACAGCTTCCTCAAGTTCCGCATGGAGCAGGAGCTTTCCGATTACCTTTCGTCCTTCGGCGGCCCCGTGGTATGGGCGTCGCACGACCGGGGCGAGGTCTACCGCAACTGCCGCTATGTGTGCGTGCTGGAAAACGGGCTTTCGCAGGAAACCATTTCCGTAGAGCGGCTGTTGGCCTCCCCCGGCACGGAGGGCGCGGCGCGGCTGTCCGGTTGCAAGAACATCGTGGACGCGATTCCGCGCCACAACGCGATTTTCATCCCCGAATGGGGCGTTACGTTGCGTTCCGCGTACCCGATACCGCCGCTTCTGCGCCGCGTGGGAATCCGCGCCCATCAGGTCAGAATCTCCGAACCCGCGCTTGTGAACGCTTTCGCGGCGACGGTTGTCCGCGTTATCGAGGACGTTTCGTCTACGATAGTGTTGCTCCGCCCGAACGGGGCTTCCGAGGAGGCGCCGCTTTTAAGAATGGAGCTCGACCGGGGCGTATGGCGGACGACCCCCGACCAGCGAAATTTGACCGTTTCCGTCGGGCCGCAGGACGTGCTTCTGTTGCGATAATGTTTCCGGGCGCGGAAAGAATTTTAAACCGCGCTGAAAATTGCAAAACCGTAGAATTTTGCTTAAAAAATCCTGTTTTTTGACCGATAAAATCGCATACCGCGTTTTTGCCTTCCCTTTTTGATAAGGGAGGCAAATTTTTTTGAAATTCCTCTTGCCTTTTAAGAATCTTTATAATATAATGGCGCCGCTTCTAAGGTTCGGGAGCGTCCCGAATAGGGCAACGGGACGCTTTCGTTAAAATAATAATAACGAGGGTTTATATTATGAAAAGAACAGGGCATACTCAAGAGCGCGCAACGTCCGGGGAACGGGGCGCCGACCCGTTCCTTCCCGAACGCAAGCTCATTGCGTGGGCGAACCGACGCGCAGGCGCCGCCGCCGGACATCGCCGCTATCCTTTCCCCACCCGCGCCGAGCTCCTTTCCCGCTCGCAGAGGGAGGACTTCTTCCGGAAAAAGCGCAATATCGTTATCTCCGCCGCCGCCGCGCTTGCCGTCTGCCTGACGTTTTCCCTGATTGTCTGGCTTATGATTGCCCAGCCGTTCAAGGCTCCGCCGACCGTCGAGGAGGCGCGCCCCACGGGGACGGACGGGGTAATCCGCGTCGTGGGCGACAAGGACGCCGAGCCGTTTTCCTATCAGGACGCGGACGGCAACCCGCAGGGGCTGGAAGTGGAGCTGGCTTACAAAATCGGAAAGGCGCTCAATAAGACCGTGGAGCTGGAGCTTGTGAGCGGGGACGAGGCGAAAAAGCGCATTGCAAACGGGCAGGCGGACGTTATCCTAAATATGGAGCTCCGGCTTGTCCGCGACCTGATTCCCACTATCCCCACGTCGGAAAAGCAGTACGTCGTCTACGGGCGAAAAATCGTGCGGCGGCTGGGGGAGCTGTACGGGGCGCGGATTCTCTCCAAGGAGAAATTCCCCCTGCTGGGGCTGGCTCAGGACATCACCCAAAGTTCCGGCTACGCGGAAATGTTCTGGGGGGTGGAGTCGGGGGGCTACGACTTCCTGCTCTGCCCCATTCAGGTCGGCAACGTCTTTCTGCAAAAGCTCGGAATCCGCGACATCCGCCCAAGCTACGCCGTCGACCACATGTACGGCTGCATGGCGCTCCCCGTTGACGCCCCCCACCGCCGCCTTTGCGACCATATCAACGCCGCCCTCCGCGACTTGCAGTCCGACGGCGTCATCGCCCGCCTTGACAGCAAATGGGTCACCCACCGTTACGCGCCCGTCACGCTCACCGCGATTGTCGAAAACTATCCGGGCTTCTCCGGGCTCATGCTCCTGAACGCCATGGCGTATGTCGTCCTCTGCGCCTATATGCTCATCCAGCACAGGCGCATTCTCGAAAAGGACGCCTATACCAAAAAACTGCAAAGCAGTTACGCCCTCATCGACCGCCAGAACGCCCGCTTGCAGGAACAGCAAATCGAGCTCCAAGAGGCCAAGGCCAAAGCCGAGGCCGCCAACGACGCCAAAGCCCGCTTCCTGTCCAACATGTCCCACGACATCCGCACGCCCATGAACGCCGTGATTGGCTTCACCGGGCTTGCGCTGGAAAATCTGGAGTACCGCGGCGTCGTGCGCGAGTACCTCAACCAAATCATGACCGCCGGGAAGAGCCTGCTGGGAATGCTCAACGACATTCTGGAAATGTCGCGGATTGAAAGCGGGCGCCTGCAGTTGAGCCCCGCGCCCTACAACCTCAACCGCCTGTTGCGGGAGGTCTACACCGTCGTGCAGGGGCAGGCGGCGGAAAAGAGGCTCCGCTTCAACGTCTCGGCGGGAATCCGTCAGGAAAAGGTCGTGTGCGACCGCCTGCGCCTCAGCCAGATTATGATTAACCTGTTGTCGAACGCCGTGCGCTACACGCCCCCCGGCGGCGCGATTACGCTTTCCCTCTCGCAAAAGAAAACCGCCTCCCGCGACGGCTACGGCGCCTACGAAATCAGCGTCAAGGACACCGGAATCGGCATGAGCCCGGAGTTCGTCAAACGCGCCTTCGAGCCCTTCGAGCGCCAGCGCAACACCACGCAGAGCGGCGTTTCCGGGGCGGGGCTGGGGCTGTCCATTACCAAGAAGCTCGCGGAGATGATGGGCGGGAGCATCCGCGTCGTGACGGAGGTAAACAAAGGCTCCGAGTTCATCGTCAGCGTGGAGTTCCCGTTGCAGTCCGACCAGCACGTGGACGTTACGGAGGGCGAGCAGATTTTAGAGCAGAACGTGCGCAAGTTCCGCCGCGACGCCGCCAACGGCGGCGAAAGCCTCTCCGGCTTCCACATCCTCTTGGCCGAGGACAACGCCGTCAACCGGGAAATCGCCGTGAAGCTGTTGGAGATGTGCGACGCCGCCGTGGATACGGCGGAGGACGGCGCCGTGGCCGTGGAAAAAGTGAAGTCCGCCCCCGCCGGGACATACGACCTGATTCTCATGGATTTGCAAATGCCCCGCATGGACGGCTTGGAGGCGACGCGGCAAATCCGCGCCCTGCCCGACGCGGAAAAGGCGTCCGTCCCGATTGTCGCCATGAGCGCCAACGCCTTCGAGGAGGATAAGAAGGAGGCGTTCGACGCCGGGATGAACGGGCACTTGTCCAAGCCGATAGACCTTGAAAAACTCGCGGACGTTCTCATCCGCTTCTACCGGGAGGCGCACGGGGAGCCGGAGCCGAAAGCGCCCGTCAAGAAAGAGCCCGCCCTTGCCTGACAGAAAGCCCGCCCCATGCCAGAATCGGCGCGGGGCGGGCGTTTCGTTCGGATATTGCGCCGCTTTAGGCGTTATTTTTGCGCTTTGGGGGCGTCCGTGCGGCGGTTTTCCACGGCGTCGCGCAGCAGTTCCGCGAACGCCTCGAACGTCATCGCGCCCAAATCGCCCTCGGCGCGGTGGCGCGGCGACACCGTCTTGTTCTCTACGTCCCTGTCGCCCACAACGAGCATATACGGAACCTTCTCCATTTGCGCGTCGCGGATTTTGCGCCCGATTTTCTCGTTGCGCCCGTCCACTTCGGCGCGGAAGCCCAGCTTTTCCAGACGCCCCCGGACGCTTTCGGCGTACTCCATGGCGCGGTCGGTCACGGGCAGAACCTTCGCCTGCACGGGCGCCAGCCACGCCGGGAACGCGCCCATGGTCTCCTCAATCAGGTACGCCATGAAGCGGTCGAGGGAGCCTAAAATAGCGCGGTGGAGCACGACGGGGGTTTTCTCCGAGCCGTCCGCGTCCACGTAAGTGAGCCGGAACTTCATGGGCAGGCAGAAGTCCAACTGGCAGGTGGAGAGGGTGTATTCCGCGCCCACGGCGGGGCGGACGTTCACATCCAGTTTCGGGCCGTAGAACGCCGCCTCGCCGATTTCCTCCGTAAACGCAATGCCCAAATCCGCGAGCACTTCCCGCAGGGCGTTTTCGGCTTGGTTCCACATGGCGTCGTCGTCGTGGTACTTGACCTTGTCCGCCGGGTCGCGCAGGGACAAAACACAGCGGTAATCCGTAATGCCGAAATCGCGGTAGGTGTCAAAAATCAGGTCGCAGACCTTGGAAAACTCGTCCTTAATCTGTTCCGGGCGCACAAAGAGATGGGCGTCGTTCTGGCAGAAATGCCGGGCGCGCTCAATGCCTTTCAGGACGCCGGAGGCCTCAAAGCGGAAATCGTGGGCGATTTCGCCGATACGGACGGGCAAATCCCGGTAGGAATGGGGGCGGTTGGCGTAAATGCGCATATGGTGGGGGCAGTTCATGGGGCGCAGGACATAGGACTCGCCTTCCACCTCCATGGCGGGGAACATGTTCTCCTTGTAGTGGTCCCAGTGCCCGGAGACGCGGTAGAGGTTCACGGCGCCGACGCAGGGCGTGAGGACGTGCTGGTAGCCGGATTTCAATTCCTTGTCGCGGATATAGTCCTCCAAAATCCGCCACAGCGTGTAGCCTTTGGGCAGGAACATGGGAAGCCCGCGCCCCACCAGTTCGTCCGTCATGAAAAGCCCCAGCTCCTTGCCCAGCTTGCGGTGGTCGCGGCGCTTGGCTTCCTCCAACCGTTCCAGATAGGCGTCCAGCTCGTCCTTTTTCGGGAACGCGACGCCGTAAATGCGCTGTAACGTCGCTTTCGAGGAATCGCCGCGCCAGTAGGCGGCGTTGCAGGCGGTCAGCTTGATTGCGTTGCCCTTAATGCGCCCGGTGGAATCCAGATGGGGGCCCGCGCACAGGTCGGTGAACTCGCCTTGGCGGTAGAAGCTAATCGGCACGCCGTCGGGCAAGTCCCGAATCAGCTCGACTTTGTAGGGCTCGCCGCGCTCCTCCATGAATTTCAGCGCCTCTTCGCGGGGGAGCTCAAAGCGTTCGAGTTTGAGCTTCTCCTTGCAGATTTTGCGCATTTCCGCCTCGATTTTCTCCATAATCTCCGGCGTGAAGGCAAAGGGGGAATCCAAGTCGTAATAGAACCCGTTTTCGATGGCGGGGCCGATGGCCAGCTTGACTTCGGGGTACAGCCGCTTGACCGCCTGCGCCAGCACGTGGGAGCAGGTATGCCAATAGGTATGGCGGTAGTCGGGATTCTCAAAGGAAAATTCGTTTTTGCTTTCGTCGCTCATGGTACAGCCTCCTTGGGGCGCGAAAAAACCGCCCCCGAATTGTTCAGGGGCGGGAAAAACCCGCGGTTCCACCCTGCTTGCGCAACGCCCAAGCGCCGCGCCGCTCGCGTTCCCTGTAACGGGAGAACCCGTCCCATTCGTCATGGGCGGCTCAGGGGCGGTACTGCCGCCGCGCACATGGGACGCTTTCAGCATTTGCAATCCCTCTCTGTCACGCCGCCACGCGGTTTCTTCCCCGTCAACGCCAGTTTGCAAGGCGCATTGTAGCGCCGCGAGGCGGTTTTGTCAAGCGGGAAAGGAAGCGGCTTTACGATTCGCGCAACTGCGCCCGGACGCGTTCGGCTTCCGGGGCGAGGCCGGGGTACTTCTGATAGAGGAGCCAAGCCGACTGCAGGAGCGCGTCCCCCGCCGCCGGCGAACGCTCCCGCTCGAACGCCGCGAGGTTTTCGTAGAGGAACGCAAGGCGCGGCTCCCATTGGGGCGGGTCGTCCCGCGCCAGTTTGACGTAAGTTTCCAGCGCGATTCTGTACAGGGCGGCGGCCTCCGCGACGCGTCCGGCGGACTTGACCAGCCCCGCCAGATTCCCGCATACCGCCGCCACTTTCGGCGCGTAGGCGGCGGGCTTCCGTTCCGACAGTTTGCGGTAGCCGTCAAGGGCGTTGCGGTAGAACCACTCCGCCGCCTCCGGGCGCCCGGCGTCCTCAAGGCACATCGCCAAATCCCGGCAAGTCCGCGCCAGCGGCGCCTGATAGGCGCCGTTGCGCTTGGAGAGTTCCCGGTAAATGTCCATGGCGTCGCAGTAGAGCTTTTCGGATTCCCGCAGGCGCCCCGCGCCGTAGAGGAACCGCGCCAAATCGCGGGAAGCCTCCGCCAGCGGCGCCTCCGCGCCGCCGCGACGCGCCGACAAATCCCGGAAGCCGTCGAGCGCCTCGCGGTAGAGCGCCTCCGCCTCCTCCGTGCGCCCGGCGTCCGACAACAGCCGCGCCAGATGTCCGCAAGCCGCCGCAAGTTCGGGCGTCGTTCCGCCGGGGGCGGCGCGGCAGACGCCCAGCGCCTCGCGGTAGAGCGCCTCCGCCTCTCCGGGCGACAGCGGCGCGAAGCGTATGCGCACGCCTCCGCGCTCCGCGCCCTCCGACACCGCCGCCAGCAGTTCCCGCGCCGCCTCGGCGCACAGCAGGACGCAGAAGAACGGGCTTTCCGCCGCCGCAAGGCTTTGCGTGTCCGCCGACGCTTCCGGAAGCCCCGCTTCCGCCGCCTCCGGAAGCCCCGTTTCTTCCGGAATCCCAGCTTGCGCCGCTTCTTCCGCGCCCCCCGCCGGGATTTCCGCGAACGCGAAGAAGTCCAGCCGGAGCGTCCCCCAGCGTTCGGCGCGGTTGAGGCGCCCGACCACGCGCTCCAGCGTCGAACGCGCCGCGAACGCCTCCGCCCCCGGCGCGAAACTTATCCGCACGCACTCCATCCCGCCGCCCCCTTCCGCGCTTTTCTTTGCACAGTATAGCCAATTTCGCCGCGCCTTGTCAAGCGCTATCGCCAAAAAACGCGCCCCGCGTATGCGCAAAGGAATCCTTGGCAAATCACCCCTCCCCCTGTCCCCCTCCCCATAGGGGAGGGGGCACGATGACTTTGGTTTCCATTCTCCCCCTTTGGGGAGATGTTGCGCGATGACTTTGGTTTCCATTCCAATGTCATTAACTTTAAATAAAAAACCCCCTCCGGCACTGCGTGACATCTCCCCCAAAGGGGGAGACACAGAGACGAAAAGCTCATAAAAAAGCGTCCCCCCTCCCCTTTGGGGAGGGGGACAGGGGGAAGGGTTTCCCTAAGTAAATGACATTGTTTCCATTCTCCCCCTATTGGGAGATGTTGCGCGATGACTTTGGTTTCCATTCTCCCCCTTTGGGGGAGATGTCGCGCAGCGACAGAGGGGGTTTTGCGTCCGCCTTTTGTGCTTGCCAAGAAAAACTTTGCGCTATCGGCAAAAAAACGCGCCCCGCCGGGCGGCGGGACGGCGTTTCCTCACGCTTCCATTTCCAATACGGCGAACTGCCACGGCGCCGCTTTTAAAACGCCGCCCTGCGCGGGAAACTCTTTCAGGTTGTTGATTAACACCCGCTTGACCGCGCCCGGAAGCGGGACTTCCTGCCCCGCGTCCTGAAAGTTGCCGATGACAAGCAAGGTCTGCGCGGCGCCCCTGCGGAAATACGCCATCAGGTTTTCGCGTTCGGGCAGGTACGGCTCCGTCTCGCCGTAGACGACCGTTTCCTGATAGGCGGGGTTGCCCCGAAGGGCGGTCAAGGCGCGGTAGAAGTTCCAGACGGAATCGGGGTCGTTGCGTTGCGCGGCAAGGTTGATTTGCTTGTAGTTCGGGTTGACGGGAAGCCACGGCGTCCCGGTCGTGAACCCGGCGTTGTCGGACGCGTCCCACTGGAACGGCGTCCGGGCGTTGTCGCGGGAGAAGCGGTTGACGCCCTCCATCGCCTCCGCCGGGGACAGCCCCGCCGCAAGCGCGGCCTTGTATTCGCCGTGCGCCGACACGTCGTCCACTTCCTCTATGCTCCCGCAATGCGTGTTCTCCATGCCGATTTCCTGCCCTTGGTACAGGAACGGAAGCCCCCGGAGCATGAAATTCAGCCCGCCCAGCATTTTTTTCGCCGCCACGCCGTGCGGCCCCGCGCAAGCCCCCTCCGGCAGATAGCGCGAAACCCCCCGCGGCTCGTCGTGGTTCTCGATGATGTTGCACAGGAATCCGGTGTCCTGCGTCTTTCTCTGGCTCTCGAAGCAGGCTTTTTTGTACTGCTCCGCCGTAATCGGCTTTTGCGCGTGCCAGCCTTCCGGGTTCTGGTTCAGGACGGTTTCGCCGAAATCGAACATCGTCGAAAAACAGCCCTTATCGCCGATAAAGAGCGGCAGTTCCTCCGGCTTCTCGTTGAACACTTCCCCCACGGTGAACGCGCCGTATTTGCGGAACGTCTCCTCCGCCATTTCGTTGAGGAAGTCCAGCACGCCCTTGGCATGGAAAAGCATCTTGTCCGCGCTTGCAAGGCCGTCGTCGCGGTCGGCGGGGTAGTCGCGGAACGGCAGAGCCTTCTTGATGTTGATGATAGCGTCAATGCGGAATCCCGCCAGCCCCTTGTCCAGCCACCAGTTAATCATTTTGTAGATTTCCCGGCGGACTTCCGGGTTTTCCCAGTTCAAATCGGGCTGTTTGCGGTGGAAGAGGTGGAGGTACACGCGGTCGTTGTGTCCGGGGAGCGGAGACCATACGGGCCCGCCGAAATAGCTCCGCCAGTTGCACGGCAACGGCTCGCCGTCCCGGTGTTTCCGGATGTAGAAATACTGCCCGTACTTGCCGTCGGGGTCTTGGCAGGCCTTTTGGAACCATTCGTGCTCGTCGGAACAGTGGTTCACCACCAAATCCATGACAACGCCAATGCCGCGCCGCCCGGCTTCCCGGATGAGCTCCTCCATGTCGCCCATCGTCCCGAAACGGGGGTCAATGCCGTAATAGTCGGAGATGTCGTAGCCTTGGTCGGCGAGCGGGGAGCGGTAGACGGGCGAAAGCCATACAAGCCCGATTCCCAGTTCCCGCAAGTAGTCGAGTTTTTGAATCACGCCCCGCAAGTCGCCGATGCCGTCGCCGTTCGCGTCGCAAAAGCTCTTGGGGTAAATCTGATAGGCCGTCTTGCCGTGCCACCATTTGCGTTCCATAGCCGCCCTCCCGCGATTGATTCCGGAAGCCGCGCTTCCGATGCTTTGCAGGCAATCATATCACATGCGCCGAAAAAATCAAGCCTTGTCTGCCGACGGCGCGAAAATTTCCTTGCCCGTTTGCAAAAAACTGTTGACAAACGGCGGGCTTTGCGCTATAATACGCGTTGCGTTCGGCGGCATGGACGCAACGCGAGCGCGTTTTGCGCGTCCCCGCCCCGTGCGGACGATTAGCTCAGCTGGCTAGAGCACCTGCTTGACGTGCAGGGGGTCACAGGTTCGAGTCCTGTATCGTCCACCAGAAAAGTTCCGAAAATTGACCGGAAACGGTTGATTTCTGGAACTTTTTTACTATATTGCTTTTCCAGCATTTGCCATAATTTGCGGCCATTTGGGGCTATTTGGGGTGTTTGTGTTGCAAAAGTGTTGCAAATTTTCCAAATCCGTTCAGCCCAGACGCCATGCGGCTTCCGGCGTTTTTTGACCCCATAGGCATTTTTTTGACATTTTGCGACTTTTCAGCGACTTTTTAGAGCGCGGACGCATGAAATGAGAGTTAGATTTTCAGCGCGTCCCGGACTTTTTCAGCGGTTGTAACTTCCCGGTTCAGCCGGTCATAGTGGGTGTAGACGCCCAGGGTCATGTCCACCGTGCTGTGTCTGGCCGGATACTGAATCTCTTTGATGTCCGGCCTCGTCTCAAAGAGACGGGTTACATAGGTGTGCCGGAGAATGTGCGCTGTCACATGGCCGCCCGGAAGCTCCCGCTCGATGAGCCTCCACATGCTCTTGTAGGAGGACTTCGTCAGGGGCTGATGGTTCTGCATGGAAATTACATACTGGGAATGCGTATTCCGCTTTCTCGCCTCCAGCCACTCTTCCAGCTCTTCCGACAG
>JAFXQD010000065.1 GCA_017527365.1 Oscillibacter sp.
ACAGGAGGAAGTTATGAAGCATTTACGAAAATGGGCCTTTGCGTTGGCCGCGTTTTCGCTGACCGTCGCTTTATTGGCGGGGACTCCCGCCAAGGCGTCGGAATCCATAGAGGACCCCCAAGAAGACGCCGCCGCGAGCGGCGAGACGGCTACCGAAGAAGGCACGGCTTCCGCAGGAGCGGAAGAGGAAGAACCCGAAGCGCGGGACGTGATGACGACGGTCACGGGAACGCCTGACCCTGACGGAGTGGAAACGACCGGAGCGGACGGAACGTCCGCCGAACCGACGGCGGAGGAAACGACCGACGGCGAAACGTCCGGCGGACAGAGCGCCGAAGACGCGGGAGAACTTGAAACGCCCGCCGAACCCGCGACGGACGGAAACGCTTCCGAAGAAGACGAAGCGGCGGCGGACGGAGAAACCCCCGTCGAAGAGGAAACGGCCTCTTCTGGCGTCAAAGAAGAGGAAGCCGAGGGCGTAGACGTGACGGACGACGGCTCGCCGTTGCCCTTTGCCGACGTTGCGAAAGACCACTGGAGCTTTCCCTATGTGCTCTACGCTTACGAGCATAACCTTGTCCGGGGCGTGAGCGAAACGCTGTTCAATCCTACGGGCGTTATGACGCGGGCGGCGTTCGTTACGGCGCTCTACCGCTTTTCGCAGACGATAGGCGCGGACATGTCCGCCGGGGAAGCCTCTTTCGCGGATATTGGCGACATCAACGAGGAATTTCAGGCGGCGGTTCGCTGGGGCGCCGCGCACGGGATTGTGACCGGGCGCGACGAGGCGACCTTTGCCCCCAGAGAAAACGTATCCCGCCAGCAGATGTGCGCCATACTGGCGCGCTACCTCCGCGATTATCTGAGATACGACTTGTCCGCATACGCGGGCGCCGCCCTGTTCGCCGACGGCGACACGATTTCCGCCTATGCCAAAGAGGATGTTTCCATTATGCAAAACATGGGCATCGTCGGCGGGCGGGAAGTCGACGGCGTAATGATTTTTGACCCGGCGGGTTCGGCGAGCCGTGCGGCGGTCGTGAAAGTGCTTTCCCTTGCCGTGCAGAAGATTCCGGACCTCCAAAAATTGCCGGAAGCCCCGGCGGAAGAGCCGGGAGAGTTGGAAACGCCGGAAACGACCCCCGCCTCCGGCGACGCCGACGAGACGGCCAAAACCGACGAGGACGAAAAGAGCAGTTCCGGAAAAAGTTCGGGAAGTAGCGGCAGTTCCGGAAAGAGTTCCGGAAGCAGCGGCGGAAGCAGTTCAAGCGGCAGTTCCGGAAGCGGCGGCGGCAGTTCAAGCGGCGGCAGTAGTTCCGGCGGCAACACTACCCCCATCGTCACTCCCCCTACGGAACCGGAGAACGCGGCGGAGATTTTCGGATACATTGACGAACTTATCGCCGCTTACGAGGCGCACCCCGCGCCGGACGAGACCGCAAAGGCTTACATGGACATCTTAATCACGGATTTGAAGGCCATGAAAGAGGCCAGAGCGGCGGGCGCCATTGTGGACGCGGCCTATTTTAAGGCGCACTATAGCCAAGACCTCCAAAAACTTCTGGAAAAGTACAACGCGACCACGATAGAGGAAACTTTGCGATTGGCCGAATACGGCAAGAGTTTAGTAACCTCCACAGGAAAACTGAAAAAAATCGCCGAGTATTTTGGGCTTTCCGAGCTTTTGCTGGGATAACCCGCAAGCCGGAATATAACAAAAGTCGCCGTTTCCGAAGAGGTGCGGCGGCTTTCCATAAGGAGAGAAGCCGATGACAAACATATTTTCGTCGGGGAAGGCGTTCGCGGAAACCCTGTTGTCATGGTATCGGGAGAACGCGAGAGACCTTCCGTGGCGGCATACGCGGGAGCCGTATCCGATTTGGGTGTCGGAAATTATGTTGCAACAGACGCGTGTCGCGGCTGTAGTCGGATACTATGCGCGATTTTTGGAAGCGTTTCCGACTGTTTCCGCGCTTGCGGAGGCGTCGGAAGAGGAATTGCTGTCGCTTTGGCAGGGGCTGGGCTATTACGGCAGGGCGCGGAATCTGCATAAGGCGGCGAAGGTTATCGCAGAACGGGGCGGCTTTCCGGATACTTACGAAGATTTGCTGAAACTGCCCGGAATCGGCGCCTATACGGCGGGGGCGGTTGCGTCGGCGGCGTTCGGGCGGCGGACGCCCGCCGTAGACGGAAACGTGTTGCGGGTCATGTCCCGCCTGACGGATAATCGCGGCGACATTCTTTCGCCGACCGTGCGGCGCGGGATAGAATCGGAAGTAAGGGCGCTGTTTCCGGAAGCGGAGGAGGACGCGAGGATTTTCAATCAGGCGCTGATGGAACTGGGCGCGACGCTCTGCGGTCCCAACGCGGCGCCGCAATGCGAATGCTGTCCGGTGGCGGGATACTGTCTGGGACGGGAGCGCGGGACGGCGGCGGAGTTGCCCGTGCGAGCCCCGAAAAAGGAACGCCGCTTGGAGCGCCGCACCGTGTTCGTGCTGTTGCGCGGGAACCGGGCGGCGTTGCGGAAGCGTCCGGGGCGCGGACTGCTGGCAGGGCTTTGGGAGTTCCCGAACGTCGAAGGGGAGCTGTCGGAAGCGGAGGCGGCGGAAGCCGTCGCGTCGTGGGGGCTGTCGGCGGCGGACTGGCGCGGGCAGCTGAGCGCAAAGCACGTTTTCACACACATTGAATGGCATATGACGGGCTACGCTCTCCGCGTGACGGGCGAGGACACGCAGGGCTTTTCGTGGGCGGACGCGCAGGAATTGCAATCCTATGCGATACCGTCGGCGTTTGCGCGTTTCCGCGAGGCAGCGGAGCGCATGGCGGAGGAGGGGCGCGGATGAAGTGCAACCTCTGCCCGCGAAATTGCGGGGCGCTCCGGACGGAGCGCGACGGCGGCGGAGCGTGCGGTATGCCATGGGCGCCGATTGTGGCGAAGCGGATGTTGCACCGCTGGGAGGAGCCTTGCCTGACGGGCGAAAACGGCGCGGGCGCGGTCTTTTTTACGGGTTGCGCGTTGCGTTGCGCCTACTGCCAGAACCGTGCGATTTCGCGTCCGGACGCGGAAGCGCGGGCGGGGTCGAAAGCCGTCGGGGTCGCGGAGTTGCGCGGGATGTTCCGCGAACTGATTGGGCGCGGCGCCGCCTGTCTGGACTTGGTGACGCCGTCGCACTTTGCGCCGCTTGTCCGGGAGGCGCTGCGCGGGGAGGAATGGCCCGTTCCGGTCGTCTGGAACAGCAGCGGCTATGAAAAAGTCGAAACTTTGCGCCCGCTGGAAGGGCTGGTACAAATCTATCTGCCGGATATGAAATACGCGCTTCCGGATTTGGCGGAGGCGTATTCGGGCGCGGCGGACTATTTCCAATGGGCGGCGCCGGCGATTGAGGAGATGTTCCGCCAGACGGGGCCCTACCGCATGGAAAACGGGAAACTGTTGTCCGGGGTTCTAATACGCCACTTGATGTTGCCGGGAGAATTGGAAAACACGCGCCGGGTTATCGACTGGTTTTCGCGGACGTTCCGCCCCGGCGACGCATTGTTTTCGCTCATGCGCCAGTACACGCCGCAACCGGGCGCGGCGGGGAAACTGTCAAGGCGGGTTACGGGCGCGGAATACCGGGCGGCGGTCGCCTATATGCAAAACTGCGGCGTCGCGGACGGCTACACGCAGGACGCGGCGTCGGCGGCGGACGGCTATACGCCCGATTTTTGAAGCCTCCCGAACTTCCCCCAATGTCGTTTAGTTAAACGGGCGCACTTGAAGAAGCCCAAATTATCATTGGACTAAGCGGGACGATATATTGTATCGACGAGTAAATACTGAATCTTCCTTGACCTGAACTCCCGTAATTTCGGCGTTTTAGGAATGCGACACCTTTAAGAATTAGTCGCCGAGACAATAAGAAAGATTTCGTTGATTGAGATTTTACGTTGCGCGGAAAAGAGCGATTGGGGCGGATTGGCGCGAGAAATCCGGCTATCAAAAGGCACGGGCCCATGGAAGCCGGGTCGCATTTCATGTATTCCAGACAGACAGAAGCAGCGGCGGCGAAGAGGATTTTATAATCATATTTTCTCGTTTTGCTCTTCGGCGGTTCGGGCGGGTCAACATGGCGGGCGATTGCCCCGCAAAATTGAAGCGGACAAGATCGGCGTAAATTTTGTTCGACATGCCGACGCTTTTGGGCGTGGAAACGAAGAAGGTCAAGCGTATATTTCAAATCGCGGAAAGAGTTTTCCTCATCCCGGCGCATATGATAAACTTCCTTGATTTCCTGGACAGTGGAAAATTTGTTGCGATAGGAGAGGTTGTTTCGGATTCCGCCGATTTCTGAACGCTCCGAATTAGTTGCGTTATGGAATTGTCAGGTCGGGAGAGCCGTAAAGACAAAAAGTCGCCGACGAAGACAAGTCATGAGATTCGCTTCCTATATTCTTGCGCCCGCCGGAGCGCCCCGGAAACGCAGTTCCGCCCGGATTTCGGGGGAGTCAAATTCAACGGACAATATCTGAAAGATGCCCATAGCGATAGAGGAAACGAGAGCGTAGAGCTCCGCGGCGCGGACCGTTTTGATAATCGATAATCCGCGCCCGCTCTTTCGGAGAAGCCACGCTCTGGAGCGGAAGGGGTTCCGTCTTTTTACGAAAGCGGTTCGGGCGCGGCACGGACTTGCTCCGGAATCGGTAAGAGAACGCGCCGATTTGCTGTTTGAGTTCCCGGAACGCGCCCTCTGCGCGGGAACGGCGCAAAGAAAGGGAAAGGATGTCGGTCGGGTCGACGGACAAATCCGTGCTAAAGAGGACGAAACGGCGTTCGACCTCCCGGACAAGGACAACGCGGAGTTTCCGGCAAAGTCCCTTTCCCCAGAGCAAATTCTCGGAATAATGCTCCATAACGGCGTCTTTTCCGCGAAGTTTCAGAATTTCTTTCTGAAACTCCGCCCGTTTTGTCTCAAACAGTTCCCATAATTTCACCTTATCGCCCTTCTTGCTATTCGTCAGATTCCCCGTGACCTGAGCGCGCATTTCTTTGTTGGACTTCCCGCTTTTGAGCGTCGTACTCAGCGCTTCGTAACGGTGTTTCCTTAAATGGAACCAGTCCGGAACCGCATGG
>JAFXQD010000066.1 GCA_017527365.1 Oscillibacter sp.
CTTCCCAAGTGCGCCTTTACGAACACGACCGAGTTCGCGGGCTGGAAGGACGCCGACGGCAACGACTACGCCGACGAGGCGACCGTGACGCCGACCGCCAATATGACCCTTACCGCGCAGTGGAAAGAGCCCCCCGCGCCCGTCGAGACGTGGACGGTTAGCTTTGCCCCCAACGGCGGCAACGGTTCTATGTCCGCCGTGGAAGTCGAAAAGGGACAGAGCGTCAAACTGCCCAAGTGCGCCTTCACGAACACGACCGAGTTCGCGGGCTGGAAGGACGCCGACAGCAACGAATACCCCGACGAGGCGACCGTGACGCCGACCGCCAATATGACGCTTACGGCGCAGTGGAAAGAGCCCCCCGCGCCCGTCGAGAAGTGGACGATTTCCTTTAACGCCAACGGCGGCAACGGTACTATGTCCGCCGTGGAAGTCGAAAAGGGACAGAGCGTCAAACTGCCCAAGTGCGCCTTCACGAACACGACCGAGTTCGCGGGCTGGAAGGACGCCGACGGCAACGACTACGCCGACGAGGCGACCGTGACGCCGACCGCCAATATGACCCTTACCGCGCAGTGGAAAGAGCCCGCGCCCGTTGAAACCATCACGGTTTCCTACAACGCGGGCGAGGGCAGCGGCGAAATGCAGTCTAACACGGCGACTAAGGGCGTTGCGTTCCAGCTCCCCTACAGCCAGTTCGCCGCCCCCGCCGACAAGACCTTTAAGGCTTGGCTTGCCCCCGGCAATGTCGAGCTCAGACCCGGCGATTGGTACGTCTTTAGCGAGAACGTCACCCTGACGGCGCAGTACCAGACGCCCGCGCCGTCGTCCGGCGGCGGCTGTTACGTCGCTACGGCGGTTTACGGCTCCTACGACTGCCCGGAGGTCTGGACGCTCCGCCGCTTCCGCGACCAAGTCCTTGCCAAGACGTGGTACGGACGCCTCTTCATCCGCCTGTACTACGCGGTCAGCCCGACGGCGGTCAAGCTGTTCGGAAACGCCGACTGGTTCCAGAACTTCTGGCGCGGCAATCTGGACAAGATGGTCTCCGGCCTGCAAGAGCAGGGCTTCGAGTCCACGCCCTATAACGACCGCGCTTGGTAATCCGCAACCCCCCGCGCCGTCCCGCTCCGACCGCAAGGCGAGCGGGACGGCCTTTTCGCGCAAAAAGGGCTTTCAATTCGCGCCCGAAAGGGGTATACTGTGCTATCATGAGGAGAGGAGAGCCGCCAATGATTCCGCGCTACCACGAAAACCAGCACGCGTTGCACGTCAATACCATGCCGCCCCGCGCCTACTATGTCCCGGCGTCCCGCCCTATGGGCAGCCTTGTCGAACGGCGCGAGGCGTCCGACCGCTTCCGCCTTCTCAACGGCGACTGGAAATTCCGTTACTTTTCCTCCTTGGCGGAACTGCAAGAGGAATTTTACAAGCCGGATTGCGGCTTGTCCGGCTTCGACGAAATCCCCGTGCCGTCCTGCTGGCAGACGCTGGGCTATGACAGCCACCAGTACACGAATTTCCGCTATCCCTTCCCGGTAGACCCGCCCTATGTCCCGTGGGAGAACCCCTGCGGCGCCTACGTGCGCACGTTCGAGTACCGCACAAACCCCGACGCCCCACGCGCTTACCTGACCTTTGAAGGCGCGGATTCCTGTCTTTACGTCTGGCTGAACGGGGAATTTGTGGGCTACAGCCAAGTTTCCCACGCCGCCGCCGAGTTCGACGCGACGCCCTTCCTCCGCGACGGCGAAAACCGTCTTGCCGCGCTTGTCCTCAAATGGTGCGACGGGAGCTATCTGGAAGACCAAGACAAGTTCCGCATGAGCGGCATTTTCCGCGACGTTTACATTTTGACGCGCCCGGAAAACGCGGTTTTCGATTACTTTGTCACGACGAAATTAGACGGCGCGAACGGCGTCTTGAATATCCGCGTGAAGTATTTCCATGAGCCCGTCCCGGCGAAACTGACGCTTTCCGACGCCGACGGAAACCCTGTCGGCGAGGGAATCCTGCGCGACATCGACGACGCCGACGGCTACCGACAGGCGGCGGAAATCGCCGTGGCGAACGTGCGCCGCTGGAACGCCGAGACGCCTTATCTGTACGCGCTGACAATCGAGACGCCGGGAGAGGCGATAACGGAGCGCGTCGGCTTCCGGGAAATCTGCGTTTCCGACTGCGTTGTGCTTGTGAACGGCTCGCCCGTGAAGTTTCGCGGCATGAACCGCCACGACTCCGACCCCGTGACCGGATACGCAATCAGCATGGAACAGGCGAAACGCGATTTGGAGCTCATGCGCCGCCACAATATCAACGCCATCCGCACAAGCCATTATCCCAACTCCCCGTGGTTTCCGCAACTCTGCGACGAGTACGGCTTCTATCTTATCGCGGAGGCGGACTGCGAAAGCCACGGCGCGGAGTCCGCGTATTGCCGCGACAACAACAACCCCGCCGCGCACGAGGAGGCGTGGAACGAACGCTTCGCCGACAATCCCGACTGGGAGGAGGCGACGCTTGACCGCGTGGAACTGTGCGTGCGGCGCGACAAAAACCGCCCCTGCGTCGTGATATGGTCGATGGGCAACGAGTGCGCCTACGGCTGTTGCTTTGAGACCGCGCTGGCGTGGGCGAAACGCTTTGACCCGTCGCGCCTTACCCACTACGAAAGCGCGATTCATCACAGCCGGAAGCGCAAATACGATTTCTCAAACCTTGACCTCTACAGCCGCATGTACCCGTCCTATCAGGAAATCCGCGACTACCTGTCAGGCAACCCCGACAAGCCGTTTATCATGTGCGAGTACGCCCACTCCATGGGCAACGGCCCCGGCGATTTGGAGGACTATTTTGAGCTTATCGAAAGCAGTCCGGTCATGTGCGGGGGCTTCGTCTGGGAGTGGTGCGACCACGCAATCTACGCCGGACGCGCCGACAACGGCAAGCCGAAATACCTGTACGGCGGCGACCACGGGGAAGACCCCCACGACGGCAATTTCTGCATGGACGGAATGGTTTATCCGGACAGGATGCCGCACACGGGGCTGTTGGAGTACAAGAACGTGTGCCGCCCGGTGCGCGTCGCGTCCTACGGACAGGAAAGCGGCGTCCTGACGCTTCGCAACTATCTGGATTTCGCGTATCTGGACGACTACCTTTTCCTTGAATGGGAACTGCTCCGCGACGGCGTTTCGGCGGCGGCGGGGACTTTGGACGCGCCGCATATCGCGCCCCACGCGGAAGGCGCCGCAACGTTGCGGCTCCCGGAACTGTCGGCGGGGAAATATACGCTGAAAATCTTGTCTTTCCTGCGTCACAAAACCGCGCTGTGTCCCGCCGGTATGCCGCTGGGCTTCGACGAAATCGCGCTTGACAGTCCGGACAACCGCAATCAGGCGGCGGTCAGGCTATTGGAACGCCCTTGCGCGGAAACGTCGCCGCTTGCGGTCGCGGAGACGCCGACAACGTTCACGATTCAAAACGCCCGCCTGCGCTACGAGTTCGACCGCCGCACGGGATTGTTGGCGCGTATGGCTTTGGACGGCGCGGAGCGGCTGGACAAGCCCGTAGAGCTGAATATTTGGCGGGCGCCTATCGACAACGATTCCGCGCTTGACCCTAACGCTTCGCGCAAATTGGCGTGGCTCGCCGCCCGCTATGACAGGAGCGTTACCCGCGCCTACGAAACCCGCTGGGAAGCCCGCGACGGCTCCGTGATTGTCCGCGCAACGCAAGCTATGGCGTCGGCGTCGGTTCAGAAGTGCATGGACATCGAAACGGAATGGGAAATCCGCCCCGACGGAATGATTTCCGTTGACATGCGCGTGACCCGCAACCCCGATTTCCCGGAACTGCCCCGCTTCGGACTGCGGCTTTTCCTGCCGCAAACGCTCAATAACGTGCGCTACTGCGGCTACGGCCCCACGGAAAGCTATCCCGACAAGCGCCGCGCCGCCAGTTACGGGCTGTACTCCGCCGCCGTCGCGGACATGCGCGAGGATTACCTGCGCCCGCAGGAAAACGGCAGTCATTACGGGTGCGACTATATAACCCTGAGCGGCGGCGGGCGCCGTTTCCATGCCGCAAGCGGAACGCCGTTCAGCTTCAACGTTTCGCCGTACACGGCGGAGGAGCTCACGCGCAAGGCGCACAGTTTTGAGCTTTGCGAAAGCGGGCACACCGTCCTGTGCTTGGACTACAAACAGGACGGCATAGGCTCGGCGAGTTGCGGCCCCGATTTGTTGCCGCAGTACCGCTTCGACGAGACGGAGTTCCGTTTCCGCTTGACGCTCGTTCCGGAAAACGGCTGATATGTTGATATGTAAGGAGGCTTCATGACGGAACACGAAATTCGGGACAAGGTTGTGCTCGTAGGGCTGAACTCGCCCGTTTTGGGGCGCGGCGAAAGCTCCGACGACGAGAGCATGGGCGAGCTTTCCGCGCTTGTCGAGACGGCGGGCGGGAGCGTCGAGGGAATCGTACTGCAAAACCGCCCGTCGCCCGACCCCCGGACGTTTGTCGGGGAGGGCAAGACGGAAGAAATCAAGGCATACTGCGAAAACGTCGGCGCGACGATGGTTATTTTTGACAACGACCTTTCGCCGTCGCAAATGCGCGTTTTGACGGAACTGCTGAAAGTGCAAGTCCTTGACCGCTGCGGGCTGATTTTGGATATTTTCGCCCAGCGCGCCCGGACGCGGGAAGGGCGTCTGCAAGTGGAGCTTGCGCAGTACCGCTATCTTCTGCCGCGCTTAACGGGCATGTGGACGCACTTGGAGCGGCAGGCGGGCACGAGCGGGCGCGGCCCGATTGGCTCCAAGGGCCCCGGCGAGACGCAGTTGGAGACCGACCGCCGCCACATCCGGCGCAAAATCGACAAGCTAAAGGCGGATTTGGAGGGCGTGCGGCGCGTGCGCGGAACCCAACGGCGGACGCGTGAAAAGCGGGAAATTCCCGTCGCGGCGATTGTCGGCTATACGAACGCGGGGAAATCCACGCTGTTAAACTGCCTGACGGGCGCGGAAATTCCCGCCAACGACCGCCTTTTTGACACCCTCGACACGACCACGCGCCTGTTGGCCGTCAGCGACACGTTAAACGTCGTCGTCAGCGACACGGTGGGATTCATCCGCAAACTGCCCCACCAGTTGGTGGAGGCGTTCCGCGCCACGCTCGAAGAGCTGGAATACGCCGATATTCTGTTGCACGTCATCGACGTATCAAACCCGGAATGGCAGAAACAGGCGCGGGTCGTGGAATCGCTTATCGCGGAATTGGGCGCGGGGGAACTGCCGCGAATCGACATCTACAACAAACGCGACAAGCTCCCGCCGGGGGAAATCATGCCGCACGGGGAAAACATCTGCCTGTTGTCGGCGCGGACGGGCGAGGGCGTCCCGGAACTGCTGGACATGATAGCCAAACGCCTTGACCCCGGAATCCGGCGCGTGTCGCTGTTCCTGCCCTACGATAAAGGCGGACTGCTTGACGCGCTCTACCGGGAGGCGTCCGTGGAAAATGTGGATTACCAAGCGGAAGGAATCGCCGTGACCGCCGTGTGCAACCCCGCCGTATTCGGACAGGTTCGCGCCTATCTGCGCGGCGGCGCGGAAGCGGAGGGCGGCGGCGTATGAGCGCGGAGGAATACTATACGCCGTTCCAAGAAGCGGAGGCGGAGTTCGCGGAAAAGCGCTCCCGTTTCATCGGGCATGTGTGGCGCACGGACGACGAGGAGGCCGCCCGGAGGCGCATTGAAGAGACGCGCAAGAGATACCATGACGCCCGCCATAATTGCTGGTGCTACCTGATTCGCAAGGGCAACATCGTGCGCTATTCCGACGACGGCGAGCCGCAGGGAACCGCCGGACAGCCCATGTTGAACGTGTTCCAACGGCGCGGCGTCACGAACGCCTGTTGCGTCGTGACGCGCTATTTCGGCGGGGTGTTGCTGGGCGCGGGCGGACTGGCGCGGGCTTATTCCCGCGCCGCCAAGGACGCGCTGGACGCGTCCGGAACCGCGCTTGTCAGCCGCCGGACGCTCTGGGAAATCCCGTGCCCGTATGCGCTGTTTGAACAGGTTCAACGGGAAATCCGCGCCTGCGGCGGGCAGGTCGAAAGCGCCGACTACGGCGAGCGCGTGACAATCCGCGCCGCGTTCCCGCCCGGACGGGCGGACGCGTTCGCCGAACGTTTGCGGCAGCTTTCCGCCGCGTCCGTAAAGATGGCGTTCGCCGGGGAAGCCGAGCTTCCCGGAGAACGCATTCCGTAACGCTGTTCGCCGCGCCTTCACGCTCTTTGCAAAAGCGCGACGGTCTCGACGTGCCTTGTGCCGGGGAACATATCGACGGGGGAAGCGCGGCGGACGGCGTAGCCGTGCCCGGCGAACAGCCGCATGTCACGCGCCAACGTGCCGGGGTCGCAGGACGCGTACACCACCCGCGACGGCTCCATGGACGCAATCGCCGCGATTCCGTCGGGCGTCAAGCCCTTGCGCGGCGGGTCTACCGTCACGACATCCGGGCGCAAGCCCTCCGCCTTGACGCGCCGCGCCAACTCCGCGGCGTCGGCGCACGCAAACTCCGCGTTGGCGATTCCGTTCGCCGACGCGTTTTCCTTTGCGTCGGCGACGGCGCGTTCTACAATCTCCGCGCCGATGGCCCGGCGCGCCCGCAAGGCTAAACTTAGCGTTATTGTCCCGATTCCGCAGTACAAATCCAAGACGGTTTCGGAGCCCGTCAGGGCGGCGTTTTCCATGACAAGCGCGTAAAGTTTTTCCGCCTGCTCGCGGTTGACCTGAAAAAACGACGGCAACGAGAGCTTGAACGACAACTCCCGCAAGCCGTCGGGCGCCGGGACGCGCAAAGTATCGCAAAGGAAATTCCGCCCCCAGAGGGTGCGGTAACGCCCGCCCAAAACGACGTTGCCGGGGCGCGTGTTCGTATTGACGACGACGCCGACGGTCTCCGGAACCATGGCGCGGACGATTCCCGCAAGTTCCGGCTCTTTCGGCAACGTCTTGCCGTTGGCGACGACGCAACACAGGCTTTCCCCGCGGCGGTTCGTCCGCACGCAGACATGGCGGAGCAAGCCCTTCCCGGTATGCTCGTCGTAGCCGGGGACGCGGTAACGCGCCGCCCATTGGCGCACGGCGTCGGCGGCGCGGTTCGCGGCGGACGGTTGCAGAAGGCAGTCGCGCACGTCTACGACCTCGTGGCTCCCGGCGCGGTAGAAGCCTATCGCGCCCGACGCGCTAACCGGGTACTGGCACTTCCCGCGATAGCGCAGCGGGCGTTCCGCGCCTATGACGGGCTCGACTTCTATCGACGCGCCGCCTATGCGCGCCAAGGCGTCCTGCACACGCTGGCGCTTTGCCCAAAGCTCCTCCTCATAGGACATGTGCCGGAAGTCGCAACCGCCGCATTTGCCGAAGTAAGGGCAGTCGGGGACGCGCCGCGCCGGGGACGGCGCCAAAACTTGGCAAAGCTCCGCGTCGGCGGCGCCCCTCCGCGTCCGCGTGACGCGGAACTCCACGCGCTCCCCGCGTATCGCGCCCGGCACGAACGCGACCGCCCCGCCCGGCTTTACAATCCCCGCGCCCCCGCTGTCGTAGCCCTCAACCGTCCCGGCGTAAAGCCCGTTTGCTTGCAACGCCTCCGCAGGATGTTTCCCCGTTTTCATGATTTCTTGTCCTGTTCGTCGTCGGGCTTGCGCTCCATGTTCATGCGCAAGCGTAAGCGCCGTTCGAGTTCGCGCTGGCGGGATTTTCCGTCGCTTCCGCGCTCCTCCGGCATTTTGTCGCGCTGTCCCAACATCGTACTGCGGATAATGGCAATATTGGCGAGCATTTCCAATTCCTCTTCGTGGGCGCGGCGCTGGGCGTCGGCTAAAAACTCCGCCTCGTATTCTTTCGGGTCCTTCTCGTCCTCCATGACTTCCAACCCCTTTCTTACGAAATACGCGCACAGTGTAGCACAAAAGTCAGCGTCGCGCAAGACAAAAAATTTTCAAAGAGGCTTGACAAATGGTACGCGAATCAAGTATACTTTTGAGCTGTAGGGAAGGCGTCCGAGCCGCAAGGAGGTTTGGAATGGACGTGCGGAAATGGCGGCAAGAGCTTCATATGTCGCAACGGCAATTTTCCAAGCATTTCGGCATTCCTTTGGGAACGGTGCGCAACTGGGAACAAGGCGTAACCGCTCCGCCGGAATATCTGCTGAATATGCTTCGCGCAAGTATCAGGAGGGATGATATGATTAACATCGAAACTATCAAATTCGTAAAAATGCTGGACGATTTGGCGGAACTTACAGAATATGGCATTGATAAATTCGCCAACGCGACGGGAGAGAATTACCGCGATAAGGTTTTCTATGACGAAAACACCATGGACGCAAAGGGAGAACGCCGCGAATACCGCGTTGTTTTGCAGGCTTGTTTAATAGACGACCCCGAATGTCTGCACCATGATGTAATCTCCTACTACGACAGCTATATTGACGAGTACACGGTCAGGGCGGTTTTTGACGGCGATGAGCCCCCGTACATTGAAGTCCGGTTTACATCAAGCGATACGGACATTGTAATTGAAGACGGCAGATGGTATTTCACCTAAGCCGATTACAAATAAGCGGGGGCGGCGTTCCGCAGAGGAAAGCCGCCCTTGCCGTCAGTATTTCGGACGGAACCAGAGGTTCCCGTCCACTTTCTTTCCCACGCCGTCCACGCTCACGCGCTTGCTGAACTGCCAGATGACCATATGGGAGTAGAACCTGCCGCTCGACACGCGGTCGTTCTTGCCCGGATACCACGGGTACCACAGCCGATACGCCGAGAGCGTGTCCCAGTCGTAGCGCAAATCAGCGATTTCGTGGCTGGTGTAAATCATGGGGGTGTAGCCGGCCTCCTCAATGCGCCGGCAGAAGGCCAAGGCGCAGGCGGTCGCGGTCTTGCCGGGAACGCCGTAGGTTCTGTACGTGCGGTTCTCCACTTCCCAGTCGTAGCACACAGGGCCGTCGATGGGGTGCTCCCGCAGACAGACTATCACTAACTCGGCCTCTTCCAGCGCCTCCTCTTCCGTCACGGCTTGGGAAAAGACGTACACGCCGGTCTGGATTCCGGCGGCCATTGCGCCGTCGATATTCTGCCCGAAAAAGTTGTCAATCCACAGCGCGCCCTCGCTGGTGCCGCGAATCGCCACGCGGATGATGGCGAACTCCACGCCGTCGGCTTTCGCGGCCTCCCAGTCAATGCGGCGGTCGCGGCGGTCCTCCGTCTGGTAGGCGGAGATGTCAATGCCAAAGCGCACGTCGTACTCGTCGCCGACATAGGAAAGCCTGTCCCCGTCCCAGACAAAATCGCTGTCGTCGAAGCGGATTCCGGGCAAATCCTGAAAGACAAAGGCCGTCTCGTTGAGCACGGGAATGGTGGCGCTTAACATAGGCGCCTGCGCGTCCATGACGCCGTTTTCGGCGGCGGCGGTATAGTCCGCCTCCTCGTCGAAAGAGCGGGAGAGCGCGTCGGAGGACGCGGTGCGAACCGCCCCCACGACCGAGAGCGCGAAAAAGAGCAGAATGTAGAGCGCTATCAAGGTATGGGTTCTCCGGCGCCGACGCCGAAGCAAGCGGCGTTCGCGCCGTCCGGGACGCCGCCGACCGTTCCGCCCGGCGGCCTCCGTACTTAAGATGCCTGCATCCTCCAAACTGTTCGCCTTCCTTTCCGGTGTCGAGCCGCGCCTCCGTGCGGAGACGGCTGTGAATGGGATGGTGCGAAAAGAAGTATAGCAGAGTTTCACGGAAAATGCAACCTTATTTTTCGCCCGGCTTGTGGAAATTTCACTGACAGGCTTCCGCGCCTCGCGGGGAAAGCGCCCCCCCGGACGCCCGCAAAGCCCCGGAGGCATACGGGCGGAAAAGCGGCATGGAAAATTACGGCAAAAAAAGCCCCCCTCAACCCATGGACAAACCGCCCCGCCTGTGATAAGATAGCCGTATCCTATTCTTACATCAGGCAAGAGGTTGAATATATGGCAATCAAACGACACACTATCCCGCTGACGGCGGTCGCCGGGGGCGCGGCGGCGCTGGCTCTGCGGCTCTGGAATCTCCGCGCCGGGTTTGAGCCCGCAACCGGGCTTCCCGTCTCCCACCCGTCCTTTCCCGCGCTGTTGGCGCTCTTCGGCGCCGTCATGCTGGCGTTGCTCCTGCAAGCGCGGGGGCTGTCCGACGGCGGCGCCCCGCGCTTCCCGTTCCGCGCCCAAAATTCCGCGCCGTGCGTCCCGGCGGTCGCGGGGATGTTCCTGCTGGCGCTGTCGGGAATCGCGGACTTGTACGAGGGCGCCGCGGGCGAAAGCGTCATGGACAGGCTCGCGGGCGCCGCGCCGACGTACCAGCAGTATCACTACGCCGGGATGATTAGCGCGGAGGCGGTGGGCATGGGCGCCGGGGCGCAGTGCGCGTGCGGACTGCTCGCGCTCCTGTCGGCGTGGGCGGTGTTCGAGTGCGTCCGCGCCTGCCTGCGCGGCGATTTGAAGTCCCGCGCCCTTGTCATGCTTCCCGCCGTCGCGCTGTCCTTCCGCCTCGTCGCCGTCTACCGCATCGACTCCGTCAACCCCGTGCTGCAGGACTACGCCCCCGCGCTCGTCGCGCTCATGTTCCAAGTTCTGGGCTTCTACTGCTTCTCCGCGTTCGCGTTCGACAGCGGCGATTTGACCGCGTTCGCGGTGTCCGCCGGGGGCGCGATTTGCGCCGCGATGTGCGTCCTTGCCGACGAAACCGAATACGTCTCCGCGCCCCTGACGCTCTGCGGGAGCGCGTCCGCCCTCGCCGGATTCCTTATGCTTGCCCTACAGGCGCCCCCCGCCCCGCGCAACGAATAAGCCCCGCGCCCTCCCCGGACGGGAGGGCTTTTCTTGACAGCGCGGGGAAAAGCGCGTATACTGTCGGAAAACGCGGAAGGGAGGCGCAAGCCGTGCGGGAGGTTTCGCTGTTTATCGCGTCGTCTATCGTGGAGTTTGAGCGGGAGCGGACGGAGCTTTTCAAGTACCTGTGGACGCTCAACGGCATTTTCGAGCCTCGCGGGGTGCGCCTGAAATGGAACAGCCCGGAGACTATGCCGCACGTTATGCGCCCGGACGGGTCGCAGAGCGCCTTTGACGCCGAAATCCGCAAATGCGACTTCTTCTTTGTCATCGTCGGGCGGGATATGGGCAAATACACGCTGGGGGAGTTTGAAACGGCGTGGGAACAGTTTCAAAAGACCGGAAAGCCGAAAATCCTTACGTACTTCCTGCCACCGCCCGGACAAATCCCAAAGCAAAGCGTGCTGGACTTCTGCGCCCGCTTGGAGGGTTTGGGGTACTATTACAAATCCTTCGGGGCGATGTCGGAAGTCAACCTGTCCATGCAAATCGAACTGTTCCGGGGCATAGACTTCGGCGGGGCGGCGCCGTCCGACCGCGAGACGGAAGCCAAGCGCGGACAGGACGCGAAAAAATCTCCGGGCGGCTTTTGGCGCTCCTTTTGGAGCTTTATACTGGACGCTCTAAACAACATCATAAATCGGGAATGGATGGCGCGGAACGTGCAAGAAGCGGCGCGAAATCTAATCAGGAAACAGCGAGACAAAATCGCCGCGCTGGAAAAACAGCCCCTTTCGCCAGAGGTCGTCGCGCAAATCGCGGACACTTACGAGGAAATCCGCCGCCTTGTGCAGACGTACAAGGTCGAGCAGGACGCGTTGATTGGTTATCTTGATTTTTTAGAACAACAAAATCTCTATGATATGGCTATCGAAATTGGCGGTTGGCTTGAGAGCTTTTACAAGCTGGAAAATCCCGGCGACCGTGCATGGGCGTTTTTAAAAAATAAAATCGGCATATGCTACTATGGAAGCAACCGTCATGAACAAGCGGGGCAGTATTATCAGGACGCATTGCAAATTTTCCAAACACTGGAAGATGAAGACGGAATGGCAGTAGTCTACGGCAATCTGGGGAATCTACTGTCCGATACGAACCGGACGGGGGCGGCAGAGCAATATTACCGGAAAGATTTACAAATCAGTCGTCGCCTTGCGTCCAAAAATCCCGCCGACTTTGAGCCGGGCTTGGCAACAACCTGTAACAATCTGGGGAATCTGCTGTCTGACACGAACCGGACGGGGGAGGCGGAGCGATATTACCGGGAGGCGCTGGAAATCAGGCGTCGCCTTGCGTCCAAAAATCCCGCCGACTTTGAGCCGGAGTTGGCGGGAAGCTGTAATAATTTGGCGTATCTTTTCATTGTAGCAAATAAAATGGATGTAGCAGTGTCGCCGGAACAAATCAAAAAAGCGGAGCCTTATCTGCAAAAAGCGCTGGAAATCTGGCGGCGTTGCGCCGACGCGAACCCCGGCGCGTACAAGCCTTATGTGGCGATAGCGTTATATAATCTGGGCGTTCTGGAATACAAGCGCAACCGTCCGGGTGCCGCAAGAGCGTATTTTGAGGAATCCCTTGCTGTTTTTGAGGAGTTCCCGCACTGTACGCAACAGGCGCAACAGTGCCGCGACGCGCTTGCCAAACTATAGCGCGGGGGCGTTGAAATTTGCCGCTTTCCGGGTTGCGCCGCCCAAAGCCCTCCCCTTTGGGGAGGGCGGCGCGAAGCGCCGGGAGGGGTTTTAAAACGAAAACACCCCCTCTGTCGCTGCGCGACATCTCCCCCAAAGGGGGAGACTTCAGGCGGTTTGCGGGAGGTAAATTTCATCGCTCTTCAGTATATAGCGCGGGGGCGCCCTTACCCGTCGCCGGGGAGGGCGCCCGCCCTTCAAGACAGGAACGCTTCCGGGTCCGCCGGCGCCCCGCCGTTGCGCGCCGAGAAGTGCAGGTGCGGCCCCAGCGCCGCCTCCGACGCCGCGCTTTCCCCCACGTAGCCGATGACCTGCCCGGCGGCTACCTCGTCGCCCGCCTCCGCTTCCGCCATGTCCGCAAGACTGCTGTAGACCGTCTCCCACGCGCCCTCGTGGCGTATTGTCACCGTCACGCCCATAATGGGGTCGGCCTCGACGGATTCCACCGTCCCGGCCTTGGCCGCCACGACCGCCGCGCCCGCGTCGGCGGCGATGTCGATTCCGTCGTGCGTGCGCCAGTCGCGCATGGTCTCGTTGTAGAGCAGTTTGTCCATAGAGTACGCCGTCACGACGGCGCCTTCCACGGGGCGCACGGTCTTGCCGCCGGGCTTGGCTTCGCCGCCCGACGTTTTGCCGCTGTCCGACGTTTTGCCGCTATCCGATTTCTTGCCGTCGGATTTTTTGCCCGTCGTCGCGCCGCCGTCCGACGTTTTGCCGCCGTCGGCTTTGGGCGTTTCGGCTTTGGCGTCGGCTTTGGGCGCGTCGGCTTTGGGCTTGGGCGCGTCGGACTTGATTTCCGTGTCCTTGGCGGCGGGCGCCGCCTCAATCTCAGCCGCCCCCGAAACCGCCTGCGGCGCGTCCGCTTGGGCGTCGGCTTGCCCGTCGGCGACGGGCGGCGTCTGCGCGGCGGGCGCGTCCATGCGCGGCGCGGCGGGCAGTTGCGCGGGCGAGACAGCCGCCGTCCCCGACTGCGCGTTTTGCGCGGCGGGCGGCTTTAAGAGTTGCCAAGTCCCGACGCCCGCCGCCGTCAGGCACACCGCCAGCGCCGTATAAAACGCCGCGTCCCGCCGTCTTTTCTCCTTCTTATCCATGTAAACCCTCCTCAATGATGATGGCGTTTGGATTCCACGCGACAGTATGCCGCGTTTCCGCGCCGTCCATACGCGCCGGGCGCGAAATTCTTTCCCCGGAAGCGTCGGATTTTGGAAAGTATCGCGTTATTTGGCGCATAAGGCAGAAAATGTTACCGTTTTGTTCTTGCATTTGGCGGAAATCGCCGCTAATATGGGCGTAAGCCGACAATCGGGCGAGTTCCGCGCCGCCCGTTCGAGAGACCGCGAAAGGAGCCGCCCCGTATGGACGAGAGGACACAGCAAACCGAAATTTCCCGGACGCCGCCCGCGCCCGCAGACGATACCCAAGAAGCCAAAAGGCGTTTCCCGCGCCTTCCGAAACTGCCGCCGAAGCGCGGCGAGAAAAAGAAGCTCTCCGCCGCCGAGCGCAAGAAGCGCCGCCGGATTGTGCGGACAGCCGCCGTTATTCTGATTCTGCTGGGCGGCGGGTTCTGGGCGTACCGGAAGTTTTTCGCAGGGCGCGGCGAGGACGGGAACGCCGTCCCGCTGACCGATTTCGCGCACTACGGCGCGATTACCGCCACCGTCGAAGGAAGCGGCATGACCCGCGCCAAGAACAGCGAGAGCATGATAATCGCCTACAACGGCACGGTGCAGGAAGTGCTCGTGGAGGAGGGCGACATCGTGGAGGAAGGGCAGGCGCTCTATGTCGTCGATTCGGAGGACGCCCGCCAAGCCGTGACCGCCGCAGAAAAGGGCGTCGCGGACGCCAAGGAAGCCGTCGACCGCGCCAAGGAGGGCGTGCGCAGCGCCGAGGACAGCGTGCGAAACGCCGAGGAGGGCGTTGTGACCGCCCGCGAGCGCGTGACGGCGGCGCAGGAGGACGTGGCCGCCGCGCAGGAGCGCGTAAAGACCGCCGAGGAGGGCGTAAAGACGGCGGAAGAGGGCGTAACGTCGGCGGAAAAGGACGTGGAGAGCGCGAGGGAGCGCGTGGAGACCGCGAAAAAGGACTTGGAGAAAGTCCGCGCCAAGCTGGACGATTTGCAGTTAAAAGCCCCCTATGCCGGGAAACTGCTGGAAATTGCGAGGCTGACGCCCGGCGACAAGATTTCCGAGGGCGCGAAAGTCGCCACGCTCGTGGACGACACGCGCTTCCGTCTCGTGCAATACTACAGTTACGCCTACTCCGGGGAAATCAAGGCGGGGCAATCGGCGCGGGTGTCGGTGCCGTCGCTCATGTCGGAGCTGGAAGGCGTCGTGGAGACCGTGCACATGATAAGCCGCCCCACCCCGGAGGGCTCGCGGCTGTTTTCGGCGGAAATCGTCGTGGACAACGACGGCGCGCTTGCCGCCGATATGACAGCCTCCGCCGCCGTCAATACCGGCGACGAGTACGCCGCCCCCTACGATTCCGGCAAGCTGGACTATTACCGCACGTCGGACTTGAAAGCGGAAGTCGGCGGCACGGTCATCGAGAGCATTCTTGTGGACTATCTGCCCGTGACGGAAGGGCAGGTTGTCGTGATTCTGGACAGCGACACCCTTGACGACCAGATTGCCGACGCGCAGAAGGTCATAGACGACCGCGAAAAGGACGTGGAGGACAGG
The DNA here is from genome assembly GCA_017527365.1 of Oscillibacter sp. GTDB lineage: Bacteria > Bacillota > Clostridia > Oscillospirales > Oscillospiraceae > Oscillibacter. The sequence continues at coordinate 15,288 of JAFXQD010000066.1, forward strand.
ATAAAAGCCGTGGACGCGGCGAAAAAGGGCGTGGACGACGCCAAGAAGGGCGTGGACGACGCCAAGAAGGGCGTGGAGACGGCGCGGAAGGGCGTCGCGGACGCCGAGGACGGCGTGACAACCGCTTTGCGCGGCGTCGAGACGGCGAAAAAAGGCGTCACGGACGCGCAAAAGACCGTGACGGAGAACGAAGAGGGCGTGGTCGAGGCGCAGAAGAAGGTGGAGAAGGCGCAAGAAGAGCTTGCGAAATGCAACGCCGTCGCGCCTATCGGCGGCAAAGTTATCGGGCTGAACATCACGCAGGGGCAGGAAGTCTCCGCCAACACCGCCGCCATGACCATTTCCGACACCTCTACGATTATTGTCAACGCAACCGTGGATTCCCGCAATATCTCTTATATTAAAAAGGGCTTGCCCGTGGAGCTGAACCAGTGGGACCAAGCCTACGCGTCGGGCTATGTCGAGAGCGTCAGCCTGTCGAGCACGAGTTCCAACGGCGTGACCACCTATCCCATGGTGATTACGGTTGACAGCCCCGACGAAAACTTTCAGGTCAACAGCGACGTGCGCTATACTCTGGTAGCCAGCCAGAACGACAACTGCCTGCTTGTGCCTATCCAGTGCGTCCGCAACGCGTCCACCGAGGACGGCGAAAGCGTAACCGTGGTATACGTGGGCGGCGAGCGCCCCGACAACGCCATTGACGGCGTTGTCGCCGCCGAGGAAATCCCGGAGGGCTTCTGGGCTGTGCCCGTCGAAATCGGCATTCAGGATACCTTTAACGTGGAAATCCGCTCCGGGCTGGAAGAGGGGCAGGAAGTGTTCACGCAAATGCAGGAAGAGGACTACGCGTTCAGCATGTTCTAAGGGCGGCGATAATATGGCGCATTTAGTGGAACTGATAGACGTATACAAAATCTACGGCGAGGGCTTGGAAAGCGAAGTCCGCGCCCTTGACGGCGTGTCGCTGTCGATTGACCGGGGCGAGTTCGTCGCCGTCGTGGGGCAGTCCGGCTCCGGCAAGTCCACCATGATGAACGTGCTGGGCTGTCTGGACATCCCCACGCGGGGCGAGTACCTCCTTGACGGCGCCGACGTGAGCGAGCTTTCCGACAGGCAGTTAAGCAAAATCCGCAATAAGCAAATCGGTTTCATCTTCCAGCAGTACAACCTCATTCAGTCGCTGACCGTGCTGGAAAACGTCGAACTGCCGCTGATTTATCAGGGAATCGACCCTATCGACCGCCGCGACATGGCGCTGGAGGCGTTGGAGCGCGTCGGGCTGTCCGGGCGGATAAAGCATCATCCGACGGAGATGTCCGGCGGACAGCAGCAGCGCGTGGCGATTGCCCGCGCCATAGCGACGCGCCCGCCCATCATCATGGCCGACGAGCCTACCGGCGCGCTGGATTCCCATACCGGGCTGGAAGTCCTCGCCTTCCTCCAACAGCTCAACAACGAAGGAAGCACCGTGATTTTAATCACCCATGACAACGGAATCGCGGCGACGGCGCGTCGGGTTGTGCGCCTCTCGGACGGCAAAATCATCGACGACAGCCCGCAGGACGTGGACTGGTACGCGCCCGTCAAGAAGGATTGAATGTGAGGGGGAGTTTGCATGAACCTGTGGCAGGCGGTGAAAATGGCGTGGAAGTCCATATGGGGCAAGAAAGGACGCTCCGCGCTTACTATCCTTGGCATTTTTATCGGTATCGCCGCCGTCATGACCATTGTTTCCGTCATGGACGGCTACAAACGCGCCATGCTCGCGCAGTACGCCGCCATGGGCACGGGTATGCTCAACGTCAGCATTTACAACTGGGCGTATGACGACGAGGGCAACGACATTTCCAAGGACTACTTCCCCGATTTGCGGGCGTTTTGCGACGCGGTTCCGGAAATCCGGGGCGTGTCGCCGCAGGGGCGGCTCTACAATGTCGCCGTGTCCTACGGCACCAAAAACACCGCCAACATGCAACGGCAGTACGACGACATGGGCAACCCCGTCGGCGACTTCCCGCCCGACATGTACTACGGGAGCGACCAGTACAGCGCTTGCAACAACCTGAAACTGGCGCGGGGGCGCGACTTGGCCGCGCTGGACATGTCCAAATACAATCAGGTCTGCACAATCGGCGCCGACGCCGCAAAGATGTTTTTCGGCTCGTCCAACCCCGTGGGGAAGAAACTGCTTGTCGGCGGCACGGGCTACCGCGTCGCGGGCGTGTACGCGTCGCGCCGCACGGAGAACAGCGGAAACGTCAACAGCAACCTTGACAATTTCATCGTCTTTCCCTATACTGACCAGCGGATGTTGGGCGGGGAAAAGCCCTCGGAGTTTGTCATTAAACTGCGCGATTCCGACGACATGAAGGAAGTGAAAACCCGCGTCAACGGCTTTCTGAAAGGCCTTGTGCCCAACGAAAACTTTTACGTCTACTCTAACGACCAGTGGCAGCAGTACGAGGAGCAGGCGTTAGGCATGATTGGCGGCGTGTTGGCGGGTATCGCAGCGATTTCGCTTCTTGTCGGCGGTATCGGCATTATGAACATCATGCTTGTGACAGTCACGGAGCGGACGCGGGAAATCGGAATCCGACGCGCCATCGGGGCGCAACGCTCCGGCATTGTGGCGCAGTTCCTGATAGAGGCGGGGATGCTCTGCGGGTTCGGCGGCATTGTCGGAATAGGCGTCGGGACGGTGGGAAGCCTTGTTCTCGGAAAGCTCCTGTTCAAGATGACTATCTACCCGTCGTTCCCCGTGACGCTCGGCGCGTTCTCGCTGTCGGTGGCTATCGGCGTTCTGTTCGGCAGTTACCCCGCCGCCAAAGCCTCCCGCCTACAGCCCGTGGAGGCGCTCAGGGCGGAGTGACACCCTAATAATCATCATTTCCGGAGGAATTATGATGAAAAAACGGCTTTTTTCTTTCTTCTATGCGCTTATCCTGCTTTTCACGCCGGAGCCCTTCCGGGCGTCGGCGGCGGTTACAAGCTCCTTTTCCGACGTGGCGGACGGCGCGACAGCCGCCGCCGTCGAAGCCCTGCGCGTCATGGGCGTGCTGGACGGCTATTCCGACGGGCTCTTCCACCCCGAAAACAGCCTCAACCGGGCGCAGTTCTGCAAGATGGTCATTCTCGCCACCGGGACGGAAAAGGAACTCGGACGCTACGGCGTCATTACCGTGTTCCCCGACGTGAAGCCGTCGCACTGGGCGGCGGCGTATATCAACCTCGCGGCGCGGGGGCAGAACATCATCAAGGGCTTTTCCGACGGCCTGTTCCACCCCGAACGCACGGTGACGCTCGGACAGGCGGTCACAATCCTGTTGCGTCTGCTGGGCTATAAGGACGAGGACGTGGGCGGCGTGTGGCCGGACGGCTATATGGCGGTCGCGGAATCCACGGGGCTGGCGGACGGCGTCGGCTCCGACGGCTCCGCCCCGCTGGACAGGGGGCGCGCCGCGATTCTGTTCGCAAACCTCTTGCGCGCCGAAACCGCCTCCGGCGCCGCGCTCTACGCCCTCAGCGACGAAACCACCTTGACTTCTTTCGACGGCGCCGCCGGGACGCTCGTCACGACGGATAAAACGTATGACATGGAGGCTCCGCGCTCCGCGCCGGGGCTGGTCGGAAGCCGGGGGCAGGTCGTGCTCAAAGACGGCAAAGCGCTGACGTTCCTGCCCATGGCGGCGGGGAAAACGACCGTCCCCGCGGGCGCGGTCATCGTACAGGCGAACCGCTCCACGCGGGGCTTTGCGTCCCTCACCGACGGGCGCGACGGCTACCGCATTTATAAGAACGGCGCGGAGGCGTCGGCGGCGGACTTGCGCACGGGCGACGTGGCGACCTACTCCGCGAAAAACAACGCCGTCTCCGTGTGCGACACCCGCCTCACCGCCTACTATGAGAACTGCTACCCGTCGCCCGACGCCCCGACTACTATCGAACTGTTGAACGGAACTTCCTTTGCCGTCCTTCCCACCGCCGTTGACATGCTCTCCGCCTACAAGCCCGGACAGCTCGTCATGTTCCTGCTCTCCGCCGACGGGCAAATTGCCGGAGCCATGGACGCCGACAACGCCAAATCCTCCCTGAAAACGTCCGCCAGCGGCGCGAACGCCCTGCGTAGCAACGCCGTCATTATCAACGGCGCGGGCGGGGCGCGGTTGCTCTGCGGCGGGATTGAAATCCCCGTCAAGTGCGCCGTGCCCGAAAGCGCGGGCGCGGCGGCGCGGCTGTCGTGGGACGACGACAAGAAGCCCCGCTTTACCGCCCTGAGCAACGCCGTTTCCGGCGCCCTTGACCTCTCGGCGCGGAAACTGGGCTCCGCCGCCTTCGCGGAGAACGTGCGCATTTACGACGGCGACGGCGCCCTGCTGTCCCTGAGCGACTTCAACGCCGACGCCCTGCCATCGTCGGGCGTCACCTCCAGCCGCGCCGACTGGGCGGGAAAGGTGGATTTGATTGTCCTGAACGGCAACCCCAACGCGGTCGTGTACTATGGGCGGGCGGAAGTCAAAATCGACCGCACTTCGGAGAAAGTCCCCGTGCGCGACCCCGACGGGCGCGACCCCGACGACGAGGACTGGGAGCCCACCTATCAGGAGAGCTCGGAAAGCGTCCTGTTGCTGACCGTGGAATGCAACGGCGCGACGCTTGGCCCGTGGGCGGTCACCCGCGACAACGTAAAGACGGGCGATTTCGTCTCGGCGCGGCTCAACAAAAACGGCGACGGCTTCGCCTCCGTGCGGGCGCTCAAGAAAATTGACAACGTGGCGTTCACGGCTTGGACGGGGAAAAGCGCCGTCAGCGCGGGCGGGGTCACCTATTCCGTGCCGGAAAACGTGCTGTGCTACAACCGCGACAACGGGCGCCGGATGACGCTGGAAAACGCCAAAGCCTACGCCAAACGCGCCGCGCTGTACGTCGAGGACGGGATTGTCCGCGCCTTGGAAGTCAAAACCTGAACGCGCAAGCCCTCCCCCGCCGGGGAGGGCTGTTTCTTATTTCAAGCGGAAAATCCGCCCGTCGAGGGGCTTTCCGCGCTCGGCGGTCAGTATGCCGTAGGTGGGCGGAAAGCCCATGCCGATACTGCCGGGGTTGAAGTAGAGCGTCTTTCCCTTGCGGCGCGAAAGCGGGTCGTGCGTGTGCCCGAACAGGAACGCGTCAAGGTTTTCGCGCTTGGCGGCCTGCTCGGCGTTCCAGAACCCGTGCTTGATGTCGTATGTATGCCCGTGGCAAAGCAGGATACGGAAGCCCTCAAGGGCGACAAGCTGTTCCGGGGCGTTCTTCTGCGCCTGAAAGTAGTCGCAGTTGCCGGGGACGCGGAACAGGGGCGTGTCGGGGAACTGCTCCATGACGGCGTCGGAATCGCGCCAGCCGTCGCCGAGAAAGAAAATCATGCGGGGCTGTTCCTTTTCCACGGCGAGGCAAGCCGTTTTCGCGTCCCCGTGGGAATCGGACAGGACAAGTATTTTCATCGTCAAAACCTCCGTTCGCCTTTCAGGGCATTATAGCGGATTTTCCCCGCCGTGGCAAGCACCGACGGAAATTTTTTCCGACGCGATTTCCGGCTTTTCCCGCGCATGATTTCCGCCGCGCCGCAAACAATACTTGCGCGGCGGGACGGGAAGAGCCGTCGCGGGAGGGTTCGGTATGTTCGGCAGACGCACGGATTTGGCGTTGGAAGCCTGCGAGTTATGGCGGGAAAGCGCCGAAAAAACCACGCGGCTTGACGGCGTCCGCTCGCGGGAGCGCAAGTCGGACGGCTACCCGGTGACGAAAGTAGAGATATTGGACGGGCGCGGGGAAGCGGCGTTAGGGCGCCCCGTCGGAACCTACCTTACGGTCGATTTGCGGGCGTATTGGAAGCGCGGCGCGGACTATTTTCCGCGGGCTGTGCGGGCGACGGGGCGCGCTTTGAAATCCCTGCTGCCGCCCTCCGGAGGCTCCGCGCTGGTCGCGGGGCTGGGCAACCCCGGCATGACGCCCGATTCCGTGGGGCCGCTGGCCGTCGAGAGCGTCCTTGTGACGCGCCACCTGATTTCCTCCCTGCCCCGGCAGTTCGCCGGATTCCGCCCGGTGGCGGTGGCGCGTCCGGGCGTGCTGGGCACGACGGGCATAGAGACGGCGGAAGCCGTCCGGGGGCTGGTCGATAAAATCCGCCCTTCCGTGGTCATCGCCATTGACGCCTTGGCGTCCCGCCGACGGGCGCGGCTCTGCGCCACGGTGCAACTTTCGGATACCGGCATTCTGCCGGGTTCGGGCGTGGGCAACCGCCGCGCCGCGCTCAACCGCGAAACGCTGGGCATCCCGGTTGTGTCGATAGGGGTGCCCACCGTCGTGGACGCCGCCACGCTCGCGGCGGACTTGCTGGAAGAGAACGGGCATGAAATCGACGAAGAGGCCTTGCGGAACGGCCACGGCGGTTTGACCGTCACGCCCCGCGACATTGACGCGCAAGTCCGGGACTTGGCGCGGGTCGCGGGGTACGCGGTCAACTGGGCGTTGCAGGACTTGGAAGTCGAGGACATCGGCGCGTTGCTGTCGTGAGGCGGGCGCGGCGCGAGGGGGGAAGCGGAATCGTTCCGCTTCCCCCTTTTGCGTCACAGGGTTTCCAAGTCCGCCAGCCACAGGGCGCGGCTCGCGTCCGACGGCATCCGCCAGTCGCCGCGAGGCGAAAGCGACGCCTTGCCCACTTTGGGGCCGTCGGGCAGGCAGTCGCGCTTGAACTGCTGGGAAAAGAAGCGCCCGTAGAACACGCGGAGCCATTTCAGGATAACGTCGCGGGAATAGCGGTCGGCGAACGCCTGCGCCGCGAGGCGGAGTATCTTGGACGGCGCGAAGCCCCACCGCACGGCGTAATACAGGAAGAAGTCGTGGAGCTCGTAGGGGCCCACCAAATCCTCCGTTTTCTGCGCGATTTCCCCCTGCACGGCGGGGAGCAGTTCGGGGGAAATGGGCGTTTCGAGGATTCCGCGCAGAACCCCGGAGAGTTCCGGGGACTCGTCCGCCGCGCAAGCCACGATGTGCCGTATCAGCGTCTTGGGAATCGAGGCGTTGACGGCGTACATGCTCATATGGTCGCCGTTGTACGTGCACCAGCCCAAGGCAAGCTCGCTCAGGTCGCCCGTGCCGACGACCAGCCCGCCGAGGTCGTTGGCGATGTCCATCAAAACCTGCGTGCGCTCGCGGGCTTGCGCGTTCTCGTAGGTGACGTTATGCAAATCCGGGTCGTGCCCGATGTCGCGGAAGTGCCGCAGAACGCTTGAGGAAATGCGCACGGTGCGCAAGGTTGCGCCGAGGCTTTCCGCAAGCCGGACGGCGTTGTCTTTGGTGTTGTCGGTCGTGCCGAAGCCCGGCATGGTGACCGCGACAATATCCGAAGCGGGGCGGTCGAGCAGTTCCATGGCGCGGGCGGTAATGAGTATCGCAAGCGTGGAATCCAGCCCGCCCGACAGCCCGACGACCGCCGCTTTTGAGTTTGTGTCCTGCAGGCGGCGCTTCAAGCCCAGCGCGGCGGTCAGCAGGATTTCCCGACAGCGTTCGCGGAGGGCGTCGGGGCTTTCGGGCACGAACGGCATGGAGGGCAGATAGCGCGTGAGGCGCGTTTCGCGTATGGAGAGGCTAAACGGCGCGGCGCGGCGGGCGTCGGAACCGCAAGCCCCGCGCCAGTTGCGGCGGCGTTCGTAGTCGAGGCGCGAAAGGTCGATTTCCGACAGGAGCAGTCCGCCGTCAAAGCGGCGTTCGGCAAGCAACGCGCCGTTTTCGGAAATGAGCTCGTGCGCCCCGTAAACGGCGTCGGCGACGGATTCCCCCGCGCCCGCGCTGGCGTACAGGTAGCCGCAGGCGAGGCGCAACGACTGGCTTGTGACAAGCTGTCTGTGGCGGTCGTCGGCGCCCACGACGGCGGGCGCGGCGTCCAGACAGCCGACGACCGTCGCGCCGTCCCGCGCCATTTGCGCCGACGGCGGCATGAGCGCGGCGAGGTCCCCGCCGAACTCGAAGCCCAGTACCAGCCCCGGCAGGGTATCGCAGGGGAACGTGAGCACGGCGCCAAAGGGAATGTCGGTCTGCCCGAAGGCGGCGACGGTTTGCAACCCGTCGGGCGCGGGGGAGAACCAGCGGGTTTCGGCGTCGGACAGCGACGCTTTCGGGACAAGCCCCAGCACGCGCCCCTTTTGAATGACGGCGGCGCAGTCGTAGAGCCGCCCCCCGGCGCGGAAGGGCAGCCCGACGGCGGCGACGAGCTCAAGCGGGCGCGTCGCTTCCAGCACGGTGCGCAACGCCTCTTCCGCGCCCTTCAGCAAGGCGTCCTGAAAAAATAGGTCGGCGCATGTGTACCCCGTCAAGCCCAGTTCGGGCAGTACGAGAACCCGCGCCCCCGCCTTGTCCGCCTTGCGCATGAGCGTGAAAGTCTGTTCGGCGTTGTAATGGCAGTCGGCGGGGCGCAGGTCGGGCGCGCCGCACGATACGGAAAGAAAACCGTCCTTCATGAAAAGCAGTCCTCCCAAATACTTTTTCCCCGATTATAGCGCCGCAAGCCCCGCTTTGCAATCGGGATTTGCCCCGCGCCCCAAAATGCCCTTGCCACGGCGGGCAACAGTTGCTATAATAGGCGCAAGAGCGGGGCGCGTTCCGGTTGCCCCGCGACACATTTCGCGGAGGGCGATTCCATGAAACTGATGGTCTTTGACGGGAACAGCATTTTAAACCGCGCCTATTACGGCATACGCCCCCTGACGAACCGGGAAGGCCTGCACACCCACGCCGTTTACGGATTTCTCACGACTTTATGCCGCATGGCGGACGCCGAAGCCCCCGAAGCGCTCTGCGTGGCGTTCGACGTTCACGCGCCCACCTTCCGCCACAAAGCCGACGCGTCCTATAAAGCCAACCGCAAGCCCATGCCCGACGACCTGCGCGAACAGGTTCCCGTGCTGAAAGAGGCGTTGGACGCGCTCAACATCCCGCGCTATGAGTTGGCGGGCTACGAGGCGGACGACCTCTTGGGCACGATTTCCCGCCGTTGCGAGGCCTCCGGCTGGGACTGCGTCATCGTCACCGGAGACCGCGACAGCTTGCAGTTGATTACAGAACATACGACCGTTCAATTAGTCTCCGCCCGCATGGGGCGCACGCTGACCGAGGACATGAACCCGGAGACCTTCCGCGAAAAGTACGGCTTCCCGCCCGCCAACATTGTCGACTTAAAGGCGCTCATGGGCGACGCGTCCGACAATATTCCGGGCGTTCCGGGCGTTGGCGAAAAAACCGCCATGACCCTCATACAACGCTACCAGACCGTTGACGCGATTTACTCGAAACTCCCCGACATCGACGCCAAGCCCGGCGTCATAAAGAAACTGGCGGCGGGGGAGGAGAACGCCCGCCGTTCCTATTGGCTTGCCACAATCAAAACCGACGCGCCCATAACGTTCGACCCGGAGGCGAACCGCCGCAAAGACCCCGCCCCCGACGCTTACGCGCTGTTCCAAAGGCTGGAGTTCCAAAAGCTGACGGAACGCCTGAACCTGAAAGCGTTCGCGGACGCCGCGCCGCAACCGTCGGAGGCGGTCGGCGGGGACTGCGCCGCAATCGAGTTGGCGGACATGGGCGCGGTTCTGCGGGCGCGGGACGCCCTGCGCGGCGCTACTGTTTACGTGCGCACGGGCGGCGGCTTGGAGCTCGCCGTATTGCGCGGCGGCGGCGCGGCTTACGCCCTCGACGCCGCCGCCTTCCAAGGCGCCTACGACGACGCCTTGCAAACCCTCTTTGACGGCTCTTTGACGCTGGTCGGGCACGGCGTCAAGGACGTTATGCGCGGGCTTCTGGAGCGCGGCGCGTCCGCCGAGGGCTGGCAGGACGACACGGAGCTGATGGCATACCTGCTCGACGCCACGGCGGGGCGGTACGACCTCGACCGCCTCGCCCGCAAGTACGGCGGCTTTACGATTGCGCGGGCGCCCGGCGACGCCCCGGAGGGTCAACAGCTTTCCATGTTAGACGCCCCCGCCGCCCCGGACGCGCCCCCGAAGTCGGCGCGTTGCGCCGCGCTCGCGGCGGAGGCGGCGGCGATGGAACGCCTGCGGGGGATTATGGCGTCCAAACTGGACGAATTGGGCTTGACGGAGCTGTACCGGAAAGCGGAACTGCCGCTTTGCCGCGTCCTTGCGGAGATGGAAAGGACAGGGTGCCTTGTAGACCGCGCCGCGCTCGCGGCGTTTGGGGAATCGCTGTCGGGGCGCATTCGGGAACAGGAGCGCAAAATTTACGGGCTCGCGGGGCACGAGTTCAACATAAACTCCCCGAAGCAGTTGGGGGAAGTCCTGTTCGACGAGTTGAAACTGCCCCACGGCAAAAAGACGAAAACCGGGTGGTCTACCAACGCCGACGCGCTGGAAAACCTGCGCGACGAATCGGAGCTTGTCGCGGCTGTCCTCGAATACAGGCAGTACGCAAAGCTGAAATCGACCTACGCCGACGGGCTTCTGAAAGCGATTGACCCTGACGGGCGCGTCCGCACGTCGTTTCAGATGACGGCGACGGCGACGGGGCGCCTGAGCTCGGCGGAGCCGAACTTGCAGAACATCCCCACGCGCACGGACTTGGGAAGCGAAATCCGCAAAATGTTTATCCCGTCGCCGGGGAATGTCTTTGTTGACGCGGATTACTCGCAAATCGAACTGCGCCTGCTGGCGCACATCTCCGGGGACGCGGCCATGCAACGCGCCTTCCTCGACGGCGCCGACATCCACGCCGCCACCGCCGCGCAAGCGTTCCGCGTTTCCCCGGAAGAAGTCACTCCGGAAATGCGCCGACACGCGAAAGCCGTCAATTTCGGCATCGTGTACGGAATCTCGGCGTTTTCGCTCTCCAAGGACATCGGCGTGAGCGTCGCGGAGGCGAAAGCGTATATGGACGGCTATTTCGCGGCGTTTCCGGGCGTCCGCCGCTATATGGACGGCGTGATTGAGCGGGCGCGGGAAAGGGGCTATGTGGAGACGCTGTTCCGCCGCCGCCGCGAACTGCCGGAGCTGTCGGCGTCAAAACATGCGTTGCGGGCGTTCGGGGAGCGCGTCGCGCTGAACATGCCCATACAGGGCACGGCGGCGGACTTGATGAAACTCGCTATGGTCGCGGCATGGCGGCGGCTGAAGGCGGACTGCCCCGCCGCGAAACTCGTGTTGCAGATTCACGACGAGCTAATAGCGGAGTGCCCGGAGGCGGACGCCGCGAAAGTCGCGGCGATACTGCGGGAGGAGATGGAGGGCGTCGCGGCGCTGTCCGTGCCGCTGACGGCGGACGCCCATTGGGGGCGCGACTGGCTCCAAGCCAAACAGGGCGCATAGGAGGCGCAATAAGAAATGTCGGAACAAATGCGGGTTCGCATTGAGCCCATGGCGCCGGAACATCTGGACGAAGTGGCGGAACTGGAAAAGGTATGCTTTTCCGACCCGTGGTCGCGGAACCTGCTGGCGGAGTCGCTGAAAGACGATTTGTCGGCGTATTTAGTCGCGCTGGACGGCGCGGGGCGCGTGGCGGGTTACGCGGGCTTGACCGTCGTGCTCGACGAGGGCTCTATTGACAATATCGCCGTGCGCCCGGACTGCCGGCGGCGCGGCGTGGCGGCGCAACTGCTGGACGTGTTCCTGAACTTTGCGCGGGGCAACCGTCTGGCGTTCCTTACGCTGGAAGTCCGCGCCTCGAACTACGCCGCAATCGCGCTATACGGCAGCCGGGGATTCCGCGCCGTCGGGCGGCGCAAGAATTACTATGAGCGTCCGACCGAGGACGCGCTGATTATGACAAGGACGTTTGACGATGAGTAACTTAGAATTGCGGACGCCGACGGCGGAAGAATTGCGTTTCGCCTACGGGCGCGACTTGAATGAGGCGTTCCCGCCGCAGGAACTCAAGCCGTTGCGGAACATCGAGGACATGACGGGGCGCGGCAGGTATTCGCCGCTGTGCCTGTGCGACGGCGCGGAAATCGCGGGGGAGTGCTTCCTATGGCTGGGGCGTCCGGGCTGGGCTCTGCTGGACTACCTCTGCGTGACGCGCTCGCGGCGCAACGCTGGGCTTGGGGCGCGTATGCTGGGCGACTTGCGGCGGCTGCGCCCCGACAGCGTGATTATCGGCGAAGTAGAATCCCCCGAATACGCGCCCGACCCGCCCATGGCGGCGCGGCGGCTTGCGTTCTATCGGCGCAACGGCGCGAGAATGTGCGGGGAGGAGGCGGACATTTTCGGCGTCCGCTATCAAATCATCTACTGGGCGGACGCGCCGCGCCCCGGCGCGGAAATCCTGCGCGAGTACGCCGACATTTACAAAACCAGCTTTACGCCCGAAAAGTACAAGCGTTACATCCAAATCCCGCGCACGGCGTCGGACGCGCCGTCGCCCGTCCCATGGGAGGCGTAAGCGCATGAAAATACTATCGTTTGAGACCTCGTGCGACGAAACCGCCGTTGCGGTCACGGAGGACGGGCGGCGCGTGCTCTCCGACGCTATCGCCTCGCAAGTCCCGACCCACGCGCTTTACGGCGGCGTCGTGCCGGAAATCGCGTCCCGCGCCCACGCGGAGGCGATAGCCGCCCTGACCGAACAGGCTCTGCGCGACGCGGATTGCACGCGCTCCGACATCGACGCGATAGCCGTCACTTACGCGCCGGGGCTGATTGGCGCGTTGCTCGTGGGCGTGAGTTTCGCAAAGTCCATGGCTCTGGCGTTGGGCGTCCCGCTGATTCCCGCGCACCATATCCGGGGGCATATCGCCGCGAACTACCTCGCGTTCCCGGAACTGGAGCCGCCGTTTTTGTCGCTGGCGGTATCGGGCGGGAACACGCTCATTATAGACGTGGAGAACTATACCAGCATGAAAATACTGGGGAGTACCCGCGACGACGCGGCGGGGGAGTGCTTCGACAAGGCGGCGCGTGTCCTCGGACTGCCTTACCCCGGCGGCAAGCCCGTCGAGGAACTGGCGAAACAGTCCCCCGGCGGCGTCTATAAACTGCCGTCGGCGCACGTGGACGGCGCCCCGCTGGACATGAGCTTTTCCGGGCTGAAAACGGCGGTCGTCAATATCGCCCACCGCGCCGAGCAGACCGGGGAGCCGCTCGACCGCGCCGCGCTTGCCCGCGACTTTATCGCCGCCGTGAGCGAAACTATCGTGCCCCGCGTCATGGAGGCGGCGCGGCTGTCGGGGCGCCGGACGCTGTGCGCGGCGGGGGGCGTCGCGGCGAACTCGTTCATACGCGGCGACCTGCAAGCCGCCTGCGACGCCGCCGGGATACGGCTGTACTTGCCGCCCTTGCGCCTGTGCGGCGACAACGGCGCCATGATTGGGGCGCAAGCCTATTATGAGTACCGGGCGGGGCACGTCGCCGACATGAGCCTGAACGCCTACGCCACCCGCGAAATTACGTGCGACTGGTTTCCGGAAACGCCCTGAAACGCGAAAGCCTCCCCCGCGACGCGGGCGAGGCTTTTTTACTTTACGCTAACGCCGCTTCGCGCCGTTCCGCCGGGAGGCTGCGCGTTTCCGTTACCGCGCTTTCCGCCGTCTCCGGCGGCGCGGGCTTCAACGCCCCGGCGGTCTCCCGCAAGCGCTCCTTGCCCACCGCGAGCATAAGTTTAATGCGGTTTTCCTGATTGACCCTTGTCGCGCTGGAGTCGTAGTCAATGGGCGTGATGTTCGCCATAGGGTAAAGTTCGCGGATTTTGTTAATCATGCCCTTGCCGCAGATGTGGTTCGGCAGGCACCCGAACGGCTGGGCGCAGACGATATTCTCGTACCCGGCGCGTATCAGCTCCACCATCTCCGCCGTCAACAGCCAGCCTTCCCCCATCTTATCCCCGCGCCCGATGATTCCGTCCGCCAGTTTGAGCAGTTCCTTGAACGGGAGCGGCGCGTGGTAGCCGGCGCCTTTCAACGTCCGGATGATAATCTTTTCAAGGCCTTCGAGGTAGGAGAGCGCGAGTTCGGGCGTGAATTTCTCAATAAACGAGCCGCCGTAAAGCCGCACGGTCTCCGCCGGGTTGTAGGCGCAGTATTGCACAAAGCCGAGCATTCCGGGCAGGTTCACTTCGCAATCCTGCGATTCGAGAAACTTTTCCAAGTCGTTGTTGCCGAGCGGCGAATACTTGACGTAGATTTCCCCCACGACGCCGACTTTCACTTTCCGGGCGCGCTTGACCGGAATCGCGGCGAAATCCGCCGCGATTTGCGGCATAAGGGCTTTCATCTCCCGCCGGGAAATCCCCCGCCCCTGCCGGACGTTGTCGCAAATCCGATTGAGCCAGCGTTCCTGCAAAGCGGCGGCGTCGCCCCGGCGGATTTCATAGGGGGCGGTCTGCGCTTTCAGGGCGGTCAGGAGGTCCCCGTAGGCCACCGCCATAAACAGCGACCGCACAAACGGCAAATCCATGGGCAGACTGCTTTCCTTTTCCAGCCCGGAAAAGTTCAGGCTTAACACGGGGATATTGCCGTACCCGGCGCGGACGAGCGCCTTCCGCAAGAGGTAGATGTAGTTGGAGGCGCGGCACCCGCCGCCCGTCTGCGTGATAATCAGCGCGGTTCGGTCGAGGTCGTACTTGCCCGACGCCAGCGCGTCCAAAAACTGCCCGATGACCAGCAGGGCGGGGTAGCAGGTGTCGTTGTGCACGTACCTGAGCCCAAGTTCCGAAACTTGGCTTCCGCAGTTGCCGAGCAATTCCACTTGATAGCCGTTTCTCTCCAGCGCCGCCGCCAGAATGCGGAACTGTACCGGAGCCATACTGGGTATCAAAACTTTGTGCGTCGCTTTCATTTCTTCCGTAAAGACGGGATACGTCGTTTGCATGGCGTCCTCTCCTTCTCTTATGTTCCGCCGTCCTGCTCGTCGAGAGCCGCGAACAGGCTCCGCAGACGAATGCGAACCGCGCCCGGATTCGTGATTTCGTCTATTTTGAGTTGCGTGTACAGTTTCCCTTCCGCCTGCAGGATTTCGCGGGTTTCGTCGGTGGTGATGGCGTCCACGCCGCACCCGAACGAGACCAACTGCACAAGGTCGCAGTCGCGGTTTTCGCAACAGTACCGCGCCGCCGCGTAGAGCCGGGCGTGGTACGTCCACTGGTTGAGTACGGACGTTTGGAACGGCTTGGCCAGCCGCGCCACGGAATCTTCCGTCACGACCGCCGCCCCGAAGCGCGTGACGAGCGCGTCAACGCCGTGATTCACTTCCGGGTCAACGTGGTACGGGCGCCCCGCAAGCACGATAATCCGCCGCTTTTCCGCCCGCGCCCGCGCCCGCGCCATAATGCGGGCGGCCTCCTGCCGTATCTGCGCCATATGCCGCTCGTATTCCGCGTAAGCGGCGGCGGACGCCTTGCGCACTTCCCGGAACGTAATCCCGGAGAAGTGGCGGCGCAGAATCGCCGTGATTTTTTTCGTGAAGTCGGCGGGACGGTGCAGTCCCACGTAGTCATAGATAAAGTCCGTGCCGGACAGCTCCGGGCAGTTCCCCTTCAACACTTCCGGGTAGTACGCCACCACCGGGCAGTTATAATGATTCTGTCCAAGCCCCTCGTCAATGTTGTAGGTCATGCAGGGATAGAAAACGGCGTCGAAATTGCGTTCCGCAAGCCATGCAATATGCCCGTGGGCGAGTTTGGCGGGGAAACACGCCGTGTCGCTGGGAATCGTGCCCTGCCCTTTCAGGTACAGGGCGCGGCTTGACAGCGGGCTGTGATACACCGCGAAGCCGAGTTGCGTAAAGAACGTATGCCAGAACGGGAACAGCTCCCACATGTTCAGGCAGAGCGGGATTCCGATTGTCCCGCGCCTGCCCTTCACGGGCTTGTAGGACTGTAGCAATTTGCGCTTGTAGGCGTACAGATTCCAAGATTCGTCGGCGGGCTTTCCGGTAATCGGACGCTCGCAACGGTTGCCGCTAATATACTTTTCGCCGTTTGCGAACGTGTTGACGGTCAACTGGCAGTGGTTGCCGCAAAGCTGGCAGGTTTCGGTTTTCGTCTCCTGACGGAAATTCCGCAGTTCCTCCAAAGTCAAGAGCTTGCTGACCTGTCCGGGGGCGGCGCGGCGCTTGCCGTAGAGCGCGGCGCCGAACGCGCCCATTAAGCCCGCGATGTCGGGGCGTATCACGTCCACGCCCATTTCCTGCTCGAAGGCGCGCAACACCGCCTCGTTGTAGAACGTCCCGCCCTGCACGACAATCCGCCGCCCAAGCTCCTCCGCCGACGCGCAGCGGATAACCTTGTAGAGCGCGTTCTTTACGACGGAAATCGACAATCCGGCGGAAATGTTTTCAATCGTGGCGCCGTCCTTCTGCGCCTGCTTCACGCTGGAGTTCATGAACACCGTGCAACGGCTTCCCAAGTCGACCGGGCGTTTGGCGAACAGCCCCAGCCTTGCGAACTCGCGCACGTCGTAGCCCAACGCCTGCGCGAAGGTCTGCAAAAAGCTCCCGCAACCCGACGAGCAAGCCTCGTTGAGGAAGATGTCGCTAATCGCGCCGTCCTCGATTTTGAAGCATTTCATATCCTGCCCGCCGATGTCGATGATAAAGTCCACGTCGGGCAGAAAGTGCTTGGCGGCGGTAAAGTGCGCGACGGTCTCCACCACGCCGTAATCGGCGTGAAAGGCTCGTTGCGCCAATTCCTCGCCGTACCCGGTCGTCGTGACGGAGGCAACGGTCATGCGCGGGCGGTTGGCGAGCACGGCTTCCAGCGTCTGCCGGATAATCGGCACGGGGTTGCCCAGATTCGGGCGGTAGTCCGTGAACAACAGCCGCCCCTCGTCGTCAATCACGGCGACTTTCACCGTGGTTGACCCGGAGTCAATGCCGATATGGACGCGCCCGGAGAAGCCCTCCCCGAAATCGGCGCGGGGCACGGCGGCTTTGGCGTGGCGCTCCCGGAAGGCTTCCAACTCCGCGCCGTCGCGGAACAGCGGCGGCTGGCTCCGGTACGTCTCCGACGCGCCGCGCCTGCCTAACTGGTCGGCCACTTCCATGAGGTCAAATTCCGTGTCGGCGTAGAGCGCCGCGCCCATCGCCACGAACAGCAGGCTGTGCTCCGGGCAGGAGCCGTGCGCGTTCAAAGTCTGGTCGAAGCTCCGCCGCAAGGCCTTGTTGAACGTCAGCGGCCCGCCTAAGTACAGAATGTTCCCCTGAATGGGGCGCCCCTGCGCAAGCCCCGCTATCGTCTGGTTCACCACCGCCTGATAAATGCTCGCGGCGATGTCCTCCGCCCGCGCCCCCTGATTGATGAGCGGCTGAACGTCGCTTTTTGCGAACACCCCGCAGCGCGACGCGATAGTATACGTGCGCCCGGCGCGTCCGGCGGCCTCGTCCATTTCGTCGGCGGACATCTTTAGAAGCGTCGCCATCTGGTCGATAAAGGCGCCCGTGCCGCCCGCGCAAGAGCCGTTCATGCGCACTTCCACGCCGTTTGTCAGAAACAGGATTTTCGCGTCCTCGCCGCCCAGTTCGATGATAACGTCCGTGCCGGGGGCGAGGCGGTTCGCCGCCACCCGCGTGGCGAACACCTCCTGCACGAACGGGACGTTCACGCCGTCGGCCATGCCCATGCCCGCCGACCCGGAGATTGCCAGCACGCCCCGCCGCCCGATGTTCCGCGCAATCCGGCGGAGCAGTTCTTCCGATTTTTCCAATATGTGGCTGTAATGCCGCTCGTAGGCGCTGTAAACGACCTGCCCCCGGTCGTCCAAAACCGCGCACTTGATGGTTGTGGAGCCTACGTCAAGCCCGATTCTCACTTTTTCCCCTCCCTTGAGCCCCCGCACGGGCGGCGCCTTGCGTTGCGGCGGCTTGCCCGCGCCGTATGGGGCTTTTCCTTTTCATACGCGCTATCATACGCCCTTTCCGCAAAATGCGCAATCGGTTTCGGCGCAATCGCGGTTAGAAATTTTTATCGCGTCCGGCAAATAATCGCGGCGGAAAAATCAGGAATCCGCCCCCTTTCGCCAACCGTATTATATCCAATTCCGCGCAAGCGTTCAAGGGGGCGGAGGCGATATTTTCGGCGAAAAAAGCAAAGCCTCCGGAATCTCCGGAGGCGCGGGGCGGGGCGTTTCAGCGTTCCCGCGCAATCGAGACGAGCACGAACAGCGCAAGCAGGAACGGGTAGAACAAAAACGGGATAATGGCCATGCTTGAAATGCCGCTCAGGGACGCCGCAATCAGCAGTTGCGCCCCGTAAGGGATGACGCCTTGCAGGACGCAGGAGCAGGTGTCCAGCAGGGAGGCGGTCTTTTCGGGCTCGATTTTGTATTCCGCGCTGATTTCCTTGGCGATGGGCGCCGCCATGACGATGGCCACCGTGTTGTTGGCCGTGGAGATGTCCATTAAGGCGGTCAGGAGCCCGATTCCCAACATGCCGCCGCGCTTGCCCGAAAAACGCTTGCGGATAAAGTCCAGTATCGCCGCGAAGCCGCCGTTCTCCCGGATTAGCGCGCCGATGGACGCCACAAGGATGGTCACAATGATGGTCTCGAACATGCCGGACGTGCCGTCGCCCATGGCGGTGAAGGCGGAGACGTAGGTCAGCGAACCCGTCAGCGCGCCCGCAATCAGGAACAGCCCGATTCCCACGCCGAGGACAAGCAGGACGTTCAAGCCCATGACGGCGAGGACGAGCACGACGAAGTAGGGCAGAGCCTGAATAATGTTGTAGTCGAAATCGCCCACGGAGACGGCGTCCCCGGTAATGGCCACAACCACGAGGATTGCAAGCGTAACAATCGCGGCGGGAAGCGCGATGCGGAAATTGACGCGGAACTTGTCCTTCATTTCCACGCCCTGCGTTTTCGTGGCGGCAATGGTGGTGTCGGAGATAAAGGAGAGGTTGTCGCCGAACATGGCGCCGCCGACGACCGTCGCCACGCACAGCGGCAGGGAGAAGCCGCCATTCTGCGCGACTTCCGCCGCAATCGGGACAAGCACCGTAATCGTCCCGACGCTCGTGCCCATCGCCATGGAGATTAAACAGGCAATGACAAACAGTCCGGGGACGGCAAACGCGCCGGGGATGATGTCAAGGAGGAGGTTTGCCGTGCTCGCGGCGCCGCCCGCCTGTTTGGCGATTCCGCCGAACGCGCCCGCCATCAGGAAGATGAAGAGCATAATCGTAATGTTCTCGTCGCCGATTCCGCCCGCGCAGAGGCGGATTTTCTCGTCAAAGGACAGCTTGCGGTTCTGCGCCAGCGCGACCGCCAGCGCAATGGAGAACGCCACCACGACGGACATGATGTAAAAGCCCATCTGACCTTCCACGGGGCGGACATACTCGAACCAGATTCCGCTTCCGAGGTACAGAACCAGAAAGACGAGGATAGGCAGCAGCGCCTTTCCGTTGGGGGTTTTGTCGTTCACGCTTCATTCCTCCGTTCTCATCGCTATCTGGGGATTGCCGCAGGCTATGATAGCGCTTTGCGCGGAGAAATGCAAGACCCCGCCGCCCGATTTCTTTCCCGTCGGCGCACGTTCCGCTTGCGCCGACGCTTCCTTTCCGCGCTTTCCGCTTGCCATCCGGGAAAAATTGTGGTAAGATAACGCCGCGATTGCAATACGAAAGGGGCTTGGAAGCCGAATGAGCGACTTTGAGGAACGTTACCGCGCCGCCCGCCGCCGCGTCATCGAAACGGACTTGCGGCGGCTCAATCCCATGCAGAGAAAGGCCGCCATGACGACGGAAGGCCCGTTGTTGCTGTTGGCCGGGGCGGGGAGCGGGAAAACCACCGTGCTGATTCAGCGCGTTTACACGCTTCTGACCTACGGGCGGGGCGCCGACGCCGACGAGATTCCCGAATGGGCGGCGACAGACGACTTGGAGTTTCTGGAGGCGTTCCCGGAACAGCCCGACGAGGCGCAGTTTGAACGCGCCCGGCGCCTGTGCGCGGTAGACCCGCCGCGCCCGTGGGAGATTATCGCAATCACGTTCACGAACAAGGCCGCCGGGGAATTGAAAGAGCGCCTCGCGGCGCGGCTTGGGGAGGCGGGAAACGACGTTTGGGCGTCCACGTTCCATTCCGCCTGCGTGCGCATTCTGCGCCGCTATATCGAGCGCATCGGATTCGAGCGCGATTTCACCATTTACGACACCGACGATTCCCAGCGCGTGTTGAAAGAAGTGGTCAAAGAACTGAACCTTGACGCGAAATCGTTCGCGCCGCGAAGCGTGCTCTCCGAAATCGGCGGGGCGAAAGACTGGTACCTAAGCCCGGAAGAGTACGCCAAAGAATACGCCTCCGAAAAGGATTGGCGAAAAAACAGAATCGCCAAAATTTACGCCGCCTACCAGAAGCGGCTCCGCGCCTCCAACGCCCTCGACTTTGACGACATCCTGTTCCATACGGTCACGCTCTTGAAACAGGAGCCGGACGTGCTGGAACACTACCAGCGGCAGTTCCGATACGTCCTTGTGGACGAGTACCAAGACACGAACCACATACAGGACGTTTTAACGTCGCTGTTGGCGGGCGGGCGGCGGAACCTGTGCGTAGTCGGCGACGACGACCAGTCTATTTATAGTTTCCGGGGCGCGAATATTGAAAACATCCTCGGCTTTGAGAAGCGTTACCCCGACGCCCAAATTATCCGCTTGGAGCAGAATTACCGCTCCACGCAGAACATTTTGGACGCCGCCAACGCCGTGATTGAAAACAATCGCGGCAGGAAAGGAAAGACCCTCTGGACGGACAACGGACGGGGCGAGGGCGTGCAAATCAGGACGGTTTCCGACGAAAACGAGGAGGCGTCGTTCATTGTAGACGATATTCTGTCCGGCTCCGAACGGGGGCGCGACTTCCGCGACAGCGCCGTATTGTACCGCATGAACGCGCAGTCCAACGCGATTGAGTACGCCTTGAAGCGCAACGGCGTTCCCTACCGCGTTATCGGCGGCATGAAATTCTTTGACCGCGCCGAAGTCAAGGATATGCTGGCTTATCTGTGCGTCGTGAACAACCGCACGGACGATTTGCGCTTCCGCCGTATCGCCAACAACCCGCCGAGGGGAATCGGAAACACGACGCTGGCGAAAGTCTCCGCGCTGGCGGAAAGTCAGGGGCTTTCCCTGTACGAGACGTTCCGCAACGCCGACATCTTTCCGGAATTGAAATCCGTCAAGGCGAAATTGTTGAAGTTCGCGGACTTGCTGGACGAGTTGCACAAGCAGAGCGAGGAACTGCCGCTGGCGGAATTTTACGACCTGTTATGTGAAAAAAGCGGCTACGCGAAAGCCTTGGAGGACAAGCGCGACGAGGAAAGCAAAGGGCGGCTGGAAAACGTGCGGGAGCTGAAATCCGCGATTGCGGGCTTTGTAGAGCGTTCGCCGACGGACGCCACCCTCTCCGGCTTCCTCAACGAAACCGCCCTTTACACCGATTTGGATTCCGCCGAGTTCGGCGACAACTGCGTGACGCTCATGACGATTCACGCCGCCAAGGGGCTGGAATTTCCCGTCGTGTACGTCGCGGGCATGGAGGAGGGGATTTTCCCCAACAACAACGCGCTCTATCAGGAAAAGAGTTTGGAAGAGGAACGGCGGCTTTGCTACGTCGCTATGACCCGCGCCAAGGAACGCCTGATTCTTATCAACGCCTCCCAGCGTCTGCTCTACGGCGAAACCCGCTCAAACCCGCCGTCGCGCTTCCTGAAAGAAATACCCGAAGAGCTTGCACGGCGGACGGGCAAGCGCAGTTGGAACTCCTACGGAAGCGCCGCCCGTTACGGCGGGAGCGCGGCGAAAGACGCCGGGACGGTTGTCCGCAAGTACAAAATCACGCAAGAAGAACTGGAACTCGTCGCAAAAAGGCGGCGCGGCGAAACTGCGAAAGCGCCGTCTATGCCGGAGGGGTTGCGCCTGCAACCCGGAGACCTCGTGGAACATACGGCGTTCGGCAAGGGCATCGTGGTATCCGTTACGCCCATGTCGCGGGACACGCTGGTTGAAATCCGGTTCGATACCGCCGGGGTCAAGAAACTTATGCTGAACTACGTCAAAGACCGTATGAAAAAATTGTGAGGCGAGAGCATGGAGCAATACAACGTTACGGGCATGAGTTGCGCGGCGTGCGCCGCGAGAGTGGAGAAGGCGGTCGGCGCCGTGCCGGGCGTGACAAGCGTTTCCGTCAGCCTGTTGACAAACGCCATGGGCGTGGAGGGCGGCGCGTCTCCGGAGGCGATTATAAAGGCCGTCGAACAGGCGGGTTACGGCGCGTCGCGCAAGGGCGCGGCGTCTGCCGCCCCGCTTTCGGACGCCGAAGCCGCCTTGGAGGATACGGAGACGCCCCGCTTGAAACGCCGTCTGTTATGGTCGCTGGGCTTTCTGGCCGTCCTGATGTACGTGTCCATGGGGCACATGATGTTAGGCTTTCCGCTCCCCTCCTTCTACGACGGCAATCACGTCGCCATGGGCTTGACGGAATTGCTGTTGGCCGCCGCCGTCATGGTCATCAACCAGAAATTCTTTGTCAGCGGGTTCCGGAGCCTTTCGCACGGCGCGCCCAATATGGACGCGCTCGTTTCCATGGGTTCCGGCGCGGCGTTCGTCTACAGCGTGTTCGCGCTGTTCGCCATGACCTCCGCGCAGGTTCGCGGGGATTCGGCGGCGGTCGAGGGTTGGATGAAAGAGTTTTACTTTGAATCCGCCGCCATGATTCTGACGTTGATTACCGTCGGGAAAATGCTGGAAGCGCGGTCGAAAGGGCGCACGACCGACGCCCTGAAAAGTTTAATGAGGCTTGCCCCGCAGACGGCGGTCGTCGTGCGCGGCGGCGTCGAAACGGAAATCCCCGTCGAACAGGCGCAGGTTGGAGACATATTTGTTGTGCGTCCGGGGGAACATATCCCCGTTGACGGCGTTGTCGTAGAGGGCGGCGGCGCGGCGGACGAGTCCGCGCTGACGGGCGAGAGTATCCCCGTAGACAAGGCCCCCGGCGACGGCGTGTCCGCCGCCACCGTCAACCGTTCCGGTTTCCTGAAATGCCGTGCGACCCGCGTCGGGGAGGATACGACGCTTTCGCAAATCGTCCGCATGGTGTCCGACGCCGCCGCCACGAAAGCCCCTATTGCCCGCGTCGCCGACAAGGTGTCGGGTATCTTTGTCCCCGCCGTCATCGCGGTTGCGGCTGCCACTACGCTGGTTTGGCTTGCCGCCGGACGCGAAGCCGGGTTTGCGCTGGCCCGCGGGATTTCCGTGCTTGTGATTAGCTGTCCGTGCGCGCTGGGGCTTGCGACGCCCGTCGCCATTATGGTAGGCAACGGCGTCGGCGCGAAGAACGGCATATTGTTCAAGACCGCCGCCGCGCTGGAATCGGCGGGGCGCGTCGAGATTGTCGCGCTCGACAAAACGGGCACGATTACGGAGGGGGAGCCCCGCGTCACGGACATTCTGACGGCGGGCGGCGTAAGCGAAAGCGAATTGTTGCGCCTTGCCGCCGCGTTGGAACAGCACAGCGAACACCCGCTTTCCAAAGCCGTGATAGAAGAGGCGAAAGAAAAAGCCCTTGCCGTTCCGGATGTCGCGGGCTTCCGCGTTATCCCCGGCAAGGGCTTGGAGGCGACGCTTGACGGCGCGGCGTTGCGCGGCGGCAACGCGGAGTTTGTCCCCGGCGCGGACGCGGGCTTGCAAAAACGCGCCGACGCGCTCGCGGCGGAAGGCAAGACGCCGCTGTATTTCAGCCGCGACGGAAACGTGATAGGCGTAATCGCCGTTGCGGACGTGATAAAGCCGGACAGCCCGCAAGCCGTCCGGGAACTGCAAAATATGGGAATCCGCGTCGTTATGCTCACGGGCGACAATCGGCGCACGGCGGAGGCGATAGGAAAACAGGCGGGGGTAGACGAAGTAATCGCGGGCGTGTTGCCCGACGGCAAGGAGGCGGTGGTGCGGCGCCTGCAAGAGCGCGGACGCGTCGCCATGGTCGGCGACGGTATCAACGACGCGCCCGCCCTCACCCGCGCAGACACTGGGATTGCAATCGGCGCGGGGACGGATGTCGCAATCGACGCCGCCGACGCGGTTCTCATGAAAAACAGCCTCTTGGACGTTCCCGCCGCGATACGTTTAAGCCGCGCAACCTTGCGCAACATCCATGAAAACCTGTTCTGGGCGTTCTTCTACAACGCCATTGGCATACCGCTGGCGGCGGGCGCGTTCGTCCCGTTCGGCGTTACGCTCCATCCGATGTTCGGGGCGGCGGCGATGAGCCTGAGCAGTTTCTGCGTGGTGTCGAACGCGTTGCGCCTGAACCTGTTCGACATGCGCGACAGCCGCCGCGACAAGCCGATAAGGAAAAAGCCGTCCGGGGAAAGCCCCGCGACGGAAACCATACGGGAGGAATCGACAATGGAAAAGACACTGAAAATCGAAGGCATGATGTGCGCGCACTGCGAGGCGCGGGTCAAGAAGGCGCTGGAAGCGTTGCCGGGGGTGGAAAAGGCGGAGGTCAGCCACGAAAGCGGCGCGGCGGTCGTGACGCTCTCCGCGCCCGTGGGCGACGACGCGCTGAAACAGGCGGTCGAAGCGCAGGACTATAAAGTGCTCGGCGTCGCGTAAGCCGGGGCGCGCAAAGCCGGACGGGATACCCCCGCCCGGCTTTCCATTGCCTGTCCGCGAGGCGCACGGCGCGAAAGCCGCGCCTTATCAAAGCAACCCGCTTAACAAAAACTTTACGCAAAAAGCTGTTGACGGAAAGGCAAGACGGCGGTATTATAAACGTGGAACTTTACGGACGCCCGAAAGGAGGCAGGACATGAGTTTTGCGCAAAGCCTTCATATTACGTTTGAGCTCTGGAGCGCGATATTCTGCCTGATTACCGCGTTTTGCGTGTACGTCACGAGAAAATACGACGCCAAGGGCTCGCCGTACTTAATCGCCCTGTTGCTGACCAACGCGACGTTGAACGTCACGGAGGCGATGGCGTACTACTACCGGGGAAACCTCACGCTGACAGGATACCATATGGTGCGCTTTTCCAATTTCTCGGTATTCCTGTGCAATTATTTGCTGTTGCTCTTCCTGCTCTTCTACATCTGCCGCGTGATTGAGAAGAACGGCGGAAGGGAAAGCCTGAGGCTCAAATACATTGCGGCGGCAATCATCGTGGCGGGCATTGCCATGCTTGCGCTGTCCAGAGCGTTCGGCTTTTACTACGCTTTCGACGAGAGCAACCGCTACTACCGCCTCGACACTTACTGGATTATGCTTCTTTTCACCGAGGCGCCGCTGTTGATTCTGGCGAACTTCATATTTTCAAACTGGCAGTCGCTGAAAAGCATCGAAAAAAACGGCTTTCTGATGTTCATCATTCTGCCTGTCGTCGGGATTGTCGTGCAACTGTTCGTTTACGGAATCTCCGTCACTACCATCATGGACACGGCGGCCATCTTTATGGTGTTCATCTCCTACGAGCTGGAATACTCCGACCACATGATTCAGAAGGAACGGCTTCTGTTAGACCAGACCATCCGCGCCTTTGCCCGCACAATCGACATGCGCGACCGCTACACGGGAAGCCATTCGGGCAGGGTGGCGAAGTATGCGCGTATGCTTGCCGAGCGCATGAAGCTGGGGAGCGAAAAGACGCGGCGCGTCTACCAAATGGCGCTGTTGCACGACGTGGGGAAAATCGGCATTGACGACACGATTTTGAGAAAGCCGTCGGCGCTGACCGCCGAGGAATACGGCGTCATTAAGACGCATTCGGCCAAGGGCGGCGAAATCCTTGCCAACATCACGGAAATGCCGGAGCTTGCCAAGGGCGCGAGGTGGCACCACGAGCGCTACGACGGCAAGGGCTACCCCGACGGGCTCAAAGGAATCTCCATCCCGCTGGAGGCGCGGATTATCGGCGTGGCGGACAGCTACGACGCCATGACATCGAACAGAAGTTACCGCGCCTATCTGCCGCAGACGGTCGTCCGCGCCGAAATCGAACGCAACGCCGGGACGCAGTTCGACCCGCAGGTGGCGAAATGTATGCTGGAAATCATGGACGAGGACGCGGAGTACGCCCTGCACGAGTGACGGGCGCGGGCTGTCCCGCAAGGCCTTGCGTTTTTTTATATTATTTGAGCCAAAGGAATTACGGATATGCAAAAATCTTCAAAATCAAGCCTAACGACGCAGTACATGATTGTATTCGGCGCGTTGCTGTTGCTGGCAAACGCCGCGCTTGGCTTCCTTCTGCTCCGGCAGTCCTCCTCCGCGATTCAGTCTTTGATACGGAAAAGTATGCTCAACGTCTCCAACACCGCCGCCGAACTCGCGGACGGCGACACGCTCGGCGCGTTTACCGCAGACGACGTGGGCTCCCCGGCTTACAACGCCGTCCTGCGCGACCTCGCCGCCTTCCAGAATAACGCCGACATAGAGTTTATTTACGCCGTGCGGCAGGTCGGGGAGGATAAGTTTGTTTTTGTCGTTGACCCCGACCCCGTGGAGCCGGGCGCGTTCGGGGAGGAAGTCCTTGTCACCCCCGCCATGCGGCGGGCGGGGGAGGGCGTCGCCGCCGTTGACGACGCCCCCGCGCAGGACAGGTGGGGCAATTTTTACAGCGCCTTCAGTCCGGTTTTCGACACGCGGGGGAACGTGGCGGGCATTATCGGCGTCGATTTCAATTCCGCGTGGTATGACGAGCAGGTTTGGAAAAACGCCGCCTTCGTGATGCTGATAAGCGCCCTGTTCACGGCGGTCGGAGCGTCGGCGTTCTTCCTGATAAGCTCCCGCGTGCGCAGGCGCTTCGACGAGCTCAGGGCGGAGCTGTCGACGCTCTCCGACGACGTGGAGGGGCTGACGCAAGAAATCCTATCCGGCGCGGGCGACAAGCAGACGGGCAAGCTCCGTTTTCAGAAAGGCGCGGACGCCGACGAGGGCGACGACATCCGCAGGCTTAGGCATAAAATCCGCGCCATGCACAGGGAAATGGAACTGTACTTGGACTATATGCGCGCCCAAGCCAATACCGACGCGCTCACCCGCGTGGGCAACACGACCGCCTATTCCGAGCGGCGCAAGGAAATTGAGGAAAAGATTTCCGACGGCTCCGCCGCGTTTTCCGCAGTCGTGTTCGACATCAACGACCTGAAACGCGCCAACGACCTTTACGGGCACGCCTACGGGGATAAAATTATCCGCGCCGCCGCCTCCGCCGTCGCCGACGGCTTCGGACGGGAAAACACGTTCCGTATCGGCGGCGACGAGTTCATAGCCATTCTCGAACGGACGGCGGAAGAGGAATTGGCGGCGCGGCTGTCGCTCACGGACAAGGCGGTCGCGGCTTATAACGCCACGGACGCGGAGCCTAAGGCGCCGCTCTCGCTGTCCGGCGGCTACGCCAGCTTCGTTCCCGGACAGGACTGCTCTTTCCGGGATGTGTTCGTCCGCGCCGACAAGCGGATGTATGAGCGCAAAGACGGCTATCACCGCAGGACGCGGGAAGCGCGGGAAACAAGCGGAAACGACTTTAGCGAACGAGGCAAACAGAGCGCGGCGGCGCGGGAATACTCCGCTTCCGGCGCGTAACAGGGAAGGCTTTTTCAATTTCGCGCAAAACGCCCCGCTTCCGTTGCATACGGAAACGGGGCGTTTTTTACCTGTTCGGCGGACGGCCTGCCGATTTACTGCGCGGCGGCAAACTCCTGAATGCCGGCAATAGTGCGGTCGTAAAGCGCCTTCAACGCCGCGAAACGCTCGTTGACTTCCTCGTCGGACATCGTGCGGGCGTTGCCGGGGCGGTACTCCTCGGAAATCTCGCTCGCCATTTTCGACAGCTCGTCAAAGCCCAGATTGGCGCACACGCCCTTCAAGGCGTGGGAGCCCTCAAACATCCCGGCCTCGTCCCCGGCGTCGTGCGCGGCGGACAGCTTTTCAAAGGACTTGTCCGTGAGGAACCTCTGCGCGAATTTTGCTATCATCTTGTCCATAGGCAGAATCTTTTTCACGCTGGCGTAGCTCCCGCCGACTTTCTCGTACATTTCCTGAATGGTCATGGCCTTGTCTCCTTTTCAAGCGTCACGCGCAACGGGCGAGGTATTGTTCAAACTCCGGGCCGGGCAGGGGCTTGGAGTAGTAGTAGCCTTGGATGTAGTCGCAGCCCAGCACTTTGAGCGCGGCGACTTGGTCGGCGGTCTCCACGCCTTCCGCCACGGTCTTGAGGCGCATTCCGTCGGCGAGAAGCACGGCGTAGCGCAAAATGCTGTAGTCGCTGGTCGCGGAGGCGTGGCGGATGATGCTCATGTCGAGTTTGAGCACGTCAAGGGCGAGCGTGTTCAGGGACGTGAGGGACGAGTAGCCGGAGCCGAAGTCGTCCAGTTCGATGACAAAGCCCTTTTCATGGAGCTTTTCCAAGGTGTCTTGAATCAGTTCGGGGTTCTCCCCGGCGATGGATTCCGTCAGTTCGATGTGCAGCAGGGAGTGGTCAAGGCGGTACTTGTCGGCGAGTTCGGCGATTTTCTCCGACAGGTCGGACGCCTCGAAATCCATGCGGGAGACGTTGACGGAAATCGGCACGGCGGGAAAGCCCTCGTCCAACAGCTTGCGCAGTTCGCGGCAGACTTCCTCCCAGATGTAGAAGTCCAGCTTCGTAATGAAGCCGTTCCTCTCGAACAGCGGGATGAACATTCCGGGGCTGATGAAGCCCAGTTGCGGGTGAATCCAGCGCACAAGAGCCTCGGCGCCTCCGGTGGCGTCGTTTTCAAGGTTGTGCTTGGGCTGATAGTAAATCTGGAACTCCCGGTTTTCGATGGCGGGTTCGGCGAACTCCACAAGCTGGCGCTCGCGCAACTGCATACGCCGCATTTCCTCGTCGTAGACGGCTACGGGGGTGTTGAAGCGCCCTTTAATGCGCCGCAGGGCAAGCGTGGCGCGGTCGCAACTGACCGAAACGGAAGTTTCGTGGTCGATGTCCTGCGCGACGCCGTATTTCAGGCTGAAGTGCATGGGCTGGCCGTCGGGGTTGGGTTGGAAGCGGGCGTTTTTCAGGATTTCCGTCCAGTCCTGCTCCTGATGTTCGGTCAGGAACGCGAACACGTCCGCGCCCAGCCGCCCGCCCAAAATCATGCCCGGCAGGACTTGCGGGAGCCACCCGGCGAGGTCATGGAGGAAGCGGTCGCACTGTTCGCGCCCGTAGCGGTCGTTCATCGTGCGGAAGTCCTCCACGTCGCAACAGACAACATCGTAACGGGCGTCGGGGTCGGTTTGCAGGACAATCCCGGCGTTATGGAAAAAGAACTCCTTGCTGTACAGGCGCGTGAGCTCGTCGAGTTCCAGACGGTTGAGCATGGACGAGGATTCCTGCAGGCGAATCAAGCTCTTCATGCGGTTCTTCATGACTTCCGCGTTATACGGCTTTGTGATAAAGTCGGTGGCGCCGAGCTCCAGACAGCGTATCTCGTCTTCCACGGAATCGCTGGCGGTCATGACGATGACGGGCACGGAATCGAAACGCCCGCTCTCCCGCTTGCGCTCAAGGAACGTAAAGCCGTCGCAGAGGGGCATGTACACGTCCAGCATGACAAGGGCAATGTCGCCGCCGCGCTCTTCGAGTTTCAGCAGGCCCTCCAGCCCGTTTTCCGCCTGTATGACATTAAAATCGTCCTCCAGCAAATCGCACAGAATCTCGCGGTTCATGTCGTTGTCTTCGACCACCAGAACCGTCCGGCGTTCCGCAAAGCCTTCCATTTTGCTTTTCATGCCATTCCTCTCCTAAAAATCCTAAAAAGTAACTTTGCCGCGCAGGGCTTGCCGCAAGGAGGGGCGGAGAGCTTTCCTTGCCGATAGTAAGGGCATTTTACCCTATTCCATAAAAGAATGCAAGCGCCCTTTGGGGAATCAAGGCGTTTTTTCAAGAAATTTGCGCGGGGTCGGCGCGGTTTGCAAAAGAACAGGCGGCCCCGCATGGGAGCCGCCTGTCCGGACGCGATGGAGCGGGCAACGAGGCTCGAACTCGCTACCTCCACCTTGGCAAGGTGGCGCTCTACCAGATGAGCTATGCCCGCGTGAACAAGCCATAGTATAGCGGAAAACGGCGCGGCTGTCAAGGGCTTTTTCAAACTTTTATTCTACGAGTATGCGCGTCCGCTTTCTTGTCAAGGCGCGGCTTTCGCCCCCGCCCGCCACTGCGTGACACCTTCCCCCGTGCCGGGGGAAGGACAAATTTGCAATGCTTATCATAAAAATTTATGGGTAACTCCGCGTATGCGCGGGATTTTAAACGAAAACGCCGTCAATCCCGCCCTTCCCCCGTTCCGGGGGAAGGGCGGGGCGCGGCGCCGGATAGGGGTCAGATTTCGCGCTCCATCATGCGGCAGAGCAGGACGGCGGCGGCGGAGCGGCGCACGGTCTCCTTGGCGTTGTACGTTCCCTGTACGACGCCCAGACCTTGCGCCAAAGCCGCGTAGCCGATTTCGGCGGCGGGAATGGCGTCCTTGTCCGTGAAATCCGTCGTGAAAATGCCGTTGAGGTTCGCCACGGCGCGGTAGCCGCCGCAGTCAAGCAAGAGTTTCACAAGTTCCCCGCGTGTCATCACGTTGTCCTCGCGGCGCTCTTCGGGCGTCAAGCCGCCCATGCCGTATATCATGCCGTAAACGTTGTTCTTCTCCTCGTCCTCCGCGTCGTCGGGATTGAGCCGCCAGCCGCGGGAAGAAGCGATAAGACAAACGGCGTCCCACTGCGTCAGGCTGATGTTCGGGCGGAACTCCCCGCCCGCAAAGCCTACGCCGTAATCGGCGAGTTTTTGGATTTCGGCGGCGGCTTCCGTGCCGTCGATGTCGGAATAGAGGATTTCGTTGTCAACGGCTTCGGGCTGCACGGGCTTTCCGGTCTTGGCGTCAATGCCCGGATAGTTTTCGTCGCGTTCCAGCCCGTAGCTCAGGAACAGGACTTGGAAGCGTTCGTAGCCCAGCGAAATCAGCTTGTCTTCCAGCGCGTTCCCGGACAGCGGCTCCAGCTTGCGCGACTTGCTCCGGTAGCCCAGCACAACGTTATAGGTCTCCATCCACGCGTCGAGCGCGTCCTTTTCGGATACGAGGTTGTCCGCGCTGGCAAACTCCGCGCCGTCGTCCCACGTGAAGTTGAGCCCGCAGACTGCGCCCGTGTCGCAGTCGATTTGAATCACGCAGTTGTTTTCGGGGTAGAAGTAGCCGTTGACCTTGCGCGTGAAGGTGAAGCCGTAGGACGGGGCGCCCTTTCCGGTCTCGTTGGAGTTGTCGTAGAGGGGCAGGGCGTCGGCGTGGGGCGTGTAGCGTTTCAGGAAGTCCTCCGCAATGCTTTGGGCGCGGGACTGCGTGATTTTCGGCTCGCGGTCGTCGTCCCAGCGCCCGTAACTGTTCAGCGACTTGACCTCGCCCGTGCGGGCGTCCGCGTAGAAAGTGCGGTCGGCGCGGTAATCGGCTTTCTGGTCGGCGGCGGCCTCCCCGGTCGTGTAGCGGATTGTGCAGTAGATGTTTTCGGATTTGTCGGGGTTCTTCACGAGGCGGTAGTTGGACGTTGCGATTTTGTAGCCGTCGAGCATATACGCCTTTTCGGAGCGGATTTTGGCGTCAAGCTGTTCCGTCGACAGCACGTCCTTGAGCTTGTCAACGCCCGTCAACTCCGTAGCGTTGAGCGACTTCCGCGCCGCGCCCGCCCCGCTGTCGCTGTCCTCCGCCATTTCCATTGCCGCAGGAGCCGGGCTGTTGTTCGTATAATAAAACATATCGTCGGCGCCGACAAGCTCGCCCGTCTGCGCGTCCACGCACAAAACCTCGTGGCTTGAGGGCACGACGTAGCGCAAAACGGCGCGTTTCGCCTCTTTCGGACGGTTCGCGTTTTCGGTCACATAGATGAGTTCCAGTTCGAGGGTGTCCCGGAGCTTCGCGGCGGCGTCGGATTGCGCCACGGCGGGCGCCGCGGACGGCACGCCGCCCAAATAACGCTGCGCGGGCGCCGTGCGGCTGAAGTTCGTCACGGCGTTGTCGCTGCCCCGGACGGTGATGTTATACGTCAGCGGGGACGGCAGCCCGTTGAGCTTGATGTTGCCGCTAAAGTACGCGCTTGTGCCGTTCAACTGCCCGGCGGCGCGGGGCTCCTCCAGTTCCACGGCCTCCGAGGACGCGTCAAGGACGCGGTCAAGGAAGGCGCGGGCGGCGGCTTTCGCGGCGGCGCTGTCGATTTTCGGGAACGTCGGCAGGTAGGGGTTGTAGCGGTAGCTCTCCTTGTTGTCGTTGTGCCAGTAGGAAATAATCGTGCCGTCGTCGAGGGCGGACACGTGCAGGTTGGCGTCTGCGCTGTTCCAGTCGAGGTTCCACGCCACGCCGAGCTCCTCTTCCGACAGGACGCCGTTAAACTCCGTATACCCGTCGGTGTCGAGGTCGAGCGCGCCCTTGACCAGTTCGGCGACGTTCTTCAAGCGGGCGTCGGCGGTTGCGTCGGCGCCGATGTCGGGCGCGGGCGCGATTGCGATGGGCTCCTCCACGGCGACAGCCTCCTTTTCCGGTTCGGCGAACGCCGGGAGCGCCAGCGCCGCCGACATTGACAGCCCTAATAAAAGGGAAATCATGCGTTTCATACATATCCTCCTTGTCGTGCGGGATTCCGGCTTTGTCCGGGTTGCTGTCACTTTAGACGCACGGCGGAAGGAAAAGTTCCCGGCGTTCCGAAAATTTTTGGCGCGGGCAGAAAAAGCCCCGGCTCGTCGCCGAACCGGGGCTTTTCGCGTTATTTCGCCGGATAAATGCGCGGGGGCGGCTGTCTCCGGGCAACGCCGTCGGCTTTCGGCGGCGCGTCAGCCTTGCGGACGGAGACCCTGCAACGGGATTTGTCGCCCCGTTCAAAAGCCAGCGCTTCCTCAAGGCTTGCCTTTAAAGCGTTGAAATACTCTGTGTTTTCCATTATTATCCCCTCTTAATTTGCTCAATGATTTTGCGGAGTATTTGTTTCTGTTCGGGGCTCATATCTTCCCGCACGTTTTTTGAGTAAGCCAACAGCAGATAGATTCTTTCCTTGATTACCACATCCGCATATATGACGCGCCCGCCGCCGGACTTTCCCCGACCCGTTAAGGGAATGCGAATCTTGCGGGCGCCGCCAAGCCCCGGAATGACATCGCCCGCCGTCGGATTTTTCAGCAAAATGTCTTGAAGCTCTTGTAGTTTCGCTTCGTCAAGCCCCATGTCTTTCCATGACTTTTCAAAAGTGGGGGTCATGATAAACATTCGTTCCATAACGCGCCGTATCCTTCTCTATTTTAGAAATGTTATGCGAATACGGTTCCGGTCTGATATTGAGACCGGAACCGTTCGCGTTGACGAGGGGCGCGGGCGGGGGGGAACCTTACTTCTTCCCGGCGTTCTTGCGCATATCCAGCACGACCGCGCCGACGATAATCAGACCTTTGATGACGTTGGTCATATTGTCGTCCACGCCCATGAGGACAAGCCCGTTATTGATAACGCCCATAATCAGAATGCCCGCGAGGGCGCCCGACGGGCGGCAGATTCCGCCTGTCTGCGACGTTCCGCCGACCGTCGCGGCGGCGATTGCGTCAAGCTCGTACTGCAAGCCGTAGGTGGAGGCGTCGGCGGAGCCCGTGCGGGCGGCGAGCAGGATTCCGCCCAGCGCCGCGCAGGTCGAGCACCACACGTAGACAAGCACAAGGTTGAGTTCCACGTTGATTCCCGCGACGCGGGCGGCTTGGTCGTTGCCGCCGATGGCGTAGATGTTCTTGCCGAAGCGGGTCTGCGTCAGCAGGAAGGCGGAAATGGCGAACATGACGACGAACACGATAATAATCGTGGGGAAGCTGGAGGTTTTGCCGTCGGCGGTCGCGTAGGGAACGCGGGCGATGGCGCGGAAGCTGTCGGGGAGGTTGGACACCGGGCGGTTCGAGTACATCTTGGCGACGGCGCGGCAAATCAACTGCCCGCCGAGGGTTGCGATAAAGGGATGGATTTTGGTGTAGGCGATAATGGCGCCCATAATCGCGCCGACCGCCGCGCCGATGAGCAACCCGACGATGATGGCGACGAACGACGGCAGGCTGAAGCCGCTCGTCAAAACGCGGGTGGAGAGGTCGACGGGCTGTACGAACGACGCCACCATGACGGCGACCATGCCCGCAAGGGAGCCTGTCGAAAGGTCAATGCCCTTGGAAAGAATCGCAATCATAACGCCGAACGTCAGGACGCCGCGCACGGATTCGGATTCAAACAGGGTGCGGATGTTGTTGGGCGTCAGGAACACCCACGCGCCTTTGCGGGCGTAAATGAGAAAGTTCATGGCGATTACCATGCCAATCAGAACCGCCCAGATGGCGTTGTCGGAAAAGAATTTCTTCGCGTTGAAATTCCCGGCTTTTGCCGCCGTTTTCGTCTGTTCGCTCATGCCGTCGCTCCTTCCTCTATCTTGCCCGTGGCGTACTTCATAATGAGGTCGCTGTCAAAGTCCTTGCGGTCGATGATTCCGGTCATCTCGCCCTCGTGCATGACGCAAATTCTGTCCGACATGCCCATGACTTCCGGAAGCTCCGACGAAATCATGATAATGGCTTTGCCCTCCCCGGCGAGGCGCGTAATCAGGGTGTGGATTTCCGACTTTGCGCCCACGTCAATGCCGCGTGTGGGTTCGTCCATAATCAAAATGTCGGGGTTGGTCAGGAGCCAGCGCCCGATGAGGACTTTCTGCTGGTTGCCGCCCGAAAGGTTCATAATCAGGGCGTCAAGGGAGGGCGTTTTGACGTTCAGCGTCTGCGAATACTCCTGCGCGTCCTCGCGCATTTTCTTCTTGTTGAGCACAAAGCCGTACTTCTTGATATTGGCGATGATGGTATTGACGCCGACGCTCTGCAAGCCCACAATGCCGTTGCCGCGCCTGTCCTCCGTCAACAGCCCGATTCCGTTCCGGATGGCGTCGGCGGGGTTCTTGATGTCCAGCTCGACGCCGTTCTTGTAGATTTTGCCGCTTGTCTTGTTCCTCATGCCGAAAATCGTCTCTACGACTTCCGTCCGCCCCGCGCCGACAAGCCCCGCAAAGCCGAGGATTTCGCCCCGGTGCAGTTCAAAGGAGACGTTATGGAACGCCTTCCCGGAACTGAGGTTTTCGACTTTCAGGATAGCGCCGCCGATAGGACAATCCACTTTCGGGAAGATGTTCCCCATTTTCCGCCCGACCATCAGCGTGATGACCTTGTCAACGTCAAGATTGGCGGCGCGGTCGGTCGTGACGTACTCGCCGTCGCGGTAGACCGTGATGTCGTCGGAAATGCGGAAAATCTCGTCCATCTTGTGGGAGATGTAGATAATGGCGACGTTCTTCTTTTTCAAGTCCTCGATGATTTTGAACAGGTGCTCGACTTCCGATTCCGTAATGGCCGACGTGGGTTCGTCCATGATGACAATCTTGGAGTTCCACGAAACCGCCTTGGCGATTTCCACCATCTGCATTTTCGCCACCGTGAGGTTGCCCATTTTTTCCGTGGGGTCGAGGTCAAGCCCCAGACGGTCGAAGAGCTCCTGCGCGTCGGAAACCATCTTCTTGTGGTCGACCATGAACTTGTTTTTCATGGGGAGGCGCCCAAGCCAGAGGTTTTCGCACACGGGGCGCTCCGGCACGGGGGACAGCTCCTGATGAATCATGGAAATGCCCGCCTCCAACGCCTGCGCCGGACTGCCGAACTCCACCTTTTTCCCGTCATAGTAGATTTCGCCGGAGGTGGGCCGCTGGATGCCGATGAGGCATTTCATCAGCGTGGACTTGCCCGCGCCGTTCTCGCCCATCAGCGTGTGCACGGTTCCGGGGCGCACGCTCAAATTCACGCCTTTGAGCGCCTTGACGCCGGGGAACTCTTTCGTGATGTTTTTCATCTCAAGGATGTACTCGCTCATGAAACCCCGCCTTTCTCCTTTCTCCGTTTTCAGCGTCGCGTCCCCGCGAAAGCACTGATGAAATTCGGCGAACGTCGGCGCGCTCGCGGAATTTTATCAATGTTTCCGCGTTTTGTTGCCGGGGAACGGGGGGCAAAGCCCCCGTTCCGCCGCTTGGCGGGGCTGTCGGACAGCCGCCGCGAAAGGCTTACTGATAATCCGCCACGTTGGAGGCGTCCACGGGCTCAAAGGGCACCCAGAGGATGTGCGGGTTCTCGGCGTCAACCTCGAACTCGGTGCCTTCGTTGAGCGGGGCGCCGTTGACAAGGTTCATCGCGGCTTGGAGGGCGCCGCGCCCCTGCCCGTCGGCGTTCTGGAAGACGGTCATATACATCTTCCCGGCGGCGACGGCGGCGGCGCCGTCGGCGGTGCAGTCAATGCCGACAATGGGCTTTTCGGACGGGTCCATATTGGCGCTTTCCAGAGCCTCAATGGCGCCCAAAGCCATGGCGTCGTTATTGGAAATAATGCAGTCATATTCGGTGGTGCCGAGGAGGGGCTTAATCATGTCCATGGCCTTGGGGCGCTCGTAGTTGGCGACCAGCGGCGCGGTGGCTTCCGTGGCGGTAATGCCGTTGGCCTCAAGGGTCTGGAGCACGGACAGGGTGCGGTTGGTGGTGGAGGTCTGGCCAAGAATGCCATTCAAAAGAATGTACTTAATCTCGGTCTGCCCCTTGTCTTTGAAATACTTGGCGAGGGCTTCGCCCTGATAGCGGCCGGAATCCATCTCGTTGGAGCCGACGTAGACCACGTTGTCGTTGAGGCGGGCCATGTCGTCGGGGGTGCGGTTGACGAACACAATCTTCATGTCGCCGGCGGACTCGATAATCTGCTGGGCCTGCGCGGGGTCAACGAGGTTGACAATCACGACCTGTTCCCCGGCGTTCTTGGCGGTCTCCACGAACTGGATGCCCTTGGAGGCGTCGGACTGGCAGTCCACGGTGGTGAGCGTCACGCCCATCTCGGCGGCGGCGGCGGTGGCGCCGTCCACGAGGGTGGAGAGCCATTCGTCGCGCTGGGAGAGGACAAGCGTGATGTTCTGCGCGGCGGCGGGGGCGGCGGCTCCGCTGTCGGCGGGGGCGGCGCCGTCGTTCGAGGGCGCGGGAGCGGGCGCGGAACCGCCGCCGCAGGCGGCGAGGGAGAGCGCCATCATGCCCGCGCAGACAAGAGCAAGGAGTTTCTTCGTTTTCATGCGGGGATACCTCTTTCCATCCAAATTGCGGACGCGCCTTGTTTTGCGTGTGCACGTGCACATCCGCGAAACTTATCATACCACGCCGCGCAAGGCTTTTGCAACTAAAACTTTCGGGAAATCCGCAAATTGTTACAATGCGCTTAATTCAGGGGCTCTGATTTGTTCATTTCTAACAGACGCCCGGCGCGGGCGCGGGGGGCGTTTCCGAAAGCCCGCGGCGGCGGGATTTTCCGCCGTTGCCGCGCCGCCGCGCTTGCAAACGCGCCGGGGTCGTGATAGAATACGGCGCAGAAAAGGCGGGGAATCGCCGCGCAGAGAGGGGGGAGGCATGGCATGGCGGTCACACTGAAAGAAATCGCGGGAGCCGCCGGGGTGTCCCGCGCCACCGTGGACAGGGTTCTGCACGGGCGCGGGCACGTCAAGCCGGAAGTGGAGGCGCGGATACGGGAGCTTGCGCGGGAAATGCGCTACCAGCCCAGCCCGCTGGGGCGCGGGCTTGTCAAGAGCGCCCGCGCCACGAAAATCGGCGTCGTCTGCCAGTTCACGGAGACGCCGTTCATGAAAATGGTCGTTTCCGGGATTGAGCAGGCGCGGGAGGACTTGCGCCTCATGGGCGCCGAACTGCTCTTGGACACCATCGACTCCTACGCCCCCGCCCGCATGATTGCCTCCATTGACGAAATGCTCAAAGAGGGCGCGCAAGGGCTCGCGCTCACCCCCGGCAACACCGCCGACATCCGCGCCAAGGTGCGGGAAGTCATCGCGCAGGGCGTGCCCGTGATTACGTTCAACACGGATTTGCCCGGCGCGGAGCGGCTCTGCTACGTGGGGTTGGACAACATCCGCGCCGGGAGGACTTGCGCGGGGCTTATGGCGTCGTCGCTGCGCGGCGGCGGGCTCGTGCTCCCCGTCTCCGGCTATCGCGGGCACAGCGCCCACGACCAGCGCCTTTCCGCCTTTCAGGACACCGTGCGGGCGACGTTCCCCGCCCTGCGCCTCCTGCCCGCCGCATACTGCCACGACTCCGACCGCGTGTCGGAGGAAATCGTGCTCGAAACGCTCAAAAAACATCCGGACTTGAACGGCGTCTACGTGTCGGGAAACGGGCAGTCGGGGGTATGCCGCGCCCTGCGCGGCGCCGGAAGGACGGGGAAAACCGTCGTGATTTGCTACGACCTCACCGAACAGAACGCGCTCGAACTGGAGCGCGGCGGCATTGACTTCCTCATCGACCAAGGGGCGCGGGAGCAGGGTTACCGCCCTGCGCGGCTCCTGTACGACTACCTCATTTTGAATACGCCGCCCAAAAGGACGTTTTACTATACGGACATCCTCATCAAGACGCGCTACAACCTTTGACTTTCCCCCCGCAAAATTATGTATTGTTTTTTTCTTCCGGATATGTTATGCTTGCCTTATGGAAGCTACCCGCCATGGAAAACGATTTGCGACAAGGAGTGATTGACTATGGTTCGGTTGATTATGGGCGGCAAGGGCGAGGGCAAGACCAAGCAGCTCATCGAAATGCTCAACAACGCCGCCAAGGACGAGCAGGGCAGCGTGGTGTGCATCGAGGCTACGCGCAACATGACCTTCAGCATCCGCTACCAGATTCGCCTCATCGACGCGCAGGAGTACGACCTGCGCAACTACGACATCTTCCGGGGATTCATCACCGGCCTGTACGCCGGCAACTATGACATTTCCCATATCTTTATAGACGACCTGCGCAAAATCGTGGGGCAGGACGTGGACAGCGACACGGAAGCCTTCCTTGACTGGCTCGACCTCTTCGGGGAGCGCAACGGCATTAAGTTCACCGTCACCATCAGCGCCGACCGCTCCGCCGCCACCGACGGAATGCGCCATTACCTCTGACGCCGCGCCGGAAAGCCCCCTTCCGCCCCGATTGTCGGGCGCAAAACCCGGATTTCCCCGGATTTTGCGCCCTTTCCGCATTTTTCGGCGGCAAACCCCCGCCCCCGCCAGCCGGGGCGGGATTCGTATAATTTTCATAAAAGTTTCGCGGAAAACTGTGCAGAATGACGGTTGACAAACGCGCCTGTCCGCCCGTACAATACGGCAACCGCAGGGGCGGCAAGCCCGCCGCGCCTTGCGAATTATCACGACAGGAAACCCATAACGCTTGAATCAGGAGGGGCGAGACGACTATGAATAACAAGAAGGCAACGAGACTTTGGGCGGTTCACAGCCTCGGCGACGCGTTTTCGACGGACGGCGGCGCGATTTCGTTCGACTGGCCCGCCATGGGCGATTTAAGCGACTTGAGCCCCGACAAGGAGGCCTTCCGGCAAAAGTTCGACGCCGCGTACCCCGACGGCAACGCCGCCAGCCGCGCCGCCGTCGCCGGGGCGCTCTACCGTCTGGTTCACGAGGCGGAAGCCGGGGATTACGTCGCCTGCCTGCACGGCGACACCGTGAGCCTTGGGACAATCGGCGGCGCCTACGAGTTCCGCGGCGGCGCCCACCGCCGCCCCGTCAACTGGATAAAGCATATCCCGCAGTCCGCGTTTTCCCGCGACGCCATGCGCGAAATTACCTGTTCGCCCGTGCGCCTGTTCGCCGTGAAGCGCTTCGCGGGGGAGTTTCTTTCGCAAATCGGCGTGGCGTGGGAGGAGCCGGAGCCCGAACGCCCCGCCCCGGCGCGACCCGACGCCGCCGCCGAAAGCGTCCCCGCCGCCGCGCTCATCCGTCCCGGCGCGCCCGCCCCCGCGTCGGCGCGTCCCGCGACCGCCTCCACGCGCACGGAATCCGCGTCCGCCGCCCCCGCCTGCGCCCTCCGCGCCGCCGATTACGCGGGAACCGACGCCGCGAAAATCGTCCTTGACGCGCTCCGCCTGCTCTCCCGCGAGGGCTTCCGGCAGTTCGCCGCCGGACTGCTCCGCGCCATGGGCTACGCGATTTCCCTGCCGCCCGACGGCGGCCTGAGCGAGTTCGAGATGACCGCCCGCCGCGACGAGCTTTTCCCGCCCGTATGGGTGAGCGTCCGCACGGGCGAGCTGACGGAAAGCGACGTTGCGCGGCTCAACGCCGCCCTGACGCCGGGCGCCCGCGGCTTGGCGGTCACGTCGCGGGAGCTGTCCGAACGGGCGCGGCGGAGCTTGAAGGAGGCGCCGTATTTGCGCGCCGTCGGCGGCGCCGAGCTGGCCGCGCTGACGCTGAAATACTATTGCGGGCTTGACGAGCGTTACCGCGCCGCCATCCCCCTGCGCTTGGCGTTCGTCCCTACGGCGTGACGAAAGCCGGACGGTTTCCGACAAACCGTCCGGCTTTTCGTTTTTGGAGCAGGGTACGGGAGTCGAACCCGCCTGACCAGCTTGGGAAGCTGGTGTAATACCGATATACGAACCCTGCGAACCTCAACGTAGGGCATTATAGCACACTCCGGAACGGAATGCAAGAGGGAATTTAAAAAAATTTTGCCCCTTGCGGCTGTTTCTCATGGGCAATATGCTATTCGCTCAAACGCGTAATGCGGAGAAGCCCGCGCTTTTCGCGCCTTTCGGCGTATTGCAACGCGTTGTAGGAACCGCCGGAAATAAACGGGGCGTAGGCAATCAGAAAATCGGATTCGTCCGTCAGCGTCCGGTTCAAGCGGGGAATCGCAACCCTGCGCGGAACGTTCTCCTGCCCTTCCGGGAAATAAATACTGTCAAAGCCTTCCGGCAGTTCCACGCGGACGAGTGCCGGATGATACGGGACCGCCATCCGGATGACAATATCCGGGCGGCGTTTTTTTGCGCGCATCAACGCCCGCTGGCTCATCCGGTCAAAATTTCCGTAGTTGCCCACGACAAACGCGCCCACTCCGAAATTGAAAATATGCTCTTCTATGGCGGCGTCCAGCTTGTCCGCTAAAGAATCCGGCGCGTCGCGGTGTCCGATGAAGAAACACGATTTCATGTTTGCCAACCCCTTGATTTACGATATATCCCATATTATAGCACAAATTTTTGATTTGGGATATATCCCATGCGATAAATCGTAAATTTGCGTAAACTGTTGCAAAACGATTTATGGGGGCGCGGCTTTATGACGGCAAAAGGAGCGGTTGCGCGGCGCATACAGGTTCTTTGCGGGGAGCGCGACATAGCGGTAAACGCGCTGGCGCACCAGTGCGGCGTTCCTCCGTCCACGATTTACAGTATGCTCAACGCAAAGAGCCGGAATCCCGGCGTTGTCTCTATTCAAAAACTTTGCGACGGCTTGGATATCAGCGTCCGGGAGTTTTTCGACGACCCGTTATTTGAGAATCTGGAGCCCGTGATTCAATAAGGGCGGATATAATGCAAGGAAAATCAAATTAGGGGGCGCTTCCAATGTTTGATTATGAGCCGCTTTGGGCAACCATGAAAAGGAGCCGCGTCTCCCAGTATTGCCTGCTGAAAAACGGCATTGACAACAAAACTTTGGACTCCCTCAAAAAGAACAAGAACATTACCATGATTACGCCGGAGCGTCTTTGTAAAATTGTGGGCTGTACGCCAAACGATGTTGTGGAATTTAAATGAGGCTTCCGAAACGTTTTCGGAAGCCCCGTTTCTATAAATAAAGCGCCCTCCCCGTGCGGGGAGGGCGTCGCGTTTGTGACGGCGTGGGGAATTAGTGGGCGCCGCCTTGCCCGTAATAGGCGTTGGGGCCGTGCTTGCGCATGAAGTGCTTTTCCAGAATGCACTGCGGCGCGGGCGCGACCTTCGGGTTAATCGCCTCCGTGAACAGGCTCATTTTGGCGACTTCCTCCAGCACTACCGAATGGTAGACGGCTTGCGCGGCGTCCTTGCCCCACGTAAAGGGTCCGTGATTGCGGCAAATCACCGCCGGGACGTACACAGGATTGATTCCCCGCGTTTTGAACGTCTCCACAATGACGTTGCCCGTGTTCGCCTCGTAATCCTCCTCGATTTCCTCCGGGGTGAGGTTGCGGGCGCACGGCACGGGGCCGTAGAAGTAGTCGGCGTGGGTGGTGCCGTAGGCGGGGATGTCGCGCCCCGCCTGCGCCCAGCTTACGGCGTAGGGGCTGTGGGTGTGCACGATGCCGCCGATTTCCGGGAACGCCTTGTAGAGAATCAGGTGCGTTTTGGTGTCGGACGACGGGTTCAGCGTGCCCTCGACGCGGTTGCCGTCCAAGTCCATGACGACCAAATCCTTCGGCTTGAGCTCGCCGTACTCCACGCCGGACGGCTTAATCACGAAAAGCCCCTTCTCGCGGTCAATGCCGCTGACGTTGCCCCATGTGTACGTGACAAGATTCCGCCGGGGCAGTTCCATATTGGCTTCGTAAACTTCCTGCTTGAGCTTTTCCAGCATGACAAATCCCCCTCTTATTCCGCCGTGACGATATACATCGCCGCCTCGTCAATCTCGCGGTTGGTGGCTACTAAAACGTCCTTGCCGTCCTTGTTGACAAAGTGCATGAGGTTCGCGCAACCCGTGTTGCGGTCTATGACCTGCGTCTGGTACGCGCCGTTCTCATACGTGACGGCGATAGTCTCGCGGGTGCCCTTGCGCCAGCCGACGACCCACGCCTCCTTGCCCGCCAGCGTCCCCGACCACGTGGCGTGCAAAAACTCCGTGTCGGCTTCCGGAATGGGAAGTTTCCACTGCGGGACGTAGTTCCCGAACGCGTCAAGGTGGTAAACCGTGAGGGAGGCGCCGTGGAAGGGGCTGATTGCGCCGAGTTCCAGTTGGCCGTCGCCGTCGAAGTCCAGCAAAATGGAGTCGCTCGCCGGGACGCCGCAAAGCTGTTGAATCTCCCACTCGCCCTGCGGC
This sequence comes from Oscillibacter sp., assembly GCA_017527365.1. Classification (GTDB taxonomy): domain Bacteria; phylum Bacillota; class Clostridia; order Oscillospirales; family Oscillospiraceae; genus Oscillibacter. Next base: position 58,201 of record JAFXQD010000066.1, read on the forward strand.
TTGGCGGGCGGCGTGAAAAGGAACGTCCCCTCCTCGCAACCCACGACGGCAACGTCCTGCCCGTTGATTTTCATGCCGCGGTAGCCGTGGTTGCGGAGCATTCCGTCTTTGATTTTCGTCAATTTTAACTGGTTGTCCGCGTTGAACGGCGACAAGTCCGCCGGGAGCGCGGACGCGTAGCAGGCGCCGGGGAAACGCCAGTCGTTTTTGTACTGGTGCCCGGACTTCAGACAGCACACAAGCAGGTAGCGCGTCCCGTTGCGCTCCAGAATGCCGAAGCGGTGCACAAAGGGCGCGTCGCACAGCGTGCGGATTTCCCAGTCGTCCTTGCCCTTGTGCGTGACGACGGCAATGCTTGCGTTTTTGGAATCGTTCGGGGAAAAGAAGCGTTGCGTGGAGAGGAACTGCCCGTCAACGCCGGGGACTTGCTGCATGGTCATAATGCCGCCCGGCTCCGTCCAGACGGTTTCCAGCACTTCCCCTTCCTCCGAGCACAGATAGCACGGGTCCTTCTTCTCCGCCGCGACAAGGAAGCGGCGTTCCCCGCCGTCGATAAGTTCCGCCATTGCGTAGCACTTATTCAGGTTGCAGATTACTTTCTTTTCAATCTTCATGAAAACGCCCTCCCGAAATGATAATCAATGCCCCTCCCGGCGCTTACGCGCCACCCTCCCCAAAGGGGAGGGCTTTTTGCAATGCCTGACAGGTTTGTGTCTCCCCCTATGGGGGAGATGTCACGCAGTGACAGAGGGGGGGGGTTCCGGTAAAAAATCACTGCCTGTCCAGAATGTCGCCCATGCTCTTGCGGGCAAAGCGGATGTCGTCCGCCCAAGTGTCGTCGTTGCCGACGTACCACATCTCCGTGACGTAGCGGCGGATTCCAAGCCCCCACGCCTTTTCGATGACGGCGGGGAAATTGACGTGCCCCGTCAGGAACGGCACTTCCCGGAACACGCCGGGGACGGTTTCTTTCAGGTGCAGGGCGACGATATGCCCGCGCCCCGTCTCCAAGTCGTCCAGAACGTTCCCGCCCGACGACAAAGCCGCGTTCGTTAGGTTGCCGGAATCGGGGTAGACGCCCAGCCACGGGCTCCCCACTAACTTTACATAGTACATGGCTTTCCACACGGTGTTCATAAAGTCGGTTTCCATAGTCTCGAAGCCGAGGGAGATTCCCTTGACCGCCGCCATTTCTGCGGCGCGGCGCAGGTTCTCCAGAAACGCCGCTTTCGTCTCCGCCGTGCTCTCCCCGTAATACACGTCGTAGCCCGCCAACTGGATAATGCGGATTCCGAGGTCGTCGGCGAGTTGTATCGCCTTTTCCATGATTTCCATGCTCCGGGCGCGGACAGCCGGGTCGGGCGCGCCGAACGGGTACTTCCTGTGCCCCGACAGGCACATGCTCCGCAGGGGCAGGCCTACGCGGGACATCGTGTCAACGAGTTCGCGGCGCTCGTCGGCTGTCCAGTCCAGACGCGCCAGCTTTTCGTCCTTCTCGTCAACGCTGATTTCCACGAAATCATAGCCGCACGACTTGGCGAAGGACAGCTTTTCCTCCCACGAGAGGCCGGGCGGCATGGCCTTTTCGTAAAGGCCGAGGGCGTACTTCTTCACACTCTCTCCCCCTTGTTCGTTTCGCGGGGCAAAACGCACATATCCCGGCGCGACCCCGTGCGCCCACATTATACGGCGTCCCCGTCCGTTTTGCAAGCGAAATCGGCGCGTTTTGACGAAAATTTTTTTCCGGAAATTTGTCACTTTGACATGTCAAGCAAAACGCCTTTGCAAAACGACCGCCATACGGTTTGAAATTCGCGGAAACGCGGCGTTTCCGGCTTGAAAACACGCGCCAAAAGTTACGGGCAATTTCCACAAACGCGCCGCCAAAGAAAAGCAAAACGAACATAAACCGCAAAACGCGCATAAAATGGCGCTTGAAATCCGCCCCCCCTTCTGTTATGATGATTCCGCAAAGAGAGAGGAAATAAGCGTTGCGGGGCGGCTTCCGCCCGATTTTGAGAGGGAGGCAGAGCATGAGCAAAATTTCCGAAATGACGCGGGACAAGTGGATTATGTCCACCTTCCCGGAGTGGGGCACGTGGCTGGTGGAGGACATCGAAAACGAGGTTGTGCAACCCGGCAACGTCGCCATGTGGTGGCTCGGCTGCACGGGCATTTGGTTCAAGACCCCCGGCGGCGCCAATATCACCATCGACCTGTGGTGCGGCAACGGCAAGCGCACGCACGGCAACGGCAAAATGGCGGTCGGGCACCAAATGGCGAACATGTGCGGCGGGCGCGCCATGCAGCCCAACCTCCGCAACGTCCCGTTTGTCATCGACCCGTTTGCCTTCAAGCAGGTTGACGCGGTTCTCGCCACGCACTACCACCAAGACCATATGTCGGCGGAATGGGCGGCGCACGTCATCAACAGCGGCATGACCACGACCGACGAAAACGGAAACGAAATCCCCGTGCCTTTCATAGGCCCCCTCAAATCCGTGGAGACGTGGGTAAAGTGGGGCGTTCCGGAAGAGCGTTGCAAGGTTGTCAAGCCCGGCGACGTTATCAAGATAAAAGACCTTGAGATTGTCTGCCTTGACAGCTTCGACCGTACCTGCATTGTCACGACCGATTCCACGGGGCCCGACCGGGAAGAGCTTACCGGGAAGTGCCCGACCGACATGGACGACAAAGCCGTGAACTATCTGGTCAAGACCCCCGGCGGCAATATCTACCATTCCGGCGACTCCCATTTCTCCATCTACTTCGCCAAGCACGGCAAGGACTATGACATTGACGTGGCTTTCGGCTCCTTCGGCGAAAACCCGATTGGTATGCAGGACAAAATGACCTCCGTTGACGTGCTCCGCATGGCGGAGAACCTGCGTTGCAAGGTCGTCGTGCCCATCCACTGGGACGTGTGGACGAACTTCCAAGCCGACTGCGAGGAAATCAAGCTCCTGTACGACTTCAAGAAAGACCGCAACGAATACAAGTTCCACCCGTTCTTCTGGCAGGTGGGCGGCAAGTACGTCTACCCTGCCGACAAGGATAAAATCTACTACCACCATC
>JAFXQD010000067.1 GCA_017527365.1 Oscillibacter sp.
GCGAGCTGGAACTGCGTGTTCTGGAACTGGCTCAGGCGGCGCCCGAACTGCACGCGCTCCTTGGTGTATTTAATGGCTTCCTCAACGGCGCCTTCGCCCAGTCCGAGCGCCTGCGCGGCGATTCCGATACGCCCGCCGTCAAGTGTCTGCATGGCGATTTTGAAGCCCTTGCCCTCTTTGCCGAGGAGGTTTTCCTTCGGCACAATGCAATCCTCAAAGATAAGGTCGCACGTGGACGAGCCGCGAATGCCCATTTTCTTTTCGTGCTTGCCCGTCGAGAAGCCGGGGAACGACTTTTCCACGATGAAAGCGGAAATGCCGCGGTTGCCCTTGGTCTTGTCGGTCATGGCAAAGACAACGAACGTATCCGCCACGTTGCCGTTGGTGATGAAGCACTTGGAGCCGTTCAGCACATAGTGGTCGCCTTCGAGCACGGCAAGCGTCTGCTGTCCGGAAGCGTCGGTTCCGGCGTTGGGTTCGGTCAGGCCGAACGCGCCGATTTTGCGCCCGGAAAGCAGGTCGGGCAGATACTTTTTCTTCTGCTCCTCGGTGCCGTGCTCGAAAATGGGGGCGCAACAAAGGGAGGTATGCGCGGAGACGATAACGGCGGTGGTGCCGCACACCTTCGCCAGTTCCTCAACGCACATGGCGTAGGACAGCACGTCGCCGCCCGCGCCGCCGTACTCCTTCGGGAAATAAATTCCCATCATGCCCAGCTTCGCCATTTTCTCCACGGTTTCCATGGGGAAGCGCTCCTCTTCGTCGATTTCCTCGGCGAGAGGCTTCACTTCGGTTTCAGCGAACGCCCGGTACATCTTGCGGAGCATTTGCTGTTCGTTTGTCAGATGAAAATCCATACTGTCTACTCCTTCTGGTTCCGCCAGCGGTTCTTACTTGCTGTAATCGAAAATGCCCTTTCCGGTCTTGCGCCCCAGCCACCCGGCGCGCACGTACTTCTTGAGCAGTCCGGCGGGGCGGTACTTCGGGTCGCCCGTCTCCGTATACAGCGTGTTCATGATGGCAAGGCACACGTCAAGCCCCACCAAATCGCCCAGCGCGAGCGGGCCCATAGGATGATTGGCGCCCAGCTTCATGGCGGTGTCGATGTCCTCGGCGGACGCGACGCCCGTTTCCAGAAGCCCGATAGCCTCGTTAATCATGGGAATGAGAATCTTGTTGACGACGAATCCGGGAGCCTCGGCGACTTCCACGGGCGTCTTGCCGATTTCCTCGGAGAGCTTGTAAACGCAGTCGAACACTTCCTGCGGGGTGTTCGCGCCGCGAATGACTTCCACCAGCTTCATGGCCGGGACGGGGTTGAAGAAGTGCATACCAATCACGGGGTGGTTCAGGCCGTTGGCCATTTCCGTGATGGAGAGGGAGGACGTGTTGGACGCGAAAATCGTCTCCGGCTTGCACATGGCGTCCAGCTCGCTGAGAAGCTCCTTTTTCGTCGCCATATCTTCCTTGACGCACTCAATGACAAGGACGGCGTCGGCGGCGGCGGACTTCTCCTCCACGAGAATGTTGTTCATGATGGCGTCCTTGGCCTCTTGGGTCATCTTGCCCCGGCCTACGAGCTTGTCCAGACGCCCCGACAGCTTGTCCTTGTGCTTCTGGGCGGACGCCACGGAGCTTGCGTACATCAAAGCCGTGTGGCCGTTCGCCGCGAACACCTGCGCAATGCCGCTCCCCATCGTTCCGGCGCCGAAAATCGCTACCTTCATGTTCATTCCTCCTGACTTCAACTCGCTTCCCCGCGCCTTTTGGCGGAGAATTTCAGAGATTGCCAAAACAATAACAATCTTTCCGCATTATAGCCTCTCCGCGCCTAATTATCAAGTAAAATTTCCTTTCCCGCGCCCGATTTCCCGCGTTTTCACGTTTCGCACAAAATCGGGCGCGTTTTTTGTGCGCTGTGACAATGACAAAAGCCGCGCCTGTCAGCCCTTGTTGCCGGACGCCTTCAAATCATCGACAATCTGCCGCAAATGCGAGACCGTTTCGTCGGGCAAGCCTGTCACGTCCAAATACTCCCTCGGCTCAAAGCCCAGCAGGTAGTCCGTGGAGACGGCGAAAAACGCCGCCATGCGCACCAGCATTTCAACGGACGGCTGCGCGTTGTCTGCCTCCCAGTTGCAGACGCAGGCTTTTGTGACGCCCAGACGCTTTCCCAATTCTACTTGAGTTATGTTTCTTGCTTGCCGTAACTTCCGAATCTGCTCATGAAGTTTGTAATTCAGCATAAGCATAGGATTTCCTCCGGGGCGTTCAAGATTACTGTGCTATCGTATAAAATAACTTGACTTCTCATTAAAACCTTGGTAAAATAATCATTAACCCCTGCAAGGAACCTATGCCTACATATAAAAAGGCGGACGGCAGAAACGGAACGTTCCGTATCTGCCATCCGCCGCGCCGCCGCCCGTTATTCAGGCTTCGGCTTCCACTGGATTACTTTTCCCGGCGCCCCGTCGGGCTCGCTCTCGTCCGCCCCGTCGCCGTCCCGCATGTACATTTCCTCGCATTCCCGTTGCGCCGCCTCCAGTATTCGTATCGCCTCTTCCGACGCCCGGAACATCTTCAGGTACATTTCTTTCCAGTCCGCCATGTTTTTCCCTCCGTATGCCATGTTGACATATTATATGGACGCATCATACCATGCAAAGAGATACATCGCAAGGGGAAAATCGCATAAAATATGGCATCCGAACATGATATATGGGGAGATGCCGTATGGTGCGCCTGAACATCGCGGAATTGCTGGAAAAGCGGGGGAAAACGCGCTACTGGCTCAGTCGTCAAATGGGAATCAGCTATCAGAACGTGTGCCGCATGGTCGGACAGCAAACGCGGGGCATTCGCTTCGAGACGCTGGAAACGCTCTGCCAAGCACTGGAATGCACGCCGAACGACCTGTTTGTGATTGACTTCAGCCAGCCGGAGTGACGGAAAAGAGCCGGGAGCGACGGCAAACGCCGCAGCTTCCGGCTCTCATTCACTTCGCGCCCGCAAGGCGCAGGTCGTCGATAAGCTCCCGCGCCGCGTCGAGGGCGTCGGCGCCTTTCGGGAGTTTGAGCGTAAGCGTCGGCGGCTCCCCCGCCGAGAGCGTCAGGCGTCGGCGGTACTTGCCAAGCCCGCACAGCGCCACCACCGCTTCCGGGCGGAACTCTTTCAGCGTAAACTTGATTTCGGCGCCCTTCTGCGCGATGTCGGATACGCCCGCCCGCGCCGCCGCCGCCCGCAGTAACGCCACGTCCAGCAGGGCTAAGACGGGCTTCGGCGCGTCGCCGTAGCGGTCGATGAGCTCGTCAAGCAGGTCGGACGCGTCGTCGTCCTCGCGTATGGCGGCGATACGGCGGTACAAGTCCATGCGCTGTTCCGGAGAGGGCACGTATTTTTCGGGAATGTTGGCGTTGACGGTCAAATCCGCCGCGCACTCGATTTCTTTCGGCTTTCCCTGCTCTTCTAATACCGCCTCTTCCAGCAGTTTCAAGTACATGTCGTATCCCACGGTCATGAGGTACCCGGACTGTTCCGGGCCTAACAGGTTGCCCGCGCCGCGTATCTCCAAGTCGCGCATGGCGATTTTGAACCCGGAGCCAAATTCCACGTATTCCCGGATGGCCGCAAGCCGCTTGGCCGCGATTTCCTGTAAAGTTTTCCCCTCCCGATAGGTCATCCACGCGTAGGCGCGGCGCGTACTCCGCCCGATTCGCCCGCGTATCTGGTGCAGTTGCGAAAGCCCCATGCGGTCGGCGTCCTCGATAATCAGCGTGTTGACGTTTGGAATGTCTATCCCGGTTTCGATAATCGTCGTGCAGACTAAAACGTCCGCTTCGCCGTCCACCATGCGCCGCATGACTTCGGAAAGTTCCTGTTCGCCCATGCGCCCGTGCCCCACGACAATCCGCGCCTGTTCGCCGAGCAGTTCCTGAACGTGCGCCGCCGTGCTGTCAATGCTTTCAATGCGGTTGTGGATATAGTAGACCTGCCCTCCGCGCTCCAACTCCCGGCGCATGGCGTCGGCGAGCACGCCCCAGTCGTGCTCCATGACGTAAGTCTGCACGGGCTGGCGTCCGGCGGGCGGCTCGTCAATCGCGCTCATGTCGCGCAGTCCGGACAGCGCCATATTCAACGTGCGCGGAATCGGCGTGGCGGAGAGCGTCAGCACGTCAACCTGTCGGCTTAACTCCTTCAAGCGTTCCTTGTGCGTCACGCCGAAACGCTGTTCCTCGTCAATGACAAGCAGTCCGAGGTCGTGGAACGCCATATTTTTTTGCAGGAGCTTATGGGTGCCTATGAGCAAATCCACGCCGCCCGTGCGCGTGGCGGACAGGACGCGCCGCGCCTCTTTCGGGGACGTGAAGCGCGATAGCGTCTCAATGCGCACGGGAAAATTCCGGAAGCGCCCGCAGGCGGTGGCGTAGTGCTGTTGGGCAAGCACGGTCGTCGGCACGAGTATCGCCGCCTGTTTGCCGTCCAGAACGCACTTCATGACGGCGCGCAACGCCACTTCCGTTTTGCCGTAGCCCACGTCGCCGCACAACAGCCTATCCATGGGGCGCGGCGCCTCCATGTCGCGCTTGATTTCCTCTATCGCCTTTAGCTGGTCGTCGGTTTCCTCATACGGGAACGCCTCCTCAAACTCCCTTTGCCAAGTGGAATCGGGCGAGAACGCGAAGCCGGGGCGCCGTTGGCGTTCGGCGTACAGTTGCGTAAGCCCTTTCGCCAAGTCCTGCACGGCTTTTTTCGCCTTGCTCTTCTGCCGCGCCCACTCCGCGCCGCCTAAGCGGTTCAACCGCGCCGGGGCGTTGTCCTCTCCGCCGCCGATATACTTGCTCACTTGGTCCAACTGCGTCGCGGGCACATAGAGGCAGTCGCCGCCCGCGTAGTCAATCTTGATATAGTCCTTTTCCACGCCGTCCACGGGCATTCTCTGCATTCCCGCGAAGCGTCCGATTCCGTGGTGTTCGTGCACGACGATGTCGCCGGGGGACAGGTCGGAATAGGATTGCAACTTTTGACGGTTCGTCGCCTTTTTGGGAGCCTTTATAGGCTTCTGCGGCGTCGTGAAAAGCTGTCCCTCCGTCATGACGGCGAGTTTCAAATACGGCCATTCGCAACCCGCCGACAACGCGCCCAGCGCGATGCGGATTTCCCCCGCCTGCGGCACGGTCACGCCTTTCAGGGACAGCGCGGCGAAAATGCCCCTGTCCTCCAAGAGCCTGTGCAGGTTCAAGGCGCGGCTGTCGGACGCGCACAGCACAAGCACCGCCGTCCCGGATTGGCGGTACTGCTCCAAATCGGAAGCGGCTGTTTCCAGACTGCCGCCGTAAGAGCTTAACTGCCGGGCGTTGACATGCGTCAGACTGCGCGGCTTGAGCGGATAGCGCGACGCGGGCAGGGAGTTCGCCATAATGACGGGGAAATCCCGCAGGGCGTTGTAAAACTCCTCCGCGTTGAGTTGGACGTTGGCGAACTCCCCCGCCATGAGATTGGCTTCCATCATGGTTTCCGTGTCCTGTCGGGTCTGCGCCGACGCGCCCTTGATTCTCTCCTCCACGCGCCCGCTTTCGCACAGGACTACAAGCGCGTCTTGCGGAAGATATTGCAATCCCGTCGTGACATCCGGGTAGACGGCGCACAGATAGCGGTCAAGCCCGCCGGGGTTGATTCCGTCGCGGATTTGTCCGGCGTCGGCGCGGAGACGCTCCGAAAGTTCCGGGCGCCGCTTCCCGATATGCGACGCCAATTTACTGAGCGTCGCGGCGAGGCCGTCCGCGCCGCCCGCGGCGCACTGCGGCAGAACCTCGGCGGCGGGCAACAGCAACGCCTCCGCGACGTTTTCCGTCCTGCGCTGCGTGGCGGGGTCGAAAAGCCCCATGGAGTCTATTTCGTCGTCGAAGAACTCCACGCGGACGGGCTGTTCCGCCTGCGGGGAGAATACGTCCAGAATGCCGCCGCGCACGGCGAACTGCCCCGCGCCCTCCACTTCCGCGCAACGGCTGTAACCCGCTTTAACAAGCCGCTCCGTCAGCGCGGCGAGGTCTGCGCGTTCGCCGACGCGCAACGCCGCCGACAGCGAAAGCAGGATTTTCGGGGGCAAAGTGCGCTGTAGGAGCGCGTCGGCGGCGGCGACGATAACCCGCGCCTGTCCCGACGCCATGCGCCACAGCGCCGCGAGGCGGCGCCGTTCCCAGTCGCGGGAGCCCACGCTTCCCGGACGGAAATCCCATTCGCGGGGGGAGAGCGTCGCGCAGTCCTCCCCGGTAAGCGCGGACAAGTCGGCGGCGAGTTGCCGCGCCTCCCGTTCGTCGCCGCACACGAACACGGCGGGGCGGTTCGCCGCCAGCGCGACCGCCGCGCCGACGCAGGCGCGTTGCACGGGCTGTACGCCCGTCACGGCGGCGGGACAGCCGCCGCTTTCGATTTGCCGTATCAGTTCCGCGATTTCCGGCGCGTCCGCGAGGCGCCGGAGAAACGCTTTCATGCCATTTTCCGCCATAACCCACCCTTGATTAGCCGTTAAAGTCGTTCATAGCCCGCTGGCACCCGTGCCGGACGACGCATTCCGCCGCTTGGATTGCGCGTCCGAACGCGTCAAGCAAAATTTCGCGGTCTTTCATGGGCGGCTCGCCCGTGACCCAGCGAATCATGTCGCCGCCCGCCTCCGGGGCGCCCGTCCCGATTTTGACGCGGGGGAAGTCCTGCGTCCCCAAATGCGCGATAACGCTCTTAATGCCGTTATGCCCCCCCGCCGACCCGGACGGGCGGACGCGGATTTTCCCGACAGGCAGGGAAATGTCGTCGAAAATCACAAGGACATGGGAAGGCTCGACACGGTAAAAGCGCGACGCCTCCCCGACCGCCTCCCCGGACAGGTTCATATAAGTTTGGGGCTTCATGACAAGGCATTTCGCGCCCGCGAATTGCAAAATATTGTAAGCCGACTTGAACTTGACGCGGTTTAATTTTACCTTGTTCTGTTCCGCCAGCAAATCAACCGTCAGGAAGCCCATATTGTGGCGGGTATGGGCGTACTGTTCGCCGGGATTTCCCAGCCCCGCCACAATCCATTCCACGCCGGACGACGCGTTTCCGAATAACATACGATTCCTTTCCGCAGGCATTGCCGCCCGCCGCTTTTTAAAATACGCCCGCAAAGGCGGGAAAAGAACTTTCCCCGCCTTGCGCGCACGCTATATGACAGCCTGTCCGCGCCGTGATTGCGCGGCCAAGTTTGTAACGCCTCTCAAACGCTCATGGACGAGAACGGCAGATTCTGGAACACGCGCTCGATAGCCTCCGCAAACAGCGGCGCGGCGTCGAGATAGCGGAGCTTCTTACAGCCCTTCGCCGCGTCGGACGGCGGGATGGTGTTCAACAGCGCGAGTTCCTGAATGGGGCTTTCGGTAATGTGCTCGATGGCGCGTCCGGACAGGACGCCGTGCGAGGCGCAGGCGTAGACGTTGTGGGCGCCGTTGCGCACCAGCGCCAAAGCCGCGTTGCACAGGGACCCGGCGGTGTCGATGAGGTCGTCAACAAGAATGCAGTCGTAGCCCTTCACGTCGCCGATAACGTTCATAACGACGCTTTCATTGGCCTTGGGGCGGCGCTTGTCCACAATGGCAAGCCCCGCGTGGATTTTCTGCGCGAACGCCCGCGCCCGCCCCACCGAGCCGACATCCGGCGAAACTACCATCATGTTGTCGCATTCGGAGCCGAATTTCTGCGCGTAGTACCGGGCGAAAATGCCGCCGCCCAGCAAATGGTCAACCGGAATGTCAAAGAACCCCTGAATCTGCGCGGCGTGCAAATCCATGGCAAGGATTCTGTCGGCGCCCGCCGTGGCAATCATGTTGCAGACAAGTTTCGCCGTGATAGGGTCGCGGGCTTTGGTCTTGCGGTCTTGGCGGGCATAGCCGAAATAGGGAATCACCGCCGTTATGCGGTTGGCGGAGGCGCGGCGGAGCGCGTCGATGATGATGAGCAGTTCCATGAGGTTGCGGTTGACGGGCATACAGGTGGACTGTATGACAAACACGTCGCTTCCGCGCACGGTCTCGTACATGGAGACGGAGATTTCGCCGTCGGAAAAGGCGCCTATCTCCGCCTCGCCGAGCTTAATGCCCATCTGGGAACAAATGGCTTTCGCCAGTTCCGGGTTGGAGTTTCCCGCAAACACTTTCAAATCTTTGCTGTGGGAAATCAGGTCAGTGTGAGAAATCATAATAGCGCCCTCTTTTCTGTGTAGTTCCGAAAGGGTTTCGCGCCTGCTATATGTGAACGTCCCGGCGCGTAGGCGCCAAAAGGAACGATGACTTTCGCCGTCTTTCCCGTCGCGGAAACGTGGCGCGGCTTCTGATTTCCCGCCCGGCTCCGGGCGTCGCGGGGAAACCGCCCCCGGCGTTTCCGCGTGGGAAACGTCACGGACGGGTTTCCGGTTGGAAGATTGGCTTTAGCTCTTCGAGCGTGTCGCGCCCGTACAGGGGCGCCCACCCGGAAAGCAGTTGCGCGTCCTGCACGGCGTTAGTCAGCCGGACCGCCCACGCGTCGCGCAGGGAGGCGCCGGGGGCGGCGTAAGCGAACCCCGCGCCCGCTTGCGGCATGGGCAAAGCGGCACGCGGAAGCACGGCGGCCATGTCCGGCGCGTCGAGAAAGTTCATGAGCGCGTCATGACGGTCGGAGACGATAACGGCGGCGTCCGGGGGCGAACAGGCGCGGATTTGCGCGTCATAGCGCGGCGGGGCGGCGATAAAAAAGCGCGACGCGCCCTCCGCGCATAGGGCGCGGAACATCCAATGCAACACGGGACGCCCCCCTATCGGCTCCAGCGCGAGCGGGGTCGCGCCGTCCGACAGCGCGGCGTCCGGCTCAAAAAAGATTACGGCTCTCGTAAACGCCATGCAAACGACCTCCTTGCCCCGTTCAAAATATGCCTCTTTTTTATTATAACAAAAACTTCGGGAAATTCCAGTATTTTTAAAAGAAATTTTTGCGAAATTTCCGCCAAAACTTTCCGCATTTTTTCTATGTTTTTGTAGGACAGCACAGAAAACGCGCCCGGAGTTCGTCAAAAGGACGAAAAGCGTTTTGACGGGACCCCGTTTTGGGAATGCGCCGAAAAAAATCCCCAAAAAAAGAAAATTTCTTTGGATTTGCCGTTGAATTTGCGTCGGAAAAGGTTTACAATAGGGCTATTAGACGGAAGCCCGCCCTTGCGCGGGAAGTTCCGCCCCGATTGGCAAGGAGGCTTTATGTTAAATATCGTCCTTGTGGAGCCGGAGATTCCGCAGAACTGCGGCAACGTCGCCCGGACTTGCGCCGCCACCGGGAGCCGCCTGCACCTCGTGCGCCCGCTTGGGTTCGACATCTCCGACCGCGCCGTGAAGCGCGCAGGGCTGGACTACTGGCATTTGGTGGAAGTCTTTGACTACCCAAACCTTGACGCGCTCTTTCGGATTCGCCCGGAGGCGGCGTCGGACTTATGGCTGATGACTACGAAAGCCCCCCGCCCTTATGCCGACGCCGCGTTTACGCCGTCAAGCTGGCTCTTCTTTGGCAAGGAAACCGCCGGACTGCCCGCCGCGTTCCGCGAACGCTTTCCGGAACGTTGCGTCCGCCTGCCCATGGTTCCCGGCGCCCGGAGCCTGAATTTAAGCAACTCCGTCGCCGTCGTAACCTACGAGGCGTTGCGGCAGACGGGCTTCCCCGGACTGTCTTAATTTGTGACCCCCGGCCCGGAGGCCGTTGATATTTCATATTTGGGAGGTACAATATGAACTACAACAAAAAGACCGTCAAGGATGTGGACGTGAAGGGAAAGAAAGTCCTGCTCCGCTGTGACTTCAACGTCCCGCAGGACAAGGTTACCGGCGAAATCACCAGCGACAAGCGCATTAAGGCCGCCCTGCCCACCATTCAGTATCTGCTTGACAACGGGGCGGCTGTCATTGCCTGCTCCCACCTCGGCAAGCCGAAGGGCGTAGACCCCAAGTTTACCCTCGCGCCCGTGGCGGTTCGCCTCGGCGAACTGCTGGGCAAGGAAGTCATTATGGCGAAGGATGTCGCCGGGGACGACGCGAAAGCCAAGGCCGCCGCGCTTCAACCGGGGCAGATTATGCTCCTTGAGAACACCCGCTTTGAGAAGGGCGAAACCAAGAACGACCCCGAACTTGCCAAGGCTATGGCGTCCATGGCGGACTTGTTCGTGTCCGACGCGTTCGGCTCCGTGCACCGCGCCCACGCCTCCACCGCCGGAGTCGCCGACTATCTCCCCGCCGTCTCCGGCTTCCTGATTCAGAAGGAATTGCAGTTCCTCGGCGGCGCGATTTCCAACCCCAAGCGCCCGCTCGTCGCCATTCTGGGCGGCTCCAAGGTCTCCTCGAAAATCGGCGTCATCAACAACCTCCTCGAAATCGCCGACACGATTATTATCGGCGGCGGCATGTCCTACACCTTCTCCGCCGCGCAGGGCGGCAAGGTCGGCGACAGCCTCCTTGAAAAAGACTGGCTCGACTACTCCAACGACATGATGAAGAAGGCGAAGGAAAAGGGCGTCAAGTTCCTGCTCCCCGTAGACACCGTCTGCGCCGACAAGTACGCCCCCGACGCCAATTCGCAGGTCGTCAAGGACGGCGAAATCCCCGACGGCTGGATGGGGCTGGACATCGGCCCCGAAACCGTCAAGCTGTACTGCGACGCGGTGGCGGGCGCGGGCACCGTCATCTGGAACGGCCCCATGGGCGTCTTTGAGTTCCCGGCGTTCGCCAAGGGCACCGAAGCGGTCGCCGACGCCCTGAGCAAAACTTCCGCCATTACCGTTATCGGCGGCGGCGACAGCGCGGCGGCGGTCGAACAGCTCGGCTACGCCGACAAGATGACCCATATCTCCACGGGCGGCGGCGCGTCGCTTGAGTTCCTCGAAGGCAAGGAGCTGCCCGGCGTGGCCTGCCTCTTGGACGCTTAAGCCGCAAAAATTCAAAAAGTTGCCGGAAACTCTTGACATTCCGCCGAATTTCCGGTATAAAGTAAGAGATTTCCCATGCTCCGCCCCTCCGGGGCGGGGCGCGGGAAACCATCAGACAAAAAGGAGCATGATGACATGAATCGCAGATACCGCCATACAATCATCGCCGGCAACTGGAAGATGAATAAGACTGCCAAGGAAACCAAAGAGTTCGCCGAAGAGATGAAGAAAATTTGGACCGTGCGTCCAAAGTGGTGCGACACCGTGATTTGCGTGCCCTCCTGCAATATCCCCGCCGCGACCAAGGCTTTTAAGGAACTGCGCATCGCTGTCGGCGCCGAAAACTTGTACTTTGAGCCTAAGGGCGCGTTTACCGGAGAGGTCTCCGCCGATATGCTCGCCGACCTCAACGTGAAGTACGTCATTATCGGCCACAGCGAACGCCGCCAGTATTTCGGCGAAACCGACCAGACAGTGAATAAAAAAGTCCGCGCCGCCCTCAACGCCGGGATGAGCCCCATTATCTGCGTGGGCGAAAGCCTCGAACAGCGCGAAAGCGGCCTGACGGACGACTTGATTGCCCTTCAGGTGAAGGCCGCCCTCAGCGGCGTAAGCGCCGAGCAAGTCCGCCGTTGCGTCATCGCCTACGAGCCCATCTGGGCTATCGGCACGGGCAGGACTGCCACCGCCGAACAGGCCGGGGAAGTCTGCAAGAACATCCGCACAACCATTCGCACGCTCTACGGCGCCCGCGTGTCACGCGGAATTACCATCCAGTACGGCGGCTCCATGAACGAGAAGAACGCCGCCGAACTCCTCGCCCAGCCCGACATCGACGGCGGGCTGATTGGCGGCGCGGCGCTGGTTCCCGAAAAGTTCCTCGCCATCATCAACGCGGCGAATCAGGAATAAGCGCGAACCTCCGGAGGGGATTCCCCCCTCCGCTATCCCGGCCCACGCATTTCTAACCCGCGTGGGCCGCTATCTTTGATAACCGGGGTGAGGGAATCCGCCATGAAAGCGCCTACCATTCTGATTATCGTTGACGGCCTCGGCGTTTCGGAAGAATCCGCCGGGAACGCCGTCTGGGCGGCCGGAACGCCCGCGCTCGACCGCTTCCGCGAAGAGTACGCCTACGCGACGCTGGCCGCCTCCGGCGCGGACGCCGGGCTTCCGCCGGGGCAGTGCGGCAACAGCGAGACCGGACACCTGCTCATCGGAGCCGGGCGCCTGTTCCGGCAGGACTTGACGCAAGTTTCCGACGCTATCGGCGACGGCTCTTTCTTCCAAAATCCGGCGTTCCTGAAAGCTATGGACAACTGCAAGGAATCCGGCGCGGCGCTGCACCTCGTCGGCCTGCTCTCCGACGGCGGCGTCTACTCCCATACCGACCACCTTTACGCGCTTCTCCGCATGGCGCGTGACCGCGGCTTGAAGCGCGTCTGGATTCACGCCATCCTCGACGGCCAAACCGCCCCGCCCGCCTCCGGCGCGGACTATCTCCGCCGCACGGAGGCCGTATGCCGGGAGCTGGGCGTCGGCGCGGTCGCCACCGTCATGGGGCGGCGGTTCGGCATGGACAGGGGCGGGCGCTGGGACCTCGTGGAAGAGGCCTACGACGCGCTCGTGTACGGGGAGGGCACGGACATCAACCCCGACCCGGCGGAAGCCGTCGAGCGCGCCTACCGCGCCGGGATTACCGACGACGCCATGGAGCCGATTATCTGCGACGCCGACGGCGCCGTCGCGGACAATGACAGCGTGATTTTCTTCAACTGTAGCGGCAGCCGCCTGAAAGAGCTTGCGCAGTCTTTGGTTTCGCCCGACTTTGACAAGTTTACCCGGCAGGTTTTCCCGCTGACCTGCGCCTGCGTCGGCGACTGCGGCGTGGCGGGCGTCGAGACGGCTTTCCGCCGCCCCGAACTGCGCAACGGACTTGGCGAATACCTCAGCGGCCTTGGGCTCACGCAACTGCGCATGGGCGAACAAGACCGTATCGAGCGCGTCACGTCGCTGTTTGACGGCGGGCGGGAGGCGCCGTTCCCCGGCGAGGACTGCTTTTCCGTGCCGTCGCCGCACGGCCCCGAAGCCCTCATTCATCCCGAACAGAGCGCGGAGGCGCTCGCGGACGAGGCGATAGCGCGTATGGAGGCCGGAACTTACGACATGATTGTCCTGACGCTCTCCAACTGCGACACGGCGGGGCACACGGGCAGTTTTATGGCTACGGTCAAGGCCGTGGAAACCGCAGACGCCTGCATAGGGCGCATTGTGGAGGCGGCTTTGAAGTTAGGCGGAATCGCCATGGTGACGGGCAGTCACGGCAACGCCGAAGGGATGTTGTGCGACGGCGGCTCCCCGCAAACGCCGGGCACGTCGAACCCGACGCCGTTCATACTCTGCGGCGCGGGCACGCGTCTGCGCAACGGGCGCCTGTCCGACATCGCGCCGACCGTCTTGGATGTGATGGGGCTGGCCTGTCCGGAAGAAATGGACGGCAAAACGCTGATTGTGGAATAACGAAAACGCCCTCTCCCAAACGGGAAAGGGCGTCCGTTGTTTAGGGCGAAACGCGGGCGAGAGAAAGCGGGAGCCCGTTTACTCGTCGCGGTAGCCAAATGTGAATTTGAACGTTCAAATTCACGAAACGGGACAGGGCGCCCGTTTACTCGTCGCGGTAGCCGAACGAGCGAACCGCGCTTACGCTGTCCCGCCAGTTTTCCTTGACTTTCACCCATGTTTGCAGGTAGACTTTTGTCCCCATGAACTTTTCCATGTCGCGCCGCGCCAAGGAGCTGATTTTCTTGAGCATGTCGCCGTGCTTGCCGATGATAATTCCCTTGTGGCTTGCCTTTTCGCAATAAATCACGGCGTCCACGTCCACGACGCCGCTTTCCTCGCGCTCCGAAAAGCGGCTGATTTCCACCGCCACGCCGTGCGGGATTTCCTTGTCAAGGCACAGCAACAGCTTTTCCCGCAACAGTTCGCCCATGACCTGTCTTTCGGGCTGGTCGCTGGTCTGTCCGTCCGGGAACAGTTGCGGCCCCTCCTCCGCGTGCTTCTCGATTTCCGCGCAGAGTTCGTCAAGGCCTTCGCCCGTTTTCGCGGAAATCGGGATAATGGCGCGGAAGCCGTCCCAAGCCTCGTTGTAAGCCGCCATCACGGGCAACAGCGACGCCTTTTCTACGGCGTCTATTTTGTTAATGCACAGAATCGCGGGAATCTCCTCTTCCCGGATACGCCCTATCAGCGCCTGTTCGGGGGCGCCGACATGCGCGATAGGCTCGACCAGCAACAGGGCGCAGTCCACGCCTTCAAGGCTTTCCCGCACGACTTTCACCATATACTCCCCCAGCGCCGAACGCGGGCGGTGCAGTCCGGGCGTGTCCAGCAGGACAATTTGCGTTTCGCCCCGGTTTGCGACCCCGCAGACGCGGTTTCGCGTCGTCTGCGCCTTGTTCGACACAATGGCGACTTTTTCCCCCACAAGCGCGTTTGTGAGGCTCGATTTCCCCACGTTCGGACGCCCGCACACCGTTACCATCGCCGTTTTCCGAATTTCCGACATTGTTTCACCGCTCCTTACGCCGTCCTGTCCCGGCTTTCCGGGCGCTCAGGGCAGTATAGCGCAATCGCGCCCCGATTGCAAGCCGTCCGGCGCGCATTTCATGATTTGTCACGCTTTTGTCACCCGAAAAGGCTTGCGATTTTGTGAAATTGTGGTATGATAGCGGCGTATGCGGCGCCGCGATTCGCTTCTTGCGAATTTTGGCGGCAATCTCTGAAAAATGTTGCGAATGCAGGTTGACGGTTTCTTTCGGGCGGGTTATAATCACTCCCGGAAATCGGCGCTTGAAATTCTTCTTTTTGTCATAACGGTTTTCCGAATCGTTGCGCGGGTTGAAATCGCGGGCGGAGACAAGCGGATTGGAGGCGGAATTGTGTATTTAAAGGCGTTGGAAATACAAGGCTTTAAGTCGTTCCCGGACAAAACCGTGCTGAACTTTGGCGAGGACTTGACCGCCATCGTCGGCCCCAACGGCTCCGGAAAATCGAATATTTCCGACGCCATCCGCTGGGTCATGGGCGAGCAGAGCGCCAAGGGCTTGCGCGGCGCCAAAATGGAGGACGTGATTTTCGGCGGCACCCAGAAGCGGCGGCAGGTCGGGTTCGCGCAGGTCACGCTCATTTTGGACAACACCGAGCAGATTTTCCCCGGCATGGAGGAAAGCGAAGTCGCCGTGACAAGGCGGTATTACCGGAGCGGCGAGTCGGAATACTACATCAACCGCCAATCCGTGCGCCTGCGCGACGTAATGGAACTGTTCATGGACACCGGGCTGGGGCGCGAGGGCTATTCCATCATCGGGCAGGGCAAGATTGACGAAATCCTGTCGGCGAAGAGCGGCGAGCGGCGCGAAATCTTTGAGGAGGCGGCGGGAATCTCCCGCTACCGCCACCGCAAGGAGGAGACCGAGCGCAAATTGGAGCGGACGCAGGAGAATTTGACCCGCGTCAACGACAAAATTGCCGAGCTGGAGTTGCAGGTCGAGCCTTTGCGCGGGCAGGCCGAGAAGGCGAAACGCTTTCTCATACTCCGCGACGAGTTGCGCGTGCTGGAACTGTCGCTGTGGCTGGAACAGTTGGACGCGATTAAGGCCGCCGCGCAGAAGATACAAGCCGACTATCGGGCGGCGGAACAGGAGCGCGACGAAGTCCGCGACGCCTTGAACGCCCTCTACGCCGAGGGCGAGCGCTACGGCGAGGCCATGCGCGAAAAGGACATTGCGTCGGAAGAGCTGCGCGGCAAGTCCGCCGAGCTGGAGGGGCTGCGCCGCGACCAAGAATCGGAAATCGCGGTCTTGAAAACGGAAATTTCCCATCAGCGCGACAACATACGGCGGGCGAGGGAAGAGCTTGACGAAACCGAGAGCCGTACCGGAGGGCTGGCGCGCCAAGCGGCGGAACTGGAAGCGCGGTCGGAAGAGCTTTCGGCGGCGCTGTCGGAGCGGAACGCCGCGCTCAACGCGCTGTTGGAACAGGCGCGGGAGGCGTCCGAACGCGCCGACGACGTGCGCGGGCGCATGGAGGCGTTGCGGGCGCGGGAGGCGGACGCGTTAGCCGCCGCCGCCGAACTCCGCACGGAATCCGCCGCCGTCAACGCCGAAAACGCCCAAATCCGGGCGCGTTGGGGCGCCGCCGACGCCGAGCGCGGCGAACTGCGGCGGCGTCTGGAACTGGCGGAAACGCAGTCGGCGGAAAACGCGTCGGAACTCCAAACGGCGCGGGAGGATTTGCAATCCTTTGACAACAGAATCGCCGGGTACCAGTTGCGCGTGGAGGAACGGGAAAAGAAAGCGTCGGGCGCGTCGGAACTGCGCTTGCAGATGACCATGGATGTCGGCGGGCTTGACAACCGAATCCGCCTTCTCACCGACATGGAGCGCGATTACGAGGGCTTTTCGCGGGCGGTCAAGGCGGTTATGCAAGCCGGGGGGCGGCTGTCCGGCATTCGCGGGCCCGTCGCCGAGCTCATGCGAACCGACGCCGCCTATGCCGTCGCCATTGAAATCGCGTTAGGCGCGGCGTTGCAGAATATCGTCGTGGAGCGCGAGGAGGACGCCAAACGCGCCATTGAGTTTTTGAAGCGGCAGGACGCCGGACGCGCCACCTTTTTGCCGCTGACCGCCATTCGCGGCGACGAACTCCGCGACGACGGCTTGTCGAAAGAACCGGGCTTTGTCGGAATCGCGTCGCGGCTGGTAAGATTCGAGCCGCAGTACCAGAACATCTTCTATAATCTTCTTGGGCGCACGGTCGTTATGGAAAACCTTGATTTCGGCATTGCGCTGGCGCGGAAACGCCGGAACGCCTTCCGCATTGTCACATTGGACGGGCAAGTTATCAACCGGGGCGGCTCCATGACGGGCGGCTCCGTGTCGCGGGGGACGGGCGTCCTGAGCCGCAAGGCGGAGTTGGAACGCCTCAACGAACGCGCCGCCAAGCTCCGCCGCGATTTGGACGCCGCCAAACAGCGCGAGGAGCAAGCCAACCGCGAACTGTCCGCCGCACGTTACGACTTGGAGGCGGCGGAGGAACAGCGGCGGCAAATACAGGACAGCATTCTAAGATTGCAGGAGGCGCGGAAACATTTCGACGAAACCTTGCCGACGTTGCGCGGGAGCGCGGAGAGCTTGGAAACGGAGATTTCCGGGCTGGAAGCGCGGATGACGGAAAACAAGTCGCGTCTGGACGCGCTCGAAAAGAGCGCCGAGGAGCGCAACGCGGAGGCGGCGGACTGCCATCGGCAGGCGGCGGAAGCGTTCGCGGGGCAGTCGGAGCTTTTGGCGCAGTCCGGGACGCTGGCGGAGGAAATCGCGGCGGCGCGGGAGGCGTCGGCGGCGCTGTCGGCGGAGCGCGACGCCGCCGCGGGCCGCGCCGCGGACTTGCGCAAGCTGTCGGCGGAGCTCTCCGGCGGCGCGGAGCAGAAGGAAGCCGCCCTGAAAGCCTACGAGGAAACCATACGGGAATCGGAATCGAAAATCGCGGCGCGGCAACGGGAAATCGACGCCTTGAAACAACGGGAAGCCGCGCTTTCGGAGGAGCTTTCCGCGCTGAACAAGTCAAGGTTAGAGCTGGAGGGCAAGCGCACGGCGCAGAACCGCAAAAGCCAAGAAATGAACGAAAACCTGTTGCGCATGGAGCGGCTTGTGTCGCGGCTGGAACAGAAACTTTCGGCGGGGGCTTTGGAGGAAAAGCAAATCATAGACAAGATGTGGGAAACCTACGAGATTTCCCGCACCGACGCAGCGGCGCAACGGATTGAGCTTGACAGCGTTCCGAAAGCGTCGCGCCGCGCCGGGGAGCTCAAGCGCGAGATTCACGGCTTGGGCGCGATTAACATGGGCGCCATCGACGAGTTTGAGCGCGTCAACGCCCGCTATACCTATCTGACCGACCAGCGCAACGACATTGACAAGGCGCGGGTGGAATTAGAGGGAATTATTACCGAAATTACGAACCAGATGACCGTGATTTTCGGGAACCAGTTCCGGTTGCTCTCCGAGAGCTTCCAGACAACCTTTGTGGAGCTGTTCGGCGGCGGCGCGGCGCGGCTCGAACTGGAAGACCCTAACGACATTCTGAACTGCGGCATAGAAATCAAAGCGCAGCCGCCCGGAAAGACCTTGAAAACCATTTCCCTGCTGTCGGGCGGCGAAAAGGCGTTTGTGGCTATCGCGCTGTACTTTTCCATCCTGAAAGTGCACCCCACGCCGTTCTGCGTCATGGACGAGATAGAGGCCGCGCTGGACGACGCCAACGTCACGCGCTACGCCCGCTATATGCGCAACCTCACAGGCAAAACGCAGTTCATCGTAATCACGCACAGGCGCGGCACCATGGAGGAGGCCGACGTGCTCTACGGCGTGACCATGCAGGAGCAGGGAATCAGCAAAATTTTGACCATCAACCTCAACGACATGGCGAAGCAGTTGAAAATCGACTGACGCGCATAAAGGACGGGATTTTATGGGTTTTTTTGACGGTTTGAAAAAAATCACAAGCAACGTTTTCGGCACGGGCTTTACGGAAGCCGACGAAAATTTCTTTGACGAGTTGGAGGAAAGCCTGATTCTGGCAGACGTTGGCATGGAAGCCGCCGCGGACGCCGTGGGGGAACTGCGGAAAATCGTCAAGCGCGACAGCCTCAAAAGCCAAGAGGAAATCCGCTGGACGTTGCGCGTTATCTTGGAGGGTCAAATGAGCGTCGGCTCGCCGGAATTGCTTCTCGCGCCGCCCCCCGCCGTGATGCTGTTCGTGGGCGTCAACGGCGTGGGCAAAACGACTTCCATCGGAAAACTTGCGTACTATCTGCGGCGGCGCAAGCGTAAAAAGGTACTGCTGTGCGCGGCGGACACGTTCCGCGCCGCCGCCGGGGAACAGTTGGAAATCTGGTCGCAAAGGGCAAGCTGCGACATCATCCGGCAGAAGGAGGGCTCCGACCCCGGCGCGGTTCTGTTCGACGCCTTGCAGGCGGCCAAGGCGCGGAAAGCCGACGTTGTGCTTGTCGATACCGCCGGACGCCTTCATAACAAGGCGAATTTAATGGCGGAGCTGTCGAAACTGCGGAAAATCATCGACCGCGAATGTCCGGATTCCGCGAAAGAGACGTTGCTTGTCTTGGACGCCACAACGGGACAGAATGGTCTTATACAGGCGCGGCAGTTCCGCGACGCCGCCGGGTTGACCGGAATCGTGCTTACGAAGCTGGACGGCACCGCCAAGGGCGGCATAGTCGTGCCCGTGACAAAGGAACTGGGCGTGCCCGTCAAGCTGGCGGGCGTGGGCGAGGCTATCGGCGACTTACAGCCATTCAACGCCCGCGACTATCTCGAAGCCGTCGTTTGAGCGATATATTTTTAGGAAGGGAGCGTTTGCCATGCTGAGAGAGGACGGACGGCAGTTAAACGAACTGCGTCCCGTGAAGATTACGCCGAACTACAGCAAGTTCGCGGAGGGAAGCTGTCTGATAGAGTGCGGGGACACGAAGGTTTTGTGTTGCGCGAGCGTCGGCTACCGCGTCCCGTTCCACGTGCCGAGGGGCGAGGGCTGGGTCACGGCGGAATACTCCATGCTCCCCCGCGCCAACCGCGAGCGCGAGAACCGCGACATTTCCAAGTTGAAGCTGTCCGGCAGAAGCGCGGAGATTCAGCGCCTTATCGGGCGTTCGCTCCGTTCCGCCGTGGACATGACGCGCTTGGGCGAGCATACGATTACCGTGGACTGCGACGTAATCCAAGGCGACGGCGGGACGCGCACGGCGTCCGTGACGGGCGGCTTTGTCGCGCTTGCGCTGGCTTGCCGCTGGCTCATGGAGGAGCGCGAGATTTTTTCGTCCCCGCTCCTGCACTACGTCACCGGAATCAGCGCGGGTATCGTGGACGATTACGCCATGCTGGATTTGCAATATAGCGAGGACAGCCGCGCACAGGTTGACATGAACTGTGTGATGAACGAGTCAGGCGAAATCATAGAAATTCAGGGGACCGGAGAGGGCCGCGCTTTCAGCGTGAGCGAACAACAGGAACTGCTCCGGCTCTGCGCGAAAGGCAACAAGGAACTGTTGGCGATTCAGCGTCAGGCGCTGGGAGGAAAACTGTAATGTCGGAAAAATTCGTGCTGGCGACGCATAACCCCGCGAAACTCCGCGAAATGCGCGAGATTTTGTCGGAACTGGGATTGGACGTGATACCCCCGGACGCGACGGGCGTGAAAGTAGACGTGGAGGAGACCGGGGAGACGTTCGCCGAGAACGCCATGCTCAAAGCAAAGGCCATTTGCGCGGCGACCGGGCTTCCGGCCATCGGCGACGATTCCGGCCTGTGCGTGGACGTGTTGAACGGCGGGCCGGGCGTGTATTCGGCGCGTTACGGCGGCGAGTCGATTTCCGACGCCGAACGGAACAAATTGCTTTTGGAGAGCGTCAAAGGACAGGGACGCCGCGACGCCCATTTTACGTGCGCGATTGCCTGCGCGTTTCCCAACGGCGACACCCTGACCGCCGAGGAATCCTGTTACGGCGTCGTCAGTTATATCCCCATGGGTACGGACGGCTTCGGCTACGACCCGGTTTTCAATTACCCGCCGAAACTGAAAACTTTCGCGCAAATGACGCCGGAAGAAAAGTCGGAGGTGTCGCACCGGGGAAAGGCGCTGCGGGCGTTCGCGGAGAAGTTAGGCGCGTATCTGAGCGAACGGGCGTGGAACGAGTTGGAAGAGGAAAAGCGGCGTCAGGAAAAAGAGGCGTCGGAGAATCCGGAAAGCGTTTCGGAAGTCCCGGAGAACCCGGAAACGTCGGAAAAACCGGAAACCGTTCCGGAAGCGTCGGAGAACCCGCAAGCCGCGCCGGAATCCGGGAAACCCGTCCGGAAAACGCCGCAACATCGCCATAATAAAAAGAAGAAGCACAAGAAATATCATCGGCCAAACGGGGGTACGACATGACGCCCAAAGAACGCGCCCGCTTGCGGGGGCTTGCCAACGGTATCGACACCGTTTTACAAATCGGCAAGGACGGAATCGGGGAAACGCTGATTCGTCAGGCCGACATCACGCTGGAAACACGCGAACTTATCAAGGGGCGCGTGTTGGACGCCTGTATGGACCACACCCCGCGCACGGCGGCGGAAGCCTTGGCGCGGGCCACGCACAGCGAGGTCGTGCAGGTTATCGGCTCCAAATTCGTCCTGTACCGCGAGAGGAAAGCGGAACGTTCCGAAAAACGCGCCCGCAAGCCGGAGACATCCGACAAACGGCCCCGGAAAGCGGCGTCGTTTGGGAAGCGCGTCCGGAAAGCCGAAACGCCTACCCGCGACGGCGGCGCGTCGCAAAGGCCCAATCCCCGGAACGGCGGCGCGTCACGCAAACCCGCGTCCCGCAACGATAACGCGTCGCGCAAACCCGCGCCCCGGAACACTCACGCGCCCGGAAAGCCTGTTTCACAGAACGGCGGCGCGTCGGGAAAACATCTGCTCCGGAACGGCGGCGCGTCGCGCAAACCCGCGCCCCGCAACGATAATGCGTCGCGCAAATTCGCGCCCCGGAACGCCCACGCGC
>JAFXQD010000068.1 GCA_017527365.1 Oscillibacter sp.
CTCGGCGGCGTGGAAATCCCGTGGGACAGGGGGCTTTTGGGGCACTCCGACGCGGACGTACTGACCCACGCCGTCATGGACGCGCTCTGCGGCGCGGCGCGTCTGGGCGACATCGGGCGGTTGTTCCCCGATACCGACCCGTAATATAAAGGCATTTCCAGCCTATTACTGTTGCGCGACGTGCGCGGGCGCCTGCGCGAACGCGGCTTTGCCGTCGTGAACGTGGACGCGACCGTAATCGCGCAGGCGCCGAAGCTGTCGCCGTACCGCGAACGCATGGAGGCGGCGTTGGCGGAAGCCCTGCAAATTCCGCCCGACTGCGTGAATGTGAAAGCGACGACGGAAGAAAAACTCGGCTTTACAGGCGACGGCTCCGGAATCGCCGCCCACGCCGTCGCGTTGCTGGAACGGATTTAGCCTAAGCCCGTGCGGAAACGCACGGGCTTTTCGGCGATTTGCCATAGAATCCTACAGATATGCGCCAAAACGCCGTCAGATTCCGCATTGACAAGCGCGGGCGTCCGCGTTACAATTCGTCCTGCTAAATCGTCAGCCCACGGGCGAGATGCCGCGCCGGTTCGTTTGACGGTTGGAGAAAGGAGATGGAACCATGGAACAGCAGATTCCCTACAAAATCTATCTGGACGAGACGGAGCTTCCCCGCGCTTGGTACAACATGCGGGCGGACATGGCCGTCAAGCCCGCGCCCCTGCTCAATCCCGGCACCCATCAGCCCCTGACCGCTCAGGAACTCGACGGCATTTTCTGCGAGGAGCTCGTCAAGCAGGAGCTCAACGAAACCGACGCTTTCATCCCCATTCCCGAAGAAATCCGCGACTTCTACAAGATGTACCGCCCCTCCCCGCTCGTGCGCGCCTACTGCCTTGAGCGGCAGTTGGACACCCCCGCCAAGATTTACTACAAGTTCGAGGGCAACAACACCAGCGGAAGCCACAAGCTCAATTCCGCCATCGCCCAAGCCTACTACGCCAAAAAGCAGGGCTTGAAGGGCGTCACGACCGAAACCGGGGCGGGGCAGTGGGGCACCGCGCTGTCCATGGCGTGTTCCTATTTCGGGCTGGACTGCAAGGTCTATATGGTCAAGGTGTCCTACGAGCAGAAGCCGTTCCGCCGCGAGGTCATGCGCGTTTACGGCGCGTCCGTCGTGCCGTCGCCGTCCGACACCACCGATGTCGGCAAAAAGATTCTGGCGGAACATCCCGGCACGGGCGGCTCTCTGGGTTGCGCCATTTCCGAAGCCGTGGAAGTCGCCGTGAAGAACCCCGGCTACCGCTATGTGCTCGGAAGCGTGCTCAATCAGGTGTTGCTCCACCAGTCCGTCATCGGGCTGGAGACGAAAGCCGCGCTGGACAAGTACGGCGTCAAGCCGGATGTGATTATCGGCTGCGCGGGCGGCGGGTCGAACTTGGGCGGGCTAATCGCGCCGTTCATGGGCGAAAAACTGCGCGGCGAGGCGGATTACCGCATTGTCGCCGTTGAGCCGGCGTCGTGCCCCAGCTTCACGCGGGGCAAGTTCGCCTACGACTTCTGCGACACGGGCATGATTTGCCCCTTGGCGAAGATGTACACGCTCGGAAGCGGCTTTATCCCGTCGCCGAACCACGCCGGGGGTCTGCGTTTCCACGGCATGAGCTCCACCCTGTCCCAGCTCTACCACGACGGCTATATGGAAGCGGTGTCGGTCGAGCAGACGAAAGTCTTTGAGGCGGCGGAGCAGTTCGCCCGCGTGGAAGGCATTCTGCCCGCGCCCGAAAGCGCCCACGCCATCCGCGTCGCCATTGACGAAGCCTTGAAGTGCAAGGAGACCGGGGAGGCGGAAACCATTGTGTTCGGCTTGACGGGCACCGGGTACTTTGACATGGTCGCCTATGAGAAGTTCCACAACGGGGAGATGAGCGACTATATCCCCACCGACGAGGACTTGCAAGCCGGATTCGACCAGTTGCCGAAAGTCGATTGACCGCAAGCCCTGCGGCAATCCAACGTTCCCGCCGTGCGAACTGCGCGGCGGGAAATTTTTTGAGAATTTTTGTCGAAAGGTATTGCAAAACGAAAAAATTTATGGTATGCTATGCGCGACGCCGAGGGGCGCCGGACATTTAAAAATCACACGCGGATTTCCCGCCTTTTCGCCAAGGACGTTTGAAAGGGGAGGCAACATCATGAGAAAGTACGCGAGCAAGAAGAGCGACAGCCAGCCGACGGCGGCGCAGACTGCGGCGCAAGCGGTTTCCGACAACCCCGGCATTCCCATGTCCTCCATGCGCTCCATGCTCATGCAGAAGGCGATGAACGACCGGAGCCACAGAATCGACCTCCCGGAGGCCATGCGGGAGAAGATGGAGCGGGCGTTCGGCATGAACTTCGGGAAGGTCAACCTCTACGAGAGCGAGAGCGTCGACGACGCCGGAGCCAGCGCCATCGCGCAGGGCGGCAACATCGCTTTCGCGCCGGGAGCGGCGGACTTCAACAGCCTTGACGGACAGCGCCGCCTTGGGCACGAGTTGAGCCATATCGCGTCGCAGGCGCGGGGCGAGGCCACGGGAAGCGGATTCCTTGACAACGGCGCCTTGGAAGCCCGCGCCGACCGCGAGGGCGCTTTGGCGGCGGCGGGCGAGCAGGTTTACTCCGGCGCCGCCATGGACGCGCCCTCTTTCGCCGGAGCTTCCGCCCCCATGCAGGCGGCTCCGCCGAAGGATGGGGAGCCGGAGGAAGAGGAGCTGGAGGAGGACAAGAAGACTGTTAAGCTCCCGCCTATAAACAAATTCAATCCGAAATATATGGAGATAGACAGGCTGGCTAAGACGAAGCACATCCCGTTTGAGATTGCGGCGCAGAAATTGCTGGGGGGACAAGCGGGACAGAGGGCGTGGTTGAAGAAGCAACTCAGCAAGAAGAAGAAAGAGAACCTGCCTGAGGTCTGGCAACAGGCATCGGGCGAGGATACGAAAAAGAAACCGCCGAAACGGAGCGCGAGTGTTCTCGATGTCAATCCGAAAAGGAAGTTCAGGCTCAAGCTGAAGAAGAAGCCAGACAGTACGGAACAACTTCTGGAACAACTAAATGCTCTTAATAGGGAAGCTAACACGAAGGACAAAGAGAACCGCATGTTCCAAATAAATCTCAACAAAGAGCGCGTGTTGAACGAGAATCAAAAGAAGGCGAGCGTGGGTCGGAGTGCTGACGACGAGATGGAGTATAAGAAAAAATTCGTCTTTAAACAGCTCGGCATACCCCGGAAGGGTAAAAACGCGTTTGTTGAGCAGTTTGAGGAGATGGGACGCGCTGACGTACTGCGTGTGCTCCGTGCGAACAGGAAGAAACGGGATGAGCTGAATAGTATGATTTCTTTCAAAAAGCAAGAGGAATAAAACCAGTATTTTCAATCCTGACAGTTTGAAATTTCAGATTTTCTCCTTTAGGAAAATTCGCCGGATTGGAAACACGCCGTTTTTCAATATAACCCAAAGAGCTGAAATTCCCCGCCATCCCCCGCACGGGGACGGCGGCGGCGCGTCCGGCTTTCCGATTCGGCGGGACGCGCCCGCCCCCCTCTTCGCCGTTGCGCGAAGCCTCCCCGCCGACGCGTGGGACGCTTTCCGCTCAAATCCGGCGTTTTCCGCCGCCCTCCCCGCCAACGCGGGGAGGGCTTAAAAATTTCAACCGCGCAGGTCAAAATTTTTTGTCGAAAGGCATTGCAAAGCCGGAAATTTTGTGGTATGCTGTGCGCGACGCCAAGGGGTGCCGGACGTTTAAAAGTCATACGCGGATTTTCCGCCTTTTCGCCATAGCCGATTCGTCAAGGATGTTTGAAAGCGAGGGAACATCATGAGAAAGTACGCGAGCAAGAAGAGCGACAGCCGCCCGACGGCGGCGCAGACTGCGGCGCAAGCGGTTTCCGACAACCCCGGCATTCCCATGTCCTCCATGCGCTCCATGCTCATGCAAAAGGCGATGAACGACCGGAGCCACAGAATCGACCTCCCGGAGGCCATGCGGGCGAAAATGGAAGCGGCGTTCGGCATGAACTTCGGCAACGTGAACCTCTACGAGAGCGAGAGCGTCGCCGACGCCGGGGCGCAGGCTATCGCACGGGGCGACAGTATCGCCTTCGCGCCGGGCAAGGCGGACTTCAACAACCTCTCCGGGCAGTCGCTTCTGGGGCACGAGTTGAGCCACGTCGCCGCGCAGGCGCGGGGCGAGGTCACGGGGAGCGGCTTTCTGGACAACGGCGCCTTGGAAGCCCGCGCCGACCGCGAGGGCGCGTTGGCGGCGGCGGGCGAACAGGTCTACGACGGCCCCGTAACGGACGCGCCCTCTTTCAGCGCCGCCGCCCCCATGCAGGCGAAGGGTCCTCGTAATGGGGAGCCGGAGAAAGATTTCTCCGAGATGGATGACATGGAGAAGACAGAAAGAATCCTTGAGGCGAAGAAGCAGGCAGAGATGGCGGCGGATATGAGGCACCAAACAGAGCTGTGGCAGAAAGGGCAAAGTTTGCCAAAGAAAAATCAATATAGTGAAGAATCGGAAAAAGCAAGAGCCATGAAGGAATTTTCGGAAAATCCGAAGTTCAAGCCGGAGTTTAAGGAGTACAAGCGGCGGCAGCGGAGGCGCAATGCAATCGACGAGGGGATGTTCGACAACGATTCCCTGATGTATATGAATCAGATGAACCTTAAGGCGGCGCATCGAATTGCGGAAGATGTTCCTGAGATAAGGCCGCTTTTAAATATGAGCCCGGATGAGAAAGAGCGAAAGAAGCAAATGGAGTTGAAAGAGAAGATTAACTCCGGTGAATACACGCCGTTCAAGGCGGCGGAACCGGACGAGGAGCCAAATGTGCCGTTTCATCGCTCGGAAAACAAGCCTAAGACGGTTAAGCCGTCCGTAAAGAAGGCGGACACAGAGACGCCAGAGGTTATGAAGCAGGAGGCTATGAAGGTGCCT
Organism: Oscillibacter sp.; assembly: GCA_017527365.1. GTDB lineage: Bacteria > Bacillota > Clostridia > Oscillospirales > Oscillospiraceae > Oscillibacter. Next base: position 4,969 of record JAFXQD010000068.1, read on the forward strand.
GTGAAGCCCTCGAAGGGTTCCAAGGTCGGTTTTGGGCGGATGACGCCCGAACAGATGGCGGAGTGCATGAAGTTAGTCAGGACGGCGGAGAACAACAAGAAAGACGCTCCGCCGCCAAATCCGACGACTTACAAAACGAAGTATCAGGATGTCGGGATAACGGATAATCAGATGAAGGAATACATGGATATATTCAAGAAGGCAAGGGCTAAGAAGGACGGCTAATTTTAGGAAGCCAACTTTCTTGAACAGGCACAATCAGAAGAAACGGCGGGGCGCGTCCGGCTTTCAGATTCGGCGGGGCGCGTCCGCCCGCTTACGCGCCGCCCCCTATCCGCCGCAACTTACGCCGCGCCGCCCTCCCCCGCCCACGCGGGGGAGGGCTTTTTTCCGCCCGCCCTTGCAATCCCCGCGCAGATTTGCTATACTCTCCCCGCAAGTTCCCGCTATCATCGCGCCGCCCTGCGCGGCGCGGACGCGAAAGGAGAGAGTTGCAATGTGGGCGGAAAACGCGGTGTTTTATCAGATTTCCCCTATCGGGCTTTGCGGCGCGCCCCGGCAAAACCCGCTTGCCCCGGACGCGCCCCCCGACGGCGCGGCGGTTGACAGGCTGTCCAAACTGCGCGGCTGGCTTCCCCACCTCAAAAAGCTGAACGTCAACGCCTTGTACCTGACCCCCGTCTTTATGAGCGATTCCCACGGCTACGATACCCGCGACTTCCGCCGTATTGACTGCCGCCTTGGGACGAACGACGATTTCCGGGCGTTCGTCGGCGCCTGCCACGAAGCCGGAATCCGCGTCGTGATTGACGCCGTGTTCCACCACGTGGGGCGCAACTTCTGGGCGTTCCGCGACGTGCGCGAAAAAAAGTGGGATTCCCCCTACCGCGACTGGTTCCTCATTAACTTTGACGGCAACTCCGCCTACAACGACGGCTTCTGGTACGAGGGCTGGGAGGGGCATTACTCACTTGTCAAGCTCAACCTGCGCAACCCGGCGGTGGCAGACTACCTCATGGACTGCGTGCGCTTCTGGGCGAAGGAGTTCGACGTTGACGGCCTGCGCCTTGACGTGGCCTACAGCCTCGAAAAAGATTTCCTGCGCCGCCTGCGCCGCGTCGCCTGCGAAATCGCGCCGGAGTTCTTCCTGTTGGGCGAGACCCTCCACGGCGACTACAACCAGTGGGTCAACGCCGACATGCTCCACAGTTGCACCAATTACGAGTGCTACAAGGGGCTCTATTCCTCCTTCAACTCCATGAACCTTTTCGA
>JAFXQD010000069.1 GCA_017527365.1 Oscillibacter sp.
AACTTTTCCCCGGTTTTACCGGGGAAAAGTTGCAGGCATCTTTTTTGTCAACACATCATGGCACGCCATGAGGGATTCGAACCCCCGGCCTTCTGGTCCGTAGCCAGACGCTCTATCCAGCTGAGCTAATGGCGCATTCCGATTTCCTTAGAACGTTGCTTATCATAGCACATCCGGAACCGAAATGCAAGCATTTTTTTAAAAATTTTTAAAAAAATGAAAAAGTTGTCAGAATGCCCTATTTCCGCACATCCGGGAAAGTTTTATCGGTCGCGGTGTCGCAGTACGCGCAACGATAGGTATGCCGCGCCGGGTCGCTGAGAATGAAAATCGCGTCCAACTGCTCCTCCGCCGTCGTGATACAGCGCGGATTGCGGCACCGTATCACGTTCACCAGCTTCTGCGGCGGCGCGACATGCTTCTTTCCCGCCAGCTTGCCGTCGCGGATGATGTTTACCGTGATGTTGTCGTCCAGATAGCCCAGCACGTCCAAGTCCACGTCCATAGGCGTGTCGATTTTAATGATGTCCTTTTTGCCCATACGGGCGCTCCGGGCGTTCTGAATCATCGCCACCGGACAGTCAAGCGCGTCAAGGTGGAGGTAACGGTAAATCGCCATGCTTTTCCCGGCTTGGATGTGGTCAAGCACGACGCCGTTTTGCACGTTGTCAATATTCATATGAGCGCCTCCTTATTTCGCGGGCGTCAGTCCCAACAGGAACATTATCAACGCCATACGGACATACTTCCCATAGCGAACCTGTTTCCAGTAGGCGGCGCGGGGGTCGCGGTCAACCGCCGCGGAAACCTCGTTGACGCGGGGCAACGGGTGCAGTATCGACAAGTCCGGCTTCGCGTTCGACAGCTTCGCGGGCGTCAAAATATAGCTGTCCTTCAGGCGCACGTAATCCTCTTCGTTGAAAAAGCGCTCCCTCTGCACGCGGGTCATATAGAGGATGTCCAATTCCGGCATGACGGCGGACAAGTCCGTCGTCTGCTCATACGGGATGTTGCGGCTTTTGAGGGCGTGTTCCTTGACGTAGCGCGGCAACTTCAATTCAAGCGGGGAAACAAACACATAGCGGATTCCCGGATAGCGGGAAAGCGCGGCGACGAGGGAATGCACGGTGCGCCCAAACTTGAGGTCGCCGCAAAATCCGATGGTAAACCCGCCCAAACTCCCGCGCTCGCGGCGGATGGTCAGCAAGTCGGTCAAGGTCTGCGTAGGGTGGTTGTGCCCGCCGTCGCCGGCGTTGATAATCGGGACTTCCGACACCTGCGCGGCGGCGAACGGCGCGCCCTCCTTCGGGTGGCGCATGGCGATAATGTCGGCGTAACAGCTAACCGTGCGCACGGTGTCGGTAACGGTCTCGCCCTTGGCGGAAGAGCTGGAATCGGCGGACGAAAAGCCAAGCACGGCGCCGCCCAGCGACAGCATAGCGGACTCGAACGAAAGGCGCGTCCGCGTGGACGGCTCAAAGAAGAGCGTCGCCAACTGCTTGCGGGCGCATACGTCCTGATAGTCGGCGGGATTGTCCAGAATGTCCTCCGCCGTGGCGATAAGGCCGCCGATTTCGTCTACAGTCAAATCGGTGATGTCGATAAGGTGTCGCGGCATAGTTCCTCCTTTATTGCGCGTTTATCCAACTTTCGTCGGCGGGATTGTCGCGGAAACGCCGCAAGCGTTCGATGTCCTCCGGCTTGATGGCGCCGTCCTCGGCGGCGACTTCGCATACTGCTTCAAAATTGCTCAGACTGTGGTTGACGACCCCGGCGGCGGCGAGACGCTCCAAGCCCTTTTTCATGCCGTAGGTGAAAATGGACGCGATTCCCAAAACTTCCGCGCCCGCCTCCCGCAACGCCTCCGCGACTTCCAGACAGCTCCCCGACGTGGAAATCAAATCCTCCACGATTACGACGCGCTCTCCGGGATTCAGCTTCCCTTCGATACGGTTTCCGCGCCCATGGTCTTTGTTCCCCGAACGCACATAGCCCATGGGCAAATTCATGATGTGCCCGACAATGGCGGCGTGGGCGATTCCCGCCGTGGACGTGCCCATTAAAACTTCCGCCGTCGGATAGTATTTCCGTATCATGGCGGCGAGACCGTTTTCAATGCGCGTCCGCACGTCGGGCGCGGTCAACGTCAGGCGGTTGTCGCAGTAAATCGGGCTTCGGATTCCCGACGCCCATATAAACGGCTCGTCCGGGCGCAGAAATACCGCGCCAATCGACAGCAAATCACGCGCTACGGCGCGTTCTATTCCGCTCATACGCTTTCCCTCCTTAAAAATTCAGCCTCTTACAAATCCCAGACAGCGGTTTCCTTGTACGGTCAACTCTCCGGCGTCGCCCTCCGCCAAAAGACCGTATGTCCGCCCGTCCACAGCCAGTTCCATACGCTCCCCGCCGTCAAGCTGAAACGTGACGTAATAACGCAGGCCGTTCGGACGCTTTGCCGCAATCACGGCGTGAGCCGTCAGACGCGCCGCACGTCCGCCAACGTCCAACTGCCCAAGCCCGCGTATCAACATAATGACAATGAACGTGGCGACAAAAAAGACAAGGAACACGCCCAGCACGGTCAGTACGACCGTAAGCGGGGAAATGCGCGCAAGCTCAGACATCGCCGCCGTCCTTTCCGGCGAACTCCCGCACACAGCGGCGGTAAGCCTCGACGGGATTCGCGGCTTGCGTAATCGGGCGCCCCACGACGATATAATCACAGCCCGCGCCCGCCGCCTTTGCGGGCGTCATAACCCGCTTCTGGTCGCCTATGTCGCCGTCGGCGAAACGGATTCCCGGCGTTACGGTCAGGAACGACGCCCCGCAACGCCGCTTCACGTCGGCGGCTTCCTGCGGCGAGCACACCGCGCCGTCCAGCCCGCACCGCGCCGCGTTCTGCGCGTAGCTCCATACCGTATACTCCATGGGCGCGGTAATCAGCAGTTCCTCCCGCAACGTTTTCGCGTCCGTGCTGGTCAACTGCGTGACGGCGATTAACAGCGGGCGCGAGCCGTCGGGACGCTTTAAGCCTTCCAGCGCGGCTTTCATCATCGCCGAGCCGCCCGCCGCGTGAAGGTTTGCCATGTCCACGTCAAGCCCCGACAGTACCGACATCGCGCGCTTGACCGTGTTCGGAATGTCATGCAGTTTGAGGTCAAGGAAGATTTTGTGCCCGCGCTTGCGGATTTCCCGAACCATGGGCGCCCCCTCCGCGTAAAACAGCTCCATGCCGATTTTTACGAACGGCTTTTCTCCCGCCGGAAAGAGGTCGAGAAAATCCAGCGTCGTTTGACGGTCGGGGAAATCCAGAGCTATGATAACGTCCTTTTTGTTCACGGTATTCCTCCTTTATTGGTCGTGCGCCGCGCCCGTCAAGTCTGAGATTCTATCGACGCCCAAGCGGCGGCATACGCCGGGCAAGTCCTCGATGATACGCTTGCAGGCGTAAGGGTCGCGCAGGTTCGCCGCGCCGATTTCCACCGCCGTCGCCCCCGCCAGCATCATTTCGGCGGCGTCCTCCGCCGACGACACGCCCCCGCAACCGATAATTGGCAGTTTGACCGCCTCGTAAACGTCCCAGACCATGCGCAACGCCACCGGGAAAACGGCGGGCCCCGACAAGCCGCCCGTGCGGTTCGCTAAGACCGGGCGGCGCGTTTTCAGGTCAACGCGCATTCCCAAAAGCGTATTGATTAAGCAGAAGCCGTCCGCCCCGGCGTCGGCGCAGGCGCGGGCGATTTCCGTAATGTCCGCGACGTTCGGCGACAGCTTCATAAAGACGGGCTTCCGCGTCACGCGCCGCACAGCCGCCGCGACTTCCGCCGCCGCGCCCGCGTCCGAGCCGAAATTCCGCCCGCCCGCGTGCACGTTCGGACAGGAAACGTTAATTTCCAGTATCGCGCACTGTTCGACTTCCTCCAGCTTGCGGCAGGTTTCCGCGTACTCCATGGGCGTAAAGCCGCCGACGTTGGCAATCACGGGGCCTTGGAAAATGCGGGCGATGTTCGGGACTTCCTCCCGGATTATAGCGTCAATGCCGGGATTTTGCAAGCCTATTGCGTTGAGCATACCGCACGGCGTTTCGGCGATACGGGGCTGGGGGTTGCCGTCACGCGGCGCGGCGGTCGTGCCCTTCCATGAGAACGCGCCCAAGACGTTTAAATCAAACAGTTCGGCGTACTCGCGCCCGTAGCCGAACGTCCCCGACGCCGGGATGATTGGATTTTTGAGCGCCACGCCCGCCAGCGTCACCGACAAGTCTACTGTTCCCATACGATTTCCTCCCGAAAGAATACGGGGCCCTCCTTGCAGACGCGCTTCCGGCCGTCGCGGAACGGCATGGAACAGCCCATGCAAGCCCCGAAACCGCAACCCATACGCGCTTCAAAGCTGTACTGTCCGCCCGTCAAATGCGGCAAGCCGTGAACGGCGCGGAGCATGGGCAAGGGGCCGCAACAGAACACATAATTCCGCGAAGGATGTTCCCGTAGCAAATCCGTGACAAGCCCGCGTTCGCCAAGGCTCCCGTCCTCCGTCGCAATCAGCGTTTCACAGCCAACGGCGCGGAACTCGTCGAGATAAAACGCGTCGGCGCGGTTGCGGAATCCCAGCGCGGCGACAGGCGTTACGCCTTGACGAGCCAACGCTTTCGCCAGTCCGTACAACGGCGCAATTCCGATTCCGCCGCCCGCCAAGATTACGTTGTCCGGTACGCTTTCGGATACCGCCGACAAGTCGAAGCCGTTGCCAAGCCCGCCGAGGATGTCGAAGGCGGCGCCCGGTTCGGATTGCGCAAGCTCCCGCGTCCCCGCGCCTACGACGCGGATTAGCAATACCAGCCTGTCCGCCGTCCAGTCGCAGACCGACACCGGACGCCGAAGAAAATGTCCGGGCAAGGCGATATTGACGAACTGCCCCGGCGCCGCGATTTCCGACGTATCCCCGGCAAGCGTCAATTCCACGGTGTCCGTAGTCAGGGCGCGGACGCGCTCCGCAGTGAAAAGGGATGATTTCACGGCAATTCCCCCTTTCCCGGAAGATTGTGACAGACGATTTTCCCTCCGCAAATCGTCATGGCGACGGCGGCAGAGACGCCCCAGCCGTCAAAGGGCGCGGCGCGTCCGAGAGAACGGAAATTGGCGGAGTTGATAACGTGCGGACGGTTCAAGTCCAAGATTGTAACGTCCGCCGCGTCCCCCGGCGACAGCCCACAGCGCGGAAAGCCGAAAATTTCACGCGGGCGCTCGCAAAGGGCGCGCAGAACTGTTTCTATCGGGACAAGCCCCGTCTCGACAAGGCGCGTGTACAGGACGGGAAACGCCGTCTCCAAGCCAACAACGCCGTTTAAACTTCCGCGCAGTCCCCGCGACTTCTCCTCCGCGCTGTGCGGCGCGTGGTCGGTGGCGATACAGTCTACAGTTCCGTCCAGCAGACCCGCAATGAGCGCGTCGCGGTCGGCGGCGGCGCGTATGGGCGGATTCATCTTGAAGCGCCCCTCGTCCAATAACTCCTCGTCCGTCAGGCACAGATAATGCGGCGCGGTCTCGCAACTTACCGGAAGCCCGTCGCGCTTGGCGTCGCGTATCAGGGCGACGCTCTCCTTTGTCGATACGTGGCAGACGTGGTACTGACAGCGTGTGTCGCGCACAAGCTCCAAATCGCGCTCGACCTGCCGCCATTCGCTTTCGGGATTGTTCCCCGGAAGGCCGTTGCGCCTCGCGTACTCGCCGTCGTGTGTCGCCCAGTCTTTGCGCAACAGGCTCTCGTCCTCGCAGTGCGCGACAATCGGCTTTCCGACGGCTTTCGCCCGCTCCATTGCCTCCCGCATGACCTCCCGCGACTGCACGCCTTTGCCGTCGTCGGAGAACCCCGCCACGTGCGGCGCGAGCGCTTCAAAGTCGGACAGCGCCGCGCCCCGTTCGCCTTGCGTAATCGCGCCGTAGGGATGAACCCTCACAACGGCGTCGCGGCGTATCCAGTCCAGTTGCGCTTGCAAATGCTCCATGCTGTCCGGCACGGGGTTCAGGTTCGGCATTGTGCAGACCGACGTATAGCCCCCGGCGGCGGCGGCGGAAGTCCCGGAGCGGATTGTCTCCTTATAGGCGTAACCCGGCTGGCGGAAATGGACGTGGACATCGACGAAGCCGGGGACAATCAGACAGCCCGGAACTCGCACGACGGACGCGCCGTCGGCGTTTCGCGGCGCCGACGCGATTTTCCCGCCGCTTATGGCAAGCGTCCCCTCCTCAAAGCGCCCGTCCCGCCGGACGGCGCCGCCCGTAAGTAACAGCATACGTTTTCCCTCCCTCATGCTCGCTTTCACGTCCCAGGATACCATATCAAGTGACAGATTGCAAGCGAAACGGCACTCTCGTCGGTGTCAAAAAATATAACCTGAATCCGTTAAACTGGGAGGAGCGAGGACAGCAATCAGCAATGGCATACAGGCGAAGTGAAGGTGAAAAACAACCGGGCGAACGCTCTGCGCCAGGGATTGCCGTAACCCAAGCCAAGCGCAAGTTTCCGGGCATGGCAGGCGAGATGAGAGGCCATCATAATGAGGTTCTCAATCACAGTCCGAAGTCTGCGGCGCAATGGTTGCCGTTTCATGGGCGTATCTTTCTTTCGAAGGGATTCCTGTCCAATCATGCGCAGGATGTTGTAGGCCATCATTCCCAATTCCAGAG
>JAFXQD010000070.1 GCA_017527365.1 Oscillibacter sp.
GCGCCTCGGCGTAGTCGATTTCCTCGTCGCGGGACTTGATGTCCCACTCGCGCCAAGGGGCGATGACGGGCATGTCGGGGGCGAAGCGCTTGACGGCGAGCTCAAAGCGCACTTGGTCGTTGCCCTTGCCCGTGCATCCGTGGCAGACGGCGTCGGCGCCCTCCGCCAGCGCGACCTGCGCCAGCTTGCGCCCCAGAATCGGGCGGGCGAACGCCGTGCCCAAAAGGTACGTCTCGTATTTGGCGTCCATCTTGAGCGCGGGAATCACGACTTCCTCTACCATTTCGTCGGTCAGGTCGGCGACAATCAGCTTGGAGGCGCCCGTCTTGAGGGCTTTTTCCTCCAGCCCGTCCAGCTCGGTTCCCTGCCCCACGTCGCCGCACACGGCGATGACTTCCGCGTTGTTATAATTCTCCTTCAGCCACGGAATAATAATAGACGTGTCCAGCCCGCCGGAGTAGGCCAGCGCGATTTTCCGGATGTCCTTCTTGTCTTTCATAGCGGTAGGCTCCCCCATCCTTTTTCACGGTGTGCGCATTATATAACGTCCGGCGCGATTGCGCAAGCGCCGATATGCACAACTTTTTCCTTGCGCCCCCGCGCCCTTTGCGCGTACCTCACAGATATTCGCCCGATAAAGGGGCGTTTTTCCGCGAAAATGACGGGGTTTCCGCCCCCGCGGGGCGCCGGGGTCTATTTCGGGCGCGGGGCGCATAAGATACGGCGATTACTGTCAGGAGGTGGACAACATGACGAACCAAAGCCGGAACCAAGCGGTTTTGGAGGGACGCGTGCAGGGGACGCCGGAACTGTCCCACGAAAACCATGGAATCCGGTTTTACCGCTTCGCGCTGGAGGCGCCGCGCCTGTCGGGACAGAGCGACGTTCTGCCGATACTCATACCGGAGGAGAGCCTGCCCATGGCGGCGCCGGGGCAGCCCGTCCGCGTGCAGGGGCAGCTCCGGTCGTTCAACAACCGAACCGGGACGGGCAGCCGCTTGGTGCTGGCGGTCTACAGCCGGGACATACAGCCGGGCTTGGGCGTCCCGTGCAACCAGATTTTCCTCTCCGGGACGCTCTGCAAGCCGCCGATTCTCCGCCGCACCCCGCTGGGGCGGAGCATTTGCGACATAATGCTGGCCGTCCCGCGCCGCTACGGGCGCTCCGATTACCTGCCCGTCATCGCGTGGGGCAAGCTGGCCGTGCAGACGGGCGAACTGCGCACGGGCGACCCGTTGGAATTGGAGGGGCGCATACAGAGCCGGATATACCATAAAGTGACGGAGGCGGGCGCGGAGGAGCGCACCGCCTACGAGGTCTCCATGATGCGCCTTCTGCCCTGATACGAAAAGCCCCGCCTTGATTTCGGCGGGGCTTTCGCGTGATTCCAAGCAGAATGATTCCGACGGCGGGGCTTTCCCCGCTTGCGGGACGCGGTTCGCCCGGCGCTTATTCGCCGTCCTTGTCCTTCGCAACGGCGATATGCAGTTCTTGCAGTTGCTTTTCCGTAACCGTTCCGGGGGCGCCCATCATCACGTCGGCGGCGTTCTTGTTCATCGGGAACGGGATAACCTCGCGTATGGATTCCTCGCCCGAAAGCAACATCACCATTCTGTCCAGTCCCGGCGCGATTCCCGCGTGAGGCGGCGCCCCGTAGCAGAACGCGTTGTACATAGCCGGGAATTTCGCCTTCACGTCGTCCTCGCCCAGCCGCACAAGCTCAAAGGCGCGCACCATGATTTCCGGGTCGTGGTTGCGCACGGCCCCCGACGAAAGCTCGACGCCGTTGCAGACAAGGTCGTACTGGTCGGCGGTAATCGTCAGCGGGTCGATTTCGCCCCTGTGGGCGCGTTCGAGAACGTCCAAGCCGCCCGACGGCATGGAAAACGGGTTGTGGCAAAATTCCAGTTCGCCCGATTCCTCCCCGATTTCGTACATGGGGAAATCGACAATCCAGCAGAAGGAATACTGCTCCTTGTCCATGTGCCCCGGCACGGACGCGCCCAGCGTCTTGACTAAAACGCCCGCCGTCTTTAACGCGCCCTTCCCCGCCGACAGCGCCACAAAATCGTTGGGCTTCAAGCCCAAGGCGGCGGAAACCTTGTCGAGTATCGGCGCGACAAACTTCGCAATGCCGCCGACGGGCTGCCCCTTTTCGTCAAGGCGGAACCAGTACGCCTTCCCGCCCGACACCACTTCCACGGAAGCAAGCGTTTTGTCAATCCATTTCCGCGCCTCGTGGAAATCCGACACGACGACGGCTTTTACGGGCGTTTCGGCGAACGGCGCAAAGCCGCAACCGGAAAGCGTTTCCGTCGCGTCTTGCACTTTCAGGTCAATGCGCAAATCGGGCTTGTCGGTGCCGTAAGTCTCCATGGCTTCCTTGTAGGGAATGCGCGTGAAGGGCGCGGCGGAGGCGCGGCTGTACAGCCCGTACTTGGCGAACACGGGCGGCAGAACGTCCTCAATGACGGCGAAAACGTCGTCCTGCGCGGCGAACGCCATTTCCATGTCAAGCTGGTAGAACTCGCCGGGGGAACGGTCGGCGCGGGCGTCCTCGTCGCGGAAGCAGGGCGCCATTTGGAAATAGCGGTCAAAGCCGGATGTCATGAGCAGTTGCTTGAACTGTTGCGGGGCTTGCGGCAAGGCGTAGAACTTGCCGGGATGGTTCCGCGCCGGGACAAGGTAATCCCGCGCCCCTTCCGGGGAGGAAGCGGTCAAAATGGGCGTCGTGATTTCCAGAAAGCCGCGCTCCGTCATGGACTGCCGCAGTGCCGCCGTGACCTGACAGCGCAGGACGATGTTGTTTTTCACTTCCGGGTTGCGCAAGTCCAGATAGCGGTACTTCAAACGCTGGGATTCGTCGGCGTCGCGGCTCCGGTTGATTTGAAACGGCAGTTCGTTGTAGCGGCAACGCCCCAATACTTCCACGCGCTCCGGCACAACCTCTATTTCGCCCGTGGGCTGTTTGGGGTTCTTGCTTGTCCGTTCGCGCACAATGCCCTCTATGGAAATCGTGGATTCCTTGGTAATCGCCTTGAACGCGTTGACCATTTCCTCCGTCTCGGCGACGGCCTGCGTCACGCCGTAGAAGTCGCGGAGCACCACGAACGCGAGGCTTGCCGACACCACGCGCACATTTTCCATCCACCCGCAGAGCTTGACGCGCTTCCCGGCGTCGGAAAGCCGCAGTTCCCCGCAGGTATGCGTTCTTGATTGCGTCATGTAATCTGTCCTTTCGATTGGTTATCCTAAAATAATGCGCCCGGATTCGCGCCGCGCCAAGCCGTCCCGAATGCGCGTGAGCGTGTCGGCGGCGGAAAGCGTCGTCTGTTCGCCCGTCGCCATGTCCTTGCACGTCACGACGCCGCCCCGTATCTCGTCCTCCCCCATGAACACGGCATACGGCACGCCTAACTTGTCGGCGTAGCCCACTTTCTTCTTGAATTTCCCGCCTTCAAAGTAGAGCTGTGCGCGGACGCCGTTTTCGCGGAACATCGTCGCCAAGGAAATGGCGGGGGCGAGGTCGTCGGTCATGGGCAGTATGAGCGCGTCGGCGGGGGCGGTCGGGAGTTCGGGATTGAGAAGCCCCTTTTCCTGTAGGATATAAAACAGGCGCGTCAGCCCGATGGAAATGCCCACGCCGGGGAGGTTGCGGTCGGCGTAGTATTCGGCTAAGTTGTCGTAGCGCCCGCCGGAGCACACGGAGCCGATTTCCGGGTATTCGTCGAGGGTGGTTTCGTAGACCGTGCCGGTATAGTAGTCAAGCCCCCGCGCAATGGTCAAATCCACGGCGAAATTTTCGGCGGGGACGCCGAACGCGCCCAGATAGCGGACGACCGTCGCCAGCTCGTCAAGCCCCGTATCGAAAAGCGGGTTGCGCCCGCGATAGGCTTCCAGCGCGTCGAGGACGGCGGCGGGGTTCGGCGCGTCCGCCGACAGCGACATGAAGCCAAGGATTTTGTCGGCGTCCGCCGCCGCTATCGAAAAATCGTCCGTCAGAATCGCCCGCACTTTGTCGGCGCCGATTTTCTCCAGCTTGTCGACCGTGCGCATGATGTCGGCGGACTTGTCGGTCAGCCCCAGCATGGCGTAGAAGCCGCTCAAAATTTTGCGGTTGTTCACGCGGATATGGAACTTGCGCAGGCCCAGCGCGGAGAACGTGCGGTAGATGACGGCGGGAATCTCGGCGTCGTTGGCGGCGGAGAGCTTGCCGTCGCCGATAATGTCAATGTCGGCTTGGTAGAACTCGCGGAAACGCCCGCGCTGTGCGCGCTCGCCCCGGTACACTTTGCCGATTTGGTAGCGGCGGAACGGGAACGAAAGCTCGGCGCTGTGCAGGGCGACGTATTTCGCAAGCGGGACGGTCAAATCAAAGCGGAGGGCAAGGTCGGCGCCGCCCTTTTGGAAGCGGTAGATTTGCTTTTCGGTTTCGCCGCCGCCCTTGGCCAACAGCACTTCCGCCGCCTCCATCAGGGGCGTGTCGAGCGGCGCGAAGCCGCAGAGGGCGTAAGTTTGGCGCAGGGTTTCCAGAACGCGCTCAAACTGCCGTTGCGCCGGGGGGAGCAGTTCCATGAACCCGGAGAGCGTCCGGGGCTTTACGGTAGGCATAAAAACTCCTTTCCGCCGTCAGGCGACGGGGCGGTCGGACGGGTTGACGACCTTCCGCCAGTCCAAGTCGCCCCGCGACAGCCCAAGCACGAGCATTTCCGCCGTGGCGATGTTGCTTGCAAACGGGATGTTGTTGAGGTCGCACAGGCGGGAAATATAGCTCACGTCCCCGGCGAGCTTCTCCTGCGTGGCGTCGTTGAAGAACAGAACCAAGTCGAACTCGTTATAGGAAATCCGCGCCCCGATTTGCTCGTTGCCGCCGTGGGCGTAGGTCAGGAAGCAGTGTACGTGCAGACCCGTGGCGTCGGAAATCTGGTGCCCGGTGGTGTTGGTGGCGTAGAGGTTGTGCTGGGAGAGAATCCCGGCGTAAGCGGCGCAGAATTGCACCATGAGCTCCTTTTTGTTGTCGTGTGCCATTAGCGCGATATTCATGCAAAACAGCCTCCTTGCGCGTGGCGTTGATTATGTCAACCGACGCGGATTCCCGCGCCGGGTTGTCGTTACCTGTAGAGGGGCGGAAGCCCGGCGTTCTCCCCGGCGACGCGCCGCGCAATCCTCGCGCAGGCGCGGGACGCCGCGCTTTTCGGCTCCGCCACGGTCACGGGCAACCCGCGCCGCAACGCCCGCGAAAACGCGGCGTCCTCCGGCACGAGCCCCATGAGCGGAAGCCCGGCGTAATCCATTATATCGTCAACCGTCGTTTCGGGCGCACGGAAGGGCGCGGGCTTGACGCGGTTGACAATCAGCCGCGCCGCGCCCGGCGGGAACGCGCCGAGCTCCATGGAAACCCGCTGGGCGGCGCGGCGTGACAGCGCGTCGGCGCCCGCGACGACAAGAACCCTGTCCGACGCGGCGAGGGCGAGGCGGAACGCCTCCCCGACGCCCGCCGGGGCGTCGAGCAGGCAGAAGTCGAACCGCGCCCGGATTTGCGCGGCGAGCGCCCGCATATCGCCGCCCGACAAGGTTTCGCCGCCGAAGGCGGGCGCGTTGAGCAGGAACAATCCGGGGCGGCGCGGATGTTCGGCGGCGGCCTCTTCCAGCGCGGCGCGCCCGGCGGCAACGTCGCCGAAGTCCATGAACGCCTGCTCCGCCATGCCCATAGCAAGGTCAAGGTTGCGCAGGGGGTCGCAGTCCATGCACAGCACGCGCTTGCCAAGCGCGGCGAGCGCCGCGCCGATTCCCGCCGCCAGCGACGTTTTCCCCGCGCCGCCCTTGCCCGACGCGAAGCACACACAGATTCCTTGCCCCGACATGCCGAGAACCCCCATTTGTTTACTATCGCAGTTCAAACCGCAACCGCGATTTCACGCGGCGGCATAGAAAAAAGCAGAGCATACTATATCACTTTTTTCCAATCCTGTAAAGGCTTCCATTGTTACTTTTTGGTTTCATTTTGGTTTCATTTTCGTTTCATTTCCGCGCCGCCGCAATCGCCGCTTGACAGCGCGGCGGAACGCGGGTATAATTAGAACGGATGTTTTAATTCCAAACGAACGAAAGGGAGACATCATGCAGGATAAGATTACCGTCAAGGGCGCCCGCGTCAACAACCTGAAAAATCTTGACGTTGAGATTCCCCGCGACAAGCTCGTGGTCATGACGGGGCTGTCAGGCTCCGGAAAGTCGTCGCTGGCGTTCGACACCATTTACGCCGAGGGTCAGCGGCGTTACGTCGAAAGCCTCTCGTCCTACGCCCGCATGTTTTTAGGGCAAATGGAAAAGCCCGACGTGGACTATATCGAGGGGCTTTCCCCGGCGATTTCCATCGACCAAAAGACCACCAGCAAGAACCCGCGCTCCACCGTCGGCACCGTCACGGAGATTTACGACTACCTGCGCCTGCTGTGGGCGCGGGCGGGCGTCCCGCACTGCCCCAAGTGCGGGAAGGAAATCCGACAGCAGACCGTCGACCAGATAATCGACCAGTTGCTGTCCCTCCCGGAGGGGACGCGCATACAGGTTATGGCGCCGGTTGTGCGGGGCAAGAAGGGCGAGCACGCCAAAATCTTTGACAACGCCCGCCGCTCCGGCTACGCCCGCGTCCGCGCCGACGGCATCCTCTACGGGCTGGACGAGGAAATCAAGCTGGAAAAGAACAAAAAGCACAACGTGGAAATCGTCGTCGACCGCCTCGTGATACGCCCCGACGTTCGCCAAAGGCTTACGGACAGCGTGGAAACGGCGTCGGCGCAGTCGGGCGGCTTGGTCGTCGTGAACCTGCCGCAGGAGGAGCGCGACCTGTCCTTTTCGCAGAACTACGCCTGCGAGGACTGCGGAATCTCCATCGAGGAATTGACGCCGCGCCTGTTCTCGTTCAACAATCCCTACGGCTTCTGCCCGGCGTGCGCGGGGCTGGGAAGCCAGTTGAAGGCGGACCCGCTGTTAATCGTCCCCGACGATACGAAGAGCGTTATGGAAGGCGCGATAGAAGTCAGCGGGTGGCGGAACGTGAAGTCCGACGGCGTTTCCCGCATGTACTTTGAGGCGCTGTCGGAGAAGTACGGCTTTTCCCTTGACGCGCCTTGGAAAGAACTGTCCGAAGAGGCGAAAGAAATCCTGCTCTACGGAACCAAAGGCGAAAAGTTAGAGCTCCATTACGACCAGCCGCGAGGCAAAGGGGTTTTATATCAGCCCTTTGAGGGCGTGTGCGCGAACGTGGAGAGGCGCTACCGGGAGACGCAGAGCGACGCCAGCAAGGGCGAATTGGAAGAGGTTATGTCGGAGCGCCCCTGCCCGGTCTGCGGGGGGCGGCGCCTGCGCAAGGAGGCGTTGGCGGTCACCGTCGGCGGGGAGAACATCGACGCCTTTACCCGGCTGTCCGTCTCCGAAGAGCTGGAGCGCGTCCAAAACTTGGAGCTCTCCCCGCAACAGCATTTAATCGCCGACCAAATCCTGAAAGAAATTCGGGCGCGGCTGGGATTTTTGCAGTCCGTGGGGCTGGGCTACCTGACGTTGAGCCGTTCCGCCGGGACGCTCTCCGGCGGCGAAAGCCAGAGAATCCGCCTTGCCACGCAAATCGGCTCGTCGCTCATGGGCGTGCTGTATATCCTTGACGAGCCGTCCATAGGCTTGCACCAGCGCGACAACGACAAACTGCTTGCCACCCTCCGCGAACTGCGCGACTTGGGCAATACTTTGCTTGTCGTGGAGCACGACGAGGACACCATGCGGGCGGCGGATTACCTGATAGACATCGGCCCCGGCGCGGGAATCCATGGGGGGCGGGTCGTGGCGGCGGGGACGCCCGAAGAAGTCATGGCGAACCCCGACAGCCTCACGGGGCAGTACCTCTCCGGAGCGCGGCGCATTCCCGTGCCTTCAACGCGCCGCCCCGGCAACGGAAAGTTTTTGCGCGTAATCGGCGCCGCCGAAAACAACCTGAAAAATATTGACGTGACTTTCCCGCTCGGCATGTTTACCGTCGTGACGGGCGTTTCGGGAAGCGGCAAGTCGTCGCTTGTCAACGAAATCCTGTTCAAGCGGCTGGGCGCGGAGCTCATGCGCATGAAAGTTCATCCCGGACGTTGCAAGGCTATCGAAGGCACGGAACACCTTGACAAAGTCGTGAACATCGACCAGAGCCCGATAGGGCGGACGCCGCGCTCCAACCCCGCGACTTACACCGGGCTGTTCAACGACATACGCGATTTGTTCGCGTCCACGCCCGAAGCCAAAAGCCGGGGCTACCAGCCGGGGCGCTTTAGCTTCAACGTGCGCGGCGGGCGTTGCGAGGCGTGTTCCGGCGACGGCGTGCTCAAAATCGAAATGCACTTCCTGCCGGACATTTTCGTGCCCTGCGAAGTCTGCCGGGGCAGGCGCTACAACCGCGAAACGCTGGAAGTCCGCTACAAGGGAAAGAACATCGCCGAAGTTCTGGAAATGACCGTTGACGAGGCTTTGCCGTTCTTTGAGGCGTTGCCGAAGCTCAAAAACCGCCTGCAAACCTTGCGGGACGTGGGGCTGGGCTATGTAAAGCTGGGGCAGCCGTCCACGGAGCTTTCTGGCGGGGAGGCGCAGCGCGTCAAATTAGCAACCGAACTTTCCAAACGCGCCACCGGGCGCACCGCCTATATACTCGACGAGCCGACGACCGGACTGCATACCGACGACGTGCGGCGGCTGTTGGACGTGTTGCAACGCCTCGCCGACGCGGGCAATACCATTATCGTGATAGAGCACAACCTTGACGTGATAAAGTGCGCGGACTACGTGATAGACTTGGGGCCGGAGGGCGGCGACGGCGGCGGGGAAATCGTGGCGACGGGTACGCCGGAGGAAGTGGCGCAACGCCCGGAGAGTTTCACGGGGCAGTACCTGCGGCGCGTTCTGGGGATGTGAAAAGCGGCGGGGGCGCGGCAACGCGCCCCCTTTGCGATTTTCGCCAAGAGAGGCGCGGGCTTCCAGTTTTTCCCTGCCTGCGCCCGCCAGTTCGGGAAGAATCCGCTAAAAATGTTACCAAATTGTAATTTTCATTTTGCGCGGCTTGTGTTATAATGGGGCGGATTAGAGAAGGGTTTGTTCCCGTCGTCCCGTCCTGACGGTCCGGCGGTTTGCCGCATTGCATAAACTTGTATAAAAATCCGTGCTTTCGGAGGGAATTTTTATGGAAAATCAAATTTCTACGGGTTCCAACGCGGAAAACGTCGGCGTGCCGCCGCAGACCGCGCCGGAGCCCCAAGCGGCGTCCGGGGGAGGCGCCGGGCGGACGGCGTTCGCCGTCCTGCGCACCGTGCTGGCGGCGTTCGTCATCGCGGGCGTGATTGTGTCGGCGGGCTACGCGGGGCTGTGCGCCTACGCCGCCAACGGGAAGGCAATCTGGCCGGGCATTAGCGTGTTGGGCGTGGAAATCAGCGGCCTGACCGTCGAGGAGGCCGCCAAGAAGCTGGACGACTTCATCGACAACGCGAAAGTGAACCTTTACCTGTACTATATCATGGACGAAGGCACGCACGTGGAGGACTACCGCCCCGCCCAGCCCGACTACTCCTTCCCGCTCCGGGACTTGGGCTTCCACCCGGACACCCTCGCAATCGCGCAGGAAGCCTACGACATGAACGTGACCGAGCCCGACTTCTTCTCTTTAGGCTGGCGGTACTTGACGGGCGACGGCGAGACCGAGTACGCGCCCGTGTTTAAACTTGACCCGGAGCAAATCGAGGCGCGGGCGGCGGAAGCCTCCGAGGCTCTGAGCTACGCCCCGACGGAAATCGCCTACAGCCGGGACGAGGAGACGCTGACCGTCACCATGCCCAAGAACGGGCGCTCCGTCCCCGCCGAGCCTATCGCCGAGCGGCTGGCGGGAATCCTGCCCAACTCCCCCGATTTCTCCGTCGACATCCCCTATTCCGCCGTGCTCCACGAGGTCGTGACGGCGGAGGACATCCGCAAGGAAATTTACGTCCCGGTGAAAAACGCGTGGTTTGACGAGAAAAAGTGGTCGGCGCAACCCGGCGAATACGGCGTGGACTTCAACCTCGGCGACCTGCAAGCCATGATGGACGAGTCCGCGCCCGGACAGACGATTCAGTTAGGCCTTATCCGGGGCAAGCCCACGATTACCTACAGCGACTTGAAAGACGTGGTGTTCCGCGACCTGCTGGGCGAGGCGACGACGCGGGTTTCCGGCTCCTCCGCCCGCGTCAACAACGTGCGCCTCGCCGCCAAGGCGATTAACAACGCGGTTGTCAACAGCGGCGAAGTGTTCTCCTACAACGGGCGCGTGGGGCGCCGCACGACCGCCAAGGGCTATCAGGCCGCGCCCGCATACGTGCAGGGCTTGACCGTGGACGAAATCGGCGGCGGCGTCTGCCAGCCCTCCTCCACGCTCTACCTCGCCACCCTGCGCTCCAACCTCCAGATTACGGAGCGCTCCCCGCACCGCTACGTCCCCGCCTATATCCCCGCCGGGATGGACGCCACGGTTTCGTGGGGCGGCCCCGACTACAAGTTCACCAACAACACGAATTACCCCGTCCTGATTCGGACGTTCTATTCCAACGGCTCCCTGACCGTACAGCTCTACGGCACCAAGACCAACAAGAACACGGTCAAGATTACCAACGAGTTCATTTCCTCCACGCAGTGGAAAACCGAGTACGTCACGGATAGGTCTCTCCCGAAGGGGACGCAGAAAGTCACGGTCACGCCCTACGTCGGCAAGACCTACAAGACCTACCGCAACATCTACGACGGCAACGGCAACCTGATTTCCAGCAAGTTCGAGGCGACCAGCGCCTACAAAGTGCGCAATCAGGTTATCGCCCGCAACCCGTAAACGCAAAGCCCTTCCGGAGTCCCGGAAGGGCGTATTTTTATTTTACACATGCAGCGCGGCGGTTGCGATACGGAAATAGATAAACAGGGAAATGGCGTCCACGATAGTGGTAATGAACGGCGACGCCATGACCGCCGGGTCAAAGCCCACGCGTTTGGCGAGCATGGGGAGCGTACAGCCCACGAGTTTCGCGCAGAACACCGTGCAAACCATAGTCAGGCAGATGACGGCGGAGACAAGCGGCGTCACCGACAGGTTGCCGAACAGAAGGCGGTCAACCAGCATCAGCTTGACAAAGTTGCACACCGCCAGCGTCGCGCCGCATATCATGGCGACGCGGATTTCCTTCCAGATAACCTTTCCCAAGTCGGAAAACTCGATTTTGTTCAGCGAGATTCCGCGTATCACGGACACGCTCGACTGGGAGCCGCAGTTGCCGCCCGTGTCCATGAGCATGGGGATATAGGCTGTCAACACCGTGACGGCGGCTAACGCGTCCTCGAACCCCGCGATTATCTGCCCCGTGAACGTCGCCGAAACCATGAGGAGCAACAGCCACGGAATACGCGAGCGGAACGTCTCAAAGACGCCCGTTTTCAAATAGGGCTTGTCGGACGGCAGGATGGCCGCCATTTTTTCGATGTCCTCCGTGGTCTCCTCCTGCAACACGTCGATGGCGTCGTCAACCGTGACGATTCCCACGAGGCGCTCTTCCTTGTCCACGACGGGCAGGGCTAAGAAGTCGTAACGGCTCAACGCCCGCGCCACCGCCTCTTGGTCGTCCATGGTCTGCACGGAAATAAAGTTCCGCTCCATGATGTCCCCTATCACGTCGTCCTCTTCCGCAAGCAGGATGGTCCGTATGGTCAGCATACCGAGCAAATGCCGCCCGTCGTCGATGACGTAGCAGACGTTGATGGTCTCCTTGTCGGGGCCCGTGCGGCGTATGCGCTTCAGCGCGTCCTCCACCGTCATGGTCTCGAACAAGTCCACAAACTCCGTCGTCATGATACTGCCCGCCGAATCCTCCGGGTACTTGAGAATGTCGTTAATGCTCTTCCTCATCTCCGGGTCGGAGTGTTGCAGAATCCGCTTGACCACGCCCGCCGGCATTTCCTCCACGATGTCAACCGTGTCGTCAAGGTAGAGTTCGTCCAGAACCTCTTTCAATTCCGCGTTGGAAAAGCCCCGGATGAGCAATTCCTGTTGGTCGGAATCCAGCTCCACGAACACTTCCGCCGCCAGTTCCTTCGGCAACAGCCGGAACACCAGCGGAATGCGCTCCTCCGGCAAATCCCCGCAGACGGACGCGATGTCCGCCGCCTCCAGCGGGGAGAGCTTGTCGCGCAGTTCCGCGTAACGCTTCTGCTCCACAAGCTCCTCGATTTCCCTGACCGTCTCCGGACGGTTGGAATCCGCCTCAAACATATTATCCGCCCCCGTTTCTGGCAACGCCGGGAAATCCCCGGCTTTTTTCTGTCGGGGACATTTTATGAAAAAAACGCCCCCCTGTCAACCCATGCGGGGCGGCGGAGGGCGGTTTTCTATTCGCGCCGTTACTTTGCCAATCCAGACACGCGCCGCCCTAATGCCGCCGCAAGGCACAGCTTCACGGCGTCGGGCAGGAGGTACGGGAACACGCACCAGCCAAGCGCGGTCATAACGCCTATCGCCTCGTGCGCCGAGGCGTAGAGGGCGACAAACCACGCCGTCCCGAACGCGTAGCAGGCGGCCAGCCCGGCGGCGCAGGCGGCGATTTGCACGGGGAGCGCGTCGCCGAATTTGGCGGTTATCGCCCAATAGACAAGCGCGAGGGCGGCGAAGCCGATTAAATAGCCGCCCGTGGCGTCGAACAGGACGCCCGCGCCGCCGCGAAAGCCGCTGAACACGGGCAAGCCAATCGCGCCCAAGAGCAGGTAGACAAGGACGCCGTAAAATCCGCGCCGCCCGCCGAGGCACATCAGCGCGGCGAACACGCCGAAAGTCTGCATAGTGAACGGGACGAACGGTTTTGGGAGCGGCACGGACGCCCACGCGCA
>JAFXQD010000071.1 GCA_017527365.1 Oscillibacter sp.
TGCGCGGACTGCGGCGCGGAGGCGGCGTACATCAACTACGATTCCGAAAATCCGTTCTATTGCGAAAAGTGCGCGGGGAAGCGAGATGAGGATATGTTGTGCGAAATGTTGCACTCAACATTTTAAGCAAAGGTTCTTCACTTCCACGCTTCAGACCTCCTTTTCATGATACGCTTTCGCGCCGACAGCGTAAGGGTTTTGGCCTTGCGGTCATCGTAAGCATAGCGGAAAGGCGGCGGGAAATCCATTCACGAAAAGCAACGAAAATGAATCCGAAAACGAAGCGAAAGCAACATAAAAGTTGGCGGATAACATTTATAGCAAAGCCGTCCGCGCCCTTCGGAAAGCTCCGGTGCGCACGGACGGAATCATCGTTTTTCGTATCGCTCAGGGGGTTCATCCGCAAAATTGTAAAAATTTGGGAATTGCATCTACAAATCCGTGAAATTTTCTCACGAACTTGGCAGAAAAAATTCCAACTTTTCAAGCATAAAACCGGGATTTTCAAGTCAAAAAACTCAAAATACCCAGTTTTTATGTTCAAAAAGTTAGGCGCATCTTTTTCGGTTTCAAAAGATGGTGCGGGTATGGGGACTTGAACCCCAACGCGGTAAAGCACGGGAACCTAAATCCCGCATGTCTGCCAATTCCATCATACCCGCATATCGCGGCGCACGGACAATTCCCGCCTGTGCGCACAAATCTATACTATCTATTATAACCGCTGATTTTCCCGCCGTAAAGCGATAAAATCCACAATAAAATAGGAAATATTTGTATGCTCTGCACAATATCGGCGCGGCCTGTCAAGAAACCGCGCCGATATTATCCCTTAGAACGTCACGACTTCCTCGGCGGGCTTTTCGCAGGGCGCAATGGACAGTATCCGCATGACGGGGCCTTTGCCCTTATAGGCTTGGTGGGTTTCCACCGCCATTTTCGCCTTGACTTCTACCCAGTCGCGGTCTTTGTACTGCTCAAGGTTTTCGCCCTTGGCGACAAGCCCCAGAAACTGCACGTCGTTGGCGCAACATACCATGGCGAAACGTCCCGGACAATGCGTTCCCGGCAGGCGTTTCGAGTGGCACATCATCAGCTTCATTTTCATGACCTTCCCGGCGTAGCTCTCCGGGTTGTCCATGACATCGACGTACCAGACGCCGTAATCCTCGTCGGGAATCTCCACCACGTCTTGCGACAGGTCGAACGGGCGCTCGTTGCCCGTCAGATAGTTTTCGCTGCTTCCGTCCTCGTTCTCCAGCCAGATTTCCGCCCGGCGGTTCGCTATGCGCAGGTTGCGTTTCCGCAGGGCGTCGCGGAGTTCGGGCGTGCAACGGTTGAACACTATCATATCCGCATTCGTGATTTTCTCCATCATGAGCTGCCCCATGTTTTTCGCGTACATATCGAATGTCGGCGCGTAAACAAAGGTCATAATCTGATAGAGAATCCAGTTGGGCGGAAAGACCGTCTGGAACAGCGGCGCGAAAGCCCACATGCCGTTGTACTCCATAAGAACCTGCGCGGGGCGGTACTGCTTCTCCCACGCCCGGCAGGCGTCGGGCGTCAGTTGCTCCAATTCCTCAACCGTCACAACGTCCACGCCGCGCAACGCCTTGGACGAGTATTCCTCCTCGCCTTCCTCACAGCAAATCAGAAGCGTTTTTCCCTCGCGGGCGAAACCGTCCTCTAAAATGCCGTTGATGAAATTCGTCTTTCCGGCGTCCAGAAATCCGGCTACCAGATAAACAGGAATATCCGACATACGCGCTCCTTACAGTCCGAACAGCGCGGACAGTTTCGCCTCGTCCAACTCCGCGCCAATCACGCACAGCCGCCCCGTGTAGTCGGGGCGCCCATCGCGGACTTCCGATTCCTCCGGCACGTAGTCGAACTCCAGCCATTGCCCGTTTTCGCCGTTGACAATGCCCTTGGCGCGGAGAATCTTCCCGTATTCGCCGCTATCCAGCGCGGTCAGGATACGCTCAACGTCCGCCTTGGAGAATACTTTCGGCGTCTCCTTGCCCCACGACGAAAACACCTCGTCGGCGTGGTGGTGATGGTGTCCGTGCTCATGCTCATGGTCATGATGATGTCCGTGCTCGTCGTCATGGTCGTGCTCATGGTGGTGCTCATGATCATGCTCGTGCTCGTGATGGTGTTCGTGCTCGTGCTCATGATCGTGGTCATGATGGCGGTGTTCCGCCTCGTGTTCGGCTTCCTCCGCCTCATGCTCCGCCCGCATTTTCGCAAGCAGTTCGTCCGCCAGCGACACATTTTCCATAGCCGCCAGTATCGCCTTGCCGTCCAACTCGTCCCAAGGCGTCGTGAGAATCGCCGCGTCAGGGTTCTTCTCCCGCAACAGCGAAACGACCGCCTCCAATTTCTCCTGCGACAGCTTCTGCGTCCGCGACAGCACGATTGTCCCGGCGGATTCAATCTGGTTGTTGTAGAACTCGCCGAAGTTCTTCATATACGTTTTCGCTTTCGTAGCGTCGGCGACAGTGACGTAACTGTTCAGCTCCATGCCGGGGGCGTCCACGCCCTTGACGGCCACAATCACGTCGCTGAGTTTGCCCACGCCCGACGGCTCAATCAGCACGCGGTCGGGATGGAACTGGTTTTGCACATCGACAAGCGCCTTGGCGAAGTCGCCGACGAGCGTGCAGCAGATACAGCCCGACGACATTTCGGAGATTTGCACGCCGGATTCTTTCAGGAATCCGCCGTCCACGCTGATTTCGCCGAACTCGTTTTCAATCAGCACGATTTGCTCGCCGGGGAACGCGTCCGCCAGCAGTTTTTTGATGAGGGTCGTTTTCCCCGCGCCCAGAAAGCCGGAGATGATGTCAATTTTCGTCATGTTTTCAAGTCCTTTGCTAAGTTTCCGATGTTCAGCGCACCCGGAAGGAGTACGCGGTTTCGGTATGGAGGTGTTGCCCGGCGCGGAGCACGGGCGACGGGAAGCCGTAACAGCGCATGGCGTTCGGGAACAACTGCGTCTCGAAGCACACGCCCTCACGCGGGCGGAGCTTGCCGTACTTTCCGTCGCGCTCGCCCAAGCCGTTCGCCGTGTAGAACTGCATACCGGGCAAATCGGTTTCCACGGTCATTTCCAGCCCGGTTTTGTCGCTGTAGAGCACGGCGGCGCGTTTCGTCGCAATGATATAGTTATGGTCGTAGCCCTTGCCGTTCTTCAACTGCGGGTGGTCGGCGCCGATGTCCGCGCCGACGCGTTTCGGCTCGCGGAAATCGAACGGCGTCCCGGCGACTTCCATAATTTTTCCCGTCGGCAGTCCGGTCGCGTCGCTCTCCGTGATACGCTCCGAAAAAATCTGCAAAACGTGGTCAAGCGCGGAGCCGCCGCCGTTGAGGTTGAAATAGGCGTGGTTCGTGAAGTTCACGAGCGTGTCCTTGTCGGTGTCGGCGTCGTAGGCAATCGTTAATTTGTTGTCGTCGCTAAGGCTGAACGCCACTTGTACGGTTAGCGTCCCCGGATAGCCCTCCTCGCCGTCGGGGGAGACGCGGGTAAAGACAAGGCGGCTGTCGTCGGGGACAAGCGCCCACATGCGGTGGTCAAAGCCCCTGATTCCGCCGTGGATGTGGTTCGCGCCGCTGTTCTTGGCAAGCTCATAGGTGACGCCGTTCAGCGAGAACGACGCGCCGCCGATACGGTTGCCCACGCGCCCCAGCGTGCCGCCCAAGTGCCCGCCCAGCGTGTCGTACTGCGTCGGGTTGTCGTAGCCGAGAAGCACGTCCACCATGGAGCCGTCGCGGGCGGGGACGCATAACGCTTGCAAGGTCGCGCCGTAGTCCAGCGCGGTCACGGACGCGCCGACGGCGTTTTCCAGCCTGTGCGCCGTGACGGGCGTCCCGTCCGGCAACGTCCCGAACGGGAAACTGCTGATTGACATAGTATTTCCTCCTCATTCTATGCGGCAAACGCCGGATTATCCGGGATGATTACAGGACTTTGCTCAGGAAGTCTTTCAGGCGCGGGTGCGTCGGACTGCCGAACAACTGCGCGGGCGGCGCCTCTTCCAGCACTTTTCCGTCCGCCATGAACAAAACCCGGCTCCCGACCTCGCGGGCGAACCCCATCTCATGCGTGACCACGACCATCGTCATGCCCTCGTCGGCAAGCTGTTTCATGACCGACAGCACTTCCCCCACCATTTCCGGGTCAAGCGCGGATGTCGGCTCGTCGAAAAGCATGAGCTTCGGGCGCATGGCCAAGGCGCGGACAATCGCCACGCGCTGTTTCTGCCCGCCCGACAACTGCGCCGGGTACGCGTCCACGCGGTCGCGCAGTCCGACGCGCTCCAAGAGCGTTTCGGCGGCCTCGTCCGCCTCCGCCTGCTTCATCAGCCCCGTGCGCACGGGCGCCAGCGTGATGTTTTTCCGTATCGTCATATTGGGGAACAGGTTGAAGTGCTGGAACACCATCCCCATTTGACGCCGCACGAGGTCAATGTTGACTTTCGGGTCGGTAATCACGGTTCCGTCGAACGTGATTTCGCCCTTTGTCGGCTCTTCCAGCAGGTTCAGACAGCGCAGGAACGTGGACTTTCCGGAGCCGGACGGCCCGATGACCACGACCTTTTCCCCCGGATAGATATGCTGGGAAATGTCGTCCAGCACGAGATGATTCCCGAAGGATTTGGACAGGTTTTTAACGTCTATCACTTTGCCTGAGCCTCCTTTCCAGAATCCCTTGCAGGTAGCTGAAAATCATGACCAGCGCCAGATAAATGAGCGCGATTCCGAACAGCGGGAACATCTGCTCGTAAGTGCGCCCGTAAATGCCCTGCGCGGCGTAGAGCAGTTCCTTGCCGCCGATAACCGTTATCAGCGATGTGTCTTTCAACAGGACGATGAACTCGTTGCCGAGCGCGGGGAGAATCGCCTTTATCGCCTGCGGGACGACGATAAAGCGCATGGTGTCCAGATAGTTGAGGCCGAGGGAGCGCCCCGCCTCCGACTGTCCGGGGTCAAGCGACATCAGCCCGCCGCGGATAATCTCCGAAACGTAAGCCCCGGAGTTAATCCCCAGCGACAGCGCGCCTACCATCGTAAAGTTGCGGCTGCTCTTGAAAATGACCATGCCCATGATGAGCAGCTGCACCATCATCGGCGTGCCGCGAATGACGGTCACGTACACACGGCAGAA
>JAFXQD010000004.1 GCA_017527365.1 Oscillibacter sp.
ACCCGCCCCGTGCGGGGCGGGACACGTTGCGCCTTGCAAAAATGCTTGTATCTGTTGCATTTCAACCCACCCGCCCCGTGCGGGGCGGGACTTTAAGCGGCGATTCTCTTTCCCGCGACGATTTGATTTCAACCCACCCGCCCCGTGCGGGGCGGGACAGCAAAAGCGCACAAAATTTCTCTTGCGGCTTAAGCGCTATGACTATTTTCCCGGCGCTTAACAAAGCCGGACGGATAAATTTTCCCTTCTCACCCCCTTCGTCGCACGGAATTTCGCGTGAAATCCCGTGCGAACCTCCCCCGGAATTTATGAGCGCTTCCGGTTCGCACAGCCGCGCAAGCCCCCGCCCCGTGCGGGGCGGACTGCCGAAGCGCTCAAAATTCCAGAAAGCCTTCCGGTTCGTAGGTTGCCTTGGCGCCGAAGTGTTCGATTTTCGTCTGGTACTGGTTGCCAAGATAGTAGAACCGCAAGCTGTCCCGCTCCTTATCCATAATGCCCAGCAGCTTATGTTGGAGCCGTTTGGACTGCGCGGCGTCAAGGAGGCACTCAAAGACGGAGTTCTGGACGCGCTGCCCGTAGTTGACGCACTGCTTTGCGATTTGCCGAAGGCGTTTGCGCCCGGCGGCGTCCTCCGTGCTCACGTCGTAGGTAATCAAGACCATCATGGGCGTTATCCTCGCTTCCGCGCATTTCTTTCTGCACGCCCGCCCCTTGGCGGGGCGGGACATTTTGAACATAATACCCGATTTTCGGGGGCGTGTCAAGCGGGATTCGCGCTATGCCCACAAAAACGGCGGGTAGCCGTCGAGGTCGCCGCGAACGCGGCGGGCGAGCAGGAGGGCTTGCGCGTAGGGAACCAGCCCCCATGGGAGTTTCTCTTCCAGAAAGGGATGTTTGAGGGTTTCCGATTTTCTCTCCTGCCACGCTTTCAAAAAGCGGCTTCTCCCGTCGGGGGTCATGCGGACGGCGCCGCTTTCCTCCCGTATAAAGTCGCGGGCGGAGATTTGGCGGTTGTTGATAAGGGTAAGGACAAAGCGGTCGGCGACGCAGGGGCGCAGTTCCTCCATGATGTCCAGCGCGAGGGAGCGGCGTCCGGGGCGGTCGCGGTGCATGAAGCCGACATAGGCGTCAAGCCCGACGCTTTCCAGCGCGGAGGCGCAGTCGCTTGCCAGCAGGTAATAGGCGAACGAGAGCATGGAGTTGACGTTATCAAGGGGCGGGCGGCGGTTGCGCCCGCGCATGAAGAAATGTTCCTTGCCGCGCAGAATCATGGCGTCGAACAGGTCAAAGTAGGCTTTCGCGCCCGCGCCCTCCAGCCCGCGCAGAACGTCGGCGGATTCCGCCGCCCTGACTTGCGGCAACAGACCCGTAAGGATGTCGGCGGCGTCGCGGAAGGCGGCCTCGTCCACGCGGGGCTTGTGGTCGCGCAACGTGCGCTCAAGGCTCCGGCGGGCGTTGGCGAGCTTCCCGAAAATCATCGTGCGGGCGATTTCGAGGGAGCGCGCCGGGTCGTCGGCGATACGGTACTGTTCGCGGCGCAACAAAACGTTTCCGTGCGCGATTCCCGCGACGCGGGCTAAAAAGCGTCCTCCGGGCGTACAGAAAACCAAGTCAACGCCCGCGTCGGCGCACTTGCCCATGAGCGAGGGGGACGCGCCCGCGTAGGAAAACGTGACAATGCCTTTGAGCGTGTGCAGGGGGACGCGCCCTATTATCGCGTCGTCGCGCTTTATCACGACGTTTTCGCCGTCCAGCGACAAATACGCGTCCTCCGAGGAGATGAAAAGCGTATTGAGAAGCCGCCTCACGTCGATTCCCCCCTCGTCGCGGCGTCCAGATAGTCGGACACGGAGCGCGCCCGCATGAGTTTCGGCAGGCACAGTTCCTTCAAGGAACAGGCGTTGCAGGCTTTCGACGGCTTTACTTTCGGCGTATGCCCCCGGCGGAACAGCTCGCGCATTTCCGCCAGAGCCTTCCGGACTTCCGCCCGGAGCGCGTCGGTAAAGTCCACGACTTCCCGGCGGCGGGGTTCGCCGTAGAACAACGCGCCCTGCGGGATGTCGCAACACAGCATTTCCTCCAAGCACATGGCCTGTCCGCACAACTGCAGGCGGTCCTCGTCGCCGATTTTCGGCTTGCCGCGCTTGTACTCCACCGGGTACGGAAGCCGCAAGCCCTCCATGCCCGCTATCGCCACGCCGCGCCTGTCGCGGCGGTACTCCACCGCGTCGCACTGCCCCGACACGCCCAGCGCCGCCGAACGGACGCTTACGCCCCGAACCGTGACCGCGTCCCCCCGCGCCTCCCGTATGGAATTGTCGTGGGCGCGTTCGTGCAGAAGGGCGCCTTCCGTCGTGCGCAGGTTCTCTTCCCACAGGCATTCGATGTGAATCAGCGCCCATTGGCGGCGGCAGAAGGCAAAGTGCTGTAAGCCCGACAACTGAAGATATTCCGATTCGTCGTACCCCATGCGCCTCAGACCTTCCGCTGACAGCGAATCCCCGCCGGCAAATTCTCCTCGTCCACCGTCACGACGTAATCCGAATAGGCTCTTGGCGCCGTGACGCCCGTTTTCCGCTCCACGCGCACACGCTCGAAGAGCTTCCAAGACGGCGCGTTTCCAAGCGCGGAATCGTGCTTGAACACAACCAACTCCCGCACCGCCATTTTCCCGCGAGCCGCCGAGCGGTCATGCTCAAACATATTCGCTATCGCTTCCCACAGCAATTCAAGGTCGGCGTCGGAAAATCCGGTCGTCTTTTGGGCGAGATTGGCGGAGACGTAGCCCTCGCAACGGTAGAGCCCGTAGGGGACGATGTACTTCCGCCCCATTTCCGTGCCCTTTTTCGCCGCGTCCGCCTCCGTGGTAATCGCCACGCGGGTAATCGTGATTTCCTGCGGGAGAATCGGGTCGACGCTCCGCGAGAAACCCAGTTGCACGGGGCCGCGCACCTGCCCGCAGTTCAACGCGCCCTTGACCGCCGTCGTAATCACCGCGCCGAACGTCCGGATGTCGAAAAAGTTCCCGCACAGGTACTTGCGCACTTCCGCGTCAACGTCCGCCCCGGCGTCCTTTTTCGCCTTGACCTGCTTCTGCAAGTCGGCGGGCTTCATCTCCGCCGCGCCCGGAATGCCCGCGGACGCGAAGCCCTCGTTATCGCTCCGGTTCAGCGGCACGCCGTCCTTAATGTAAATGCGGTAGCCGTCCGCGCCGTCGCGCACGGTCTCCACGTAGTTGCGGATTTTGCGCTTCAAGCACACGTCCGTGACAAGCCCGTAGCCGGTTTCGGGGTCGACGCGGGGCATATTGCCTGCGTCGGGGTCGCCGTTGGGGTTGCCGTTCTCCACGTCGTACAGCACGACGAAATCATAGCGGTTTTCAATGGCGGACATTTACGCTTCCTCCTTCTTTTCGTAACGCTTCTGCGTCTGATGGTAGTAGCCCAAATCGAACGAGCCTTGCCGGGGCAGGTCAAGCCGGGCGGGATAGGCGTCGCCCAGAATCTCCGCGACTTTCAGGATTTGCTTTTCATACCAGATTCTCTGCCCCGGCTCCAACTGCCTGAGCCGCTTCTGGCAGAGGTTGTCCAGCACGGGGAAGACCATTGCGGGAGTCGCCGAAGCCGCGTTGAAATACTTGTCCTTGATGGTCGCCTTAATCCCCGGACTGGCCGCAAGCTGAACCGCCTCGTACAAAGAGAAGAGCCGCCCCAGCGCGTAAGCCTCGTTCGTGCTGTTTTCGTTTAACGACACCTGTAAAACCTCCTCCGGGCAGCCCTCGTGCGGACTGCGCAAATAAAACGCCTTGATAATCGCCGCCCGCCCCCGCGTAACCTCACGCTCGGCGCGAATGCGCAACACCGCGTTTTCCAGCAGGGAAACCGGGTAGGGCGTCCCGGTAAAAATCGCCCGCGCCGTCGCGCCCGCCATGACGGGGCTCGGCGTCTTGTCGCGGGCGTTCGGGTTGACCGTCTCCCGCAACATGTGCCATAGCGGGATTGTCTCGAACTTGTCGTAGGCGGGGCGTATAATCTTCATGCGCTCGTTGTGGTCGTTGACGTTCTTCATCAGCCGCCCGAACGCGTCGCGGTAGAAGAAGCGCACGGAAAGGCGGGCGGCGTTCGGCGACAAGCCCAGAATGTAGAACGGGCGTTGCGGGTCAAGTTTAAGTTCCTCCACGGGCTTCCCCTGCGCCAAGAGCTTCACGGCGGCATATAAATCGTTGTCCGTCAGCCCAAGCGACGAGCCGCCGCCCGTGACATCCAGAAACAGCCCCTGATACTGCGGCTCCGCGCCTTCCGCCCAGCACACGACCGTCGCGTCGCCGATTTTCTGCGCGTGCTCCCGGTCTGCCAACAGATAATTCAGCGCGGCGGTATAGGCGAACGCGGCGGACTTCCCCACGGGCGCGTTGAAGTTCTGCTCTTTGCCGTAGGAACAGAACGCGGGCGCGTTGAACGACACCAGCGCGGCGCCCGACGACTGCGCCCCGTCCACGCCTTTCAGCGACGGGTGAACCGCTTCTATCACGTCCGGCTGTCCGGTAATCAAACACTGTTGCTTTTCCCCGGATTCCGTGTTATAATACCTCTGCCATGCCGCTTGTATTGCCTCGTCTTTGTACGGATACGCCCCGTTGACGCGGAAAATCAGGTTTGCGCCCGCGACGATATTCGCCCATTCTTCCCGCAAAGCCGGGTGTTCGGACGCTTGCGCGGGATTCCAGTTGTCGAAAAAGCGCAAAATGGCCTTTGCGCCGTCCGATTCCAGCCCGTCCAGCAATTCGTGATGAAACGCCGCGCACGCCCGAAAGCATTTTGCGCTCCGCTCCGGCTTGCCCTTGTTGTCCGCCCCCAAAAGGTACGCGGAATTGTCCCACAGGAAATTTGACGCTATGCCGACGGTGCGCTTTGCGGGCGCGGGGAGGTCAAACTGCCGGGGTTGCGGTTTCTTCTTCGGCTCGGCGTCCGACAGCAAAGAGACAACCTGCTCAAGCCCGCCGTCCCCGTCGATACAGAGCGCGTAACTGATTTTCGCCTTCGCCCAGCCCAGACGCGCAATTTTTTCCCGTTTGACCAAATCCTCATAGTGTTTGTTCAGGGCTTGCAGAATCATCCTACCACCGCCTCGCTTTCAAGGTCGGGCACGTCAATCACGCCGTCGCGCATGACGGCGCGGAAGAATCGCGGTTGAATGTCCTTCGGGTTCGAGAAATCCATGTCCAGCAACATCCAGCCCAAGTCCTTTTCGCCCTTCAACTCGTCCGGGCACGGCGGGCGCCCCGCGCAATGCCGGAACTCCCGCACGGGAAACTCGCGGACGCCCATGCACGGCGTATGGTAGCACTGCCCCTTTTCAATGCGCCGACGCGCCATTTCCTGAAACTTGCCGGGGTTGTCTCCGGGGGCGGCGTTGCGCGTCATGACAAAACGGGCGTCGATGACGTAATGCACGTCGCGGAGAACCATTGCGGCACGTTGTTGGATACAGTCCGACGTAACCAGATAAAGGCCGGACGGATTCCCGCCCATAGCCGCCTTGACGTTGCGGGCGGAAATCGTCCGGCTGACCTCGTTCCGGCGGATGTTGGTGAAGCGGATAGGGGAGCATACCTGAATGCGCGTCACTTTCCATTTCATGCCCGGATGCCACAGGATGGCGTCGAGAATGCCCCGCGCCGCCGACGGTGTGATTACGTCGTAGCTCACGCGTTCCGTTTTCATTTCCGGGCGGCTGAAGCAGGCGTAATCTCCGAAAATTTCCAACGATACCGACATATTTCATCACTCCTTTCTTTTGGCTTTGTTAGGCAAGACTTTTTACTTTTCTGCGCTAAGACAAGACACACATCACTTCCTTTCTTATGCCTTGCAAGACAGAGTATAATACAGATATTTTATTTTGTCAATACTTTAGAGTGTGTTAATATTAAATATTTAAAAACCAGCGATTGAAACAAATTAAAAGCGCACATTTGTTGATTTCGCCACACTTGACATACTGTGGTATAATAAAAGTGTCAGGCGGAAACGTCTGTGGGTTGAAATAGAGTGTGTTATTATTACGATTGCGCGAAAGGGACAGGGGAAGCCCCCCTGCCCTTGCGTTTTTCAGAAGTTCAAGAACCCCAGTTCCCCTGCCGGGACGGAAAGCCCCGTCTCGTCGCCGTACCTGCTCAAATCGCGCAACGCGCCGCCGTCGGCGTCCAGCGGCTCCACGCTCCCCGATAAAAGCAGTTCCTTGTACTGCCCCTCGTAGACGTTGACCGCGTACTGTCCCAGTTTGCGGTACAGTTCCCGGCTCGGCTCCCCAAATTTCAGGGCTTCCACCAGCTTTTCGCCGTCGCCCTTGGGGATGTAGACCGTTTTCGTCGGGCTGTTAATCATATGGAAATGCTCCGCGACGGTA
Organism: Oscillibacter sp.; assembly: GCA_017527365.1. Classification (GTDB taxonomy): domain Bacteria; phylum Bacillota; class Clostridia; order Oscillospirales; family Oscillospiraceae; genus Oscillibacter. Next base: position 6,409 of record JAFXQD010000004.1, read on the forward strand.
GCAAAAGGAAAGTCGCTTCCGTCGAAGCCTTCCCGGAACGCCTTTACCACGCTCATACAGCCCTTTCCCGGCACGGGCGATTCGTCCAGCCTGTCGTCTCCCATGAAGTCGTGATAAAGTATCTGGAAATACCGCGCCACGGTTTCGGGGTCGCCGGGGTCGGCGCCCGATTGCAGGACTTCCTCCGCCGCGCCGATGTTGGCTTTCAGCAGTTCCGGCGTATGCGACACGCCTTGGAAAATCGTCACGACGCTTTCCGACGGGTCGCGCTTGCCCTCCCGGTTGCAGCGTCCCGCTGCCTGCAGGATGGAATCCAGCCCCGCCGCCTCCCGCCATACGGACGGGAAATCCACGTCAACGCCCGCCTCAATCAGCGAGGTGGAGACCACCCGGCAGGGGCGCCCGTCCGACAGCCGTTTCCTGATTTCGTCCAGCGCGGCGCGGCGGTGCGCGGGATACATCAGCGTGGAGAGGCAGAACGCCCCGTCCTTGGGGAGTTTCGCGTAGATTTCCTGCGCGGATTTGCGCGTGTTGACCACGCAGAGCGTCTGCGGAAGGGCTTGTAGTTCGGCGGCGAGGGAATCGGCGTCGAGCGTCCCGGCGTTGCGGAACGCGACGCGGCGGAACTGTTCGTAGAGCTTCTCCGTGCCCGGACAAAGCTCCTCCGCCGCCAGCCCGTACTCTTGCAGGAGACGCCCCAAAGCGGGCTGCGTCGCCGTGCACAAAACCGCCGTGCAGTTGAAGTTTTGCGCGAGTTGCGCAATAGCCGCGACGCAGGGCTTTAAATGCGCGACGGGCAACATTTGTGCCTCGTCGAAAATAATCACGCTGTTGGCGATATTGTGCAGTTTGCGGCACTTGGAAGAGCGGTTGCCGTACAGGGATTCAAAAAACTGCACGGATGTCGTGACGACGACGGGAACGTCCCAGTTTTCGGCGGCGAGCGCCAAGGCGGTTTTGCCGTCCTCAATGTCGCAATCGCCTTTCGCGTCCTCGTGCGCGGCGGCGCTGTGATGTTCCAGAACGTTCCCCTCCCCGAAGATGTCCCGGAACACTTTCGCGTTCTGTTCGATGATAGAGGTAAAGGGAATCACGTAAATAACGCGGCTCATGCCGTTTTCAATCGCGTGGCGGAGCGCGAAGGCCATGGAGGAGACGGTCTTGCCGCCGCCCGTGGGGACGGTCAGCGTATACAGCCCCCTCGGACGCGTCCCGGCGTCCATGCAGTTCCGCAGAATCTCGCAACGCGTTTGGAGAATCTCCCGTTCCCGTCGGCTCAACGACGAATCCGGATGTTCGGCTTCTTCCAGCCAAGGCGCGATTTTGCGCCGCTTTAACCGCTCCCATAAGACCGGAAGCGGCTCCCCGGCGCCGCGTTTCACGCGCCCGCCCTTCATAAAAGATTCCGTGTCCAGAAAATCCGCGTCCACCAGACAGGAATACAACATCCGAATCAAGAAGGAATCCGTCAGCTTGTCCTGCGCGTATCCGGACGGCGGCGGGGGCGGCGGCGTAAGCGCGACCGGGCTTTCATATTTGGGAAGCGCGTCCAAATATTTCCGGTTCATGCGCCCGCACAGGGACGGGGAATCCGGGTTGCGCGGGTTGCCGAAGTCGGGCAGTCCGGCGTGGTGCCCCGCGACGCACTCCGCCGCCCAGACTGCCCGCCCGTCCGCCTTGAGGCACTCAAACGCCCCGGCGGAGGAGTGGTCAACACGCGCCCCGCCTTGGAGACGCTTTTGAAAGGCCGCCGAACATTTGCCGATGTCGTGGGCAAGCCCAATCCACGCGCCCTGACGCCCCGCGCCGAACGCCCCCGCAAATTCCCCGCACAGTTCCGACACGCCCCGCAAGTGTTCGGAGACGGTCTGTTTCCGCCCGTCCTCGGAAACGTGCGCCAAATACGATTCTTCCATGTTTCGTTGCCTCCCGCTCGTTGTTTTGCGGCGGGCGAACGCCGCCCGCGGCGCCATTATACCACGTTTTTTGACGATTTTCCGGAGTTGCGCGGAAAATTTGCGGATTTTCCGATTTTCCGATTTTCCGATTTTCCCCGCGCCGCCGTTGACATTATCAAGAGCCGGGCTTATAATAGGCGCGGAAAGCGCCCGGCGCGGAACGGGCGCCGCTATCAACAGGAGGAATCGCCATGACATATTCCATGGAAATCGCGGGACTGCGGCGCGAACTGCCCCTTTGCAAAGTGAACGACAGCCTTTACATCGCCGCGTTCGTCTGCTTCGGCGACGCGGAAATCACCGTCGCCTGCGCCCGCGACCTGCTCAAACTCGTGCCCGCGTCGGAGTACGACTACCTCTTTACCGCCGAGGCGAAAAGCATCCCCCTTATCCACGAAATGGCGCGGCAGTCCGGCGCGGCCAAGTATTTTATCGCCCGGAAGGGTCCCAAAGCCTACATGCCCGACCCGATTTGGGTGGAAGACCGGTCGATTACCACCGCCAAGCCCCAAAGGCTGTATCTCGGTCGGGACGACGCGGAACTGATTCGCGGGAAGCGCGTCCTGATTGTGGACGACGTGATTTCCACGGGCGGCTCGCTCAAAGCCATGGAGGAGCTCGTCCGGAAAGCGGGCGGAACGGTCGCGGGGAAAATCGCCGTGCTCGCGGAGGGCGACGCCAAAGACCGCCCCGACATACGCTATCTCGCGCCGTTGCCGCTGTTCAACGCCGACGGCACGCCCAAGGGCTGACGATGCGCGTCTGCGCCGTCGATTACGGCGACGCCCGGACAGGCGTCGCCGTCTCAGACCCCGCCGGGCTCATCGCGGGGCATACGGAAGTTATCAAGGCCTACCGCCCGGAAGCCGTCGCGGAGCGCGTCGCCGCCATAGCGCGGGAATACGGCGCCGGGAAAATCGCGCTGGGGCACCCGCTCAATATGGACGGCTCGCGGGGGGAACGCGCCCAAAAAGCGGAGGCGTTCGCCGAACTCCTGCGCGGCGCGACCGGACTGCCCGTCGCGCTCTGGGACGAGCGCCGCACCACCGTGGACGCCCATCGGATTTTACGCGCCAACGGCAAGAACGGCAGGAAGCGCAAGGAGGTTGTGGACGCCGTCGCCGCCGCGCTGATTCTGGAAGGCTATCTGGCGTGGGAGCGCGGACAGGCCGCGAAAACGTCCGGCGCGCCGCAAGAAAGGGAGTGACGCCGTGCCGCGCCCGCTCTCGCCGCGTGAAATCGCGGAACGTTCCTTAATCACGACCTACCGCAAAACGCTGTGGAAGCCGTTTATTGCCGCCGTGAAGCGTTACGGGCTTGTCACCCCCGGCGACCGTATCGCCGTGTGCGTCTCCGGCGGTAAGGATTCCGCAGTTCTGGCGAAGCTCATGCAGGAGTTGCAACGCCATACCGACCGCCCGTTCCGGCTGGAATTTCTTGTCATGAATCCCGGCTACCGTCCCGAAAATATGCAACTCATTCGGGACAACGCCGAACGCCTCGGAATCCCGATTGCCGTCTTTTCCAACGGCATTTTCGACGCGGCGTTTCAAGCGGAAAAGAATCCGTGCTATCTCTGCGCCCGTATGCGCCGGGGCTTCCTGTACGAGAAAGCCCGCGACATGGGTTGCAACAAAATCGCGCTGGGACACCATATGTCCGACGTGATAGAGACCACGCTGTTAGGGCTCTTTTACGGCGCGCAACTGCAAGCCATGCCGCCCAAACTGCGCAGCAAAAACTTTCCCGGTATGGAGCTCATTCGCCCGCTCTACTGCGTCCATGAGGACGCCATCATAGCATGGAAGAACTACAACAACCTGAAGTTTTTGCAATGTGCTTGCCGCTTTACGGAGGGGCGCGACGCCGCCCCGGACGGTATCGGCGAAAGCAAGCGCCAAGAGATGAAAGCGCTTGTCCGGGAACTCAAGAAAGGCAATCCGAACATCGAAAAGAGCGTGTTCCGCGCCATCCACTGCGTACAGCTTGACACCTTCCCCGGCTTCAAACGTCACGGCGTCGCGCACTCGTTCCTTGACTTCTACGACGCCCCGGAACATCCGCTCCCTTGACGCGCTTCACTCCCTTTCCCTTTGCCGCATAGCATGGGAAAAGGAGTGATTTTATGCCGACTATCTTTCTCAGCCCGTCCACGCAGGACTGGAACCCATACGTCACCGGAAGCGGCTCCGAGGAATACAACATGAACCTGCTCGCGGACGCCCTGATTCCCTATCTGGAAGCCAACGCCTTTGAGTACGGGCGCAACGACCCCGACGGCACCGCCGCCGACGCCATCCGCATGGGCAATTCCGGCAACTATGACTTCTATCTCGCGTTGCACTCCAACGCGTCCCCGGAGGCGCTGGCCGGACGCGCACAGGGCATTATCGTTTTTTACTATCCCGGCAGCGCACGCGGCTTCCGCGCCGCCGAACTGATTGCCGCCGAACTCCGGGCAATCTATCCCAAACCGGAGCTTGTCACGACTCGCCCCACGACTTCCCTTGGGGAAGTCCGCCGCGCTCGCGCCCCGTCCGTGCTGGCGGAAATCGGCTACCACGACAACTACGAGGACGCCCTTTGGATTGAAAACAACCGCCCGGAAATTGCCGAAGCCCTCGCCCGCGCCTTGACGGAGTTTTTCGACGTGCCGTTCATTTACCCGTCGGAGCCGTTCTCCGCGACCGTGCGCGTGAACTACGGCACGCTGAACCTGCGGGAACGCCCGGATTCGTCCGCGCCCGTCGTCGCCGACCTGCCCAACGGCGCGGAAATCATGGTATACGGCGAGCGGGACGGCTGGAGCGTCGTGCACTGGCGCGACTACGCCGGGTACGCCGCCGCCGCTTATATCGACCCCGACTGATTTTCCATATTTTGGGCTTCCGCCGCCGCGCCCACGCAAGGAAAAAAAGAGAAAATTTCCGTTTCCCGGTTGACAGTTGCCTTGGAAAAGTTTAAACTAAGGGCGGTGGTTCTTGTCCGCCATAGGGGTAGGCGGGCAAGAACCGCACGCATAACGCATGAACCGATACGCCGCATGATAGGAGGAAACGCAATGCCATGGTACGTCTCCGGCTCTGTGGGGCTGGCGATTGGCGCTGTCCTGTTCTTCCTTCTCGGCATTCGCTACCGGAAATCAACGGAGAGAAAGACCATAGGGGAAGCCGAAGACCGCGCCCTGTCCATCATCAACGACGCCCACCAGCGGGCTGAGTCCAAAATGCGGGAAGCCCTGCTGGAAGCGAACGAGAAGATTTTAAGGGACCGAAGCGAATACGAGAAGGAAGTCCGGGAACGCCGTTCGGAAATACAACGGCAGGAAAACCGTTTGCAACAAAAGGAAGACAACCTCGACCGCAAGTTAGACGCCATCGAAAAGAAGGAGGACGACCTCGCCCGGAAGCACGCCGCCGCCGACGAGGCCAACGCCGAAGCCCTGCGCATCAAGCAGAGCCAAACGGAATTGTTGGAAAAAATCTCCGGCTTTACGCCGGAACAGGCCCGCGCCTACCTTATCCAACAAGTGGAGGCGGACGTAACCCACGAAACCGCCATGAAAATCAAGGAAGTCGAATCGCGCATGAAGGAAGAGTGCGAGGCTCGCGCCAGAGAGATTGTGGCGCAGGCCATCCAGCGTTGCGCCGCCGACCAGACCGCCGAAATGACCGTCAGTGTGGTTCCCCTGCCCAATGACGAGATGAAAGGACGGATTATCGGACGGGAAGGCCGCAACATCCGCTCTATTGAAACCCTCACGGGCGTTGATTTGATTATCGACGACACCCCCGAAGCGATTACCATTTCCTGCTTTGAGCCCGTGCGCCGCGAGATTGCCCGCGTCGCGCTGGAAAAGCTCATCGCCGACGGGAGAATCCACCCCACCCACATCGAAGAGACCGTGGAACGCGCCCGGCGCGACGTGGAAGCCACGATTAAGGCGGAAGGCGAGCGCGCCGTCTTTGAGTGCGGCGTGCGCAACCTGCACCCCGAACTCGTAAAGATGATAGGGCGCCTGCGCTACCGCACCAGCTACGGGCAGAACATCTTACAGCATTCCATAGAAGTCAGCCATTTGTCGGGGATTATGGCCGCCGAACTCGGCGCGGACGCGCAGGTAGCCCGCCGCGCCGGACTGCTCCACGACTTGGGCAAGGCCGTCGACCACGAAATGGAAGGCACCCACGTCGCCTTGGGCGTGGAGTTCGCCCGGAAGTTCCGCGAGCGCGAGGAGGTCATACACGCCATTGAGGCGCACCACAACGACGTGGAGCCGCGCACGTTGATTGCCTGTCTGGTACAGGCGGCGGACGCGATTTCCGCCGCCCGTCCCGGCGCAAGGCGCGAAAATCTGGAGAACTACATCAAGCGCCTTGAACAGTTGGAGACAATCACCAATTCCTATCCGGGCGTGGATAAGGCCTACGCGATACAGGCGGGGCGCGAAGTCCGCGTGATGGTCAAGCCCGAACAGGTCAGCGAAGACCAGATGGTTATCATGGCGCGAGACCTCGCCAAGAAGATTGAAAACGAGATGGAGTACCCCGGACAAATTAAAGTGCACGTCCTCCGGGAGACAAAGGTAGTGGAATACGCCAAATAAGCCAAACGCGCCAAAGCCGGGCAAGCCTGAGAACTTGCCCGGCTTTTCCGGCTCCGCGCAAGGCGCGAAAAATCCCCGCGTGTCCCGAACACGCGGGGATTCGCCGTTTTCGCCCTTAGACCGCCACAAAGAACTTGACGAGGAAGAGCGCGGAAATCACGTAAGTGAGCGCGGAAACGTTGCGGGCGCGCCCTGTGAACAACTGGATGACGGTGTAGCAAATCATGGCGAGCCCGATTCCGTGCCCGATGGAGCCGGAAATCGGCATCGCCAAGAGCATGAGGAACACGGGGACAGCCTCGTCAACCGACGAGAAATCGACGTTGCCAAGCCCTTGGAGCATGAGGATTCCGACGTAAATCAGCGCGGCGGAAGTGGCTTGCGCGGGAATCACGGCGGCGATGGGCGCGATAAAGACGCAGAGCAGGAACATGACGGCGGATGTCAGGGCGGTCAAGCCCGTGCGCCCGCCCGCCTCCACGCCGGACGCCGACTCCACAAACGTCGTTACCGTGGAAGTGCCCGTGCAGGCTCCGGTTACGGTGCCGATGGCGTCGGAAAGCAACGCCTCGCGCATTTGCGGCATTCTGCCGTTTTCGTCCACCATGCCCACGCGGGACGCCGTGCCGATTAACGTGCCGATGGTGTCGAACATGTCAATCATGCAGAACGTGATGATAAGCGTAATCGCCGTGAACCAGCCGATTTGCAGGAACGTCGGGAAGTCGAAGCGGAACAGCGTGGTGGAAACCATATCGGCGAACGGCGGGACAAAGGACGCCGCGGCAAGCGACGCGAACGGGTTGACATGGAAAAACACGGCTTCCCCCGCCCAGTACATGACCGACGCCGCCAGCATTCCCAGCAATACCGCCGCCTGAACGCCCCGCAGGCTCAACAGGATAATCACGAACAGCCCCGCGAACATGGTCACGACGGACAAAACCATCATGGAATACTCCGCGCCCATGTTGTTTTTGAGCACGCCGGGGGTCATGGCGCCAAAAAAGTCGCGCATGACGTAGAACGGCGTCGTGTAGCCGTTGCCCTCCGCGTAAATGCCCGCGTTGGAGCCGAGCCCGATGTTCATGAGCATAAGCCCAATCGCCGGACCGATTCCAAGCCGGATACAAGGCGGAATGGCGGTCACAATGCGGTCGCGGACGCGGAAAATCGACAGCGGAATAAACACAATGCCTTCCACAAGGATAATGCACAGCGCGGCTTGAAACGCGTTTGTGTAGTCGGTTTCGAGCATGGCGGCGATGTTGGCGGTAATCACGGCGAAAAAGCTGTTGAGCCCCATGCCGGGCGCCATAACAAAGGGCTTGTTCGCCAAGAACGCCATGCAAGCCGTGCCAATCGCCGACGCCAGACAGGTCGCCAGAAAGACGCCGTTCCAAAGCGGCGTTCCTACCGCGAACCCCGTCAGCAGGTTCGGGTTCAGCGCGATAATATACGCCATTGTCATGAACGTGGTCAGCCCGGCGAGAATTTCCGTGCGGACGCTTGTCCCGTTCTCCCGGAGCCGGAAGAGCTGTTCCATAAAATTTCCCTCCTCTAATGATTCCTCACGGCAAAGCCGCGCCTTACTTTAACATAGTTTCCCGGAAAACGCAAGCCTTGCGCGGAACTTTGTCGATTTGACGGCGCCGCGCCCATGGTTTCAGTCAGTTTCCCGCTTGCTGGTTCCGTATGTCCTCCCAGTAGCTGTCTACAAGTCCGTCATCATCATATTTCCGGCATAGGACATTGTAACGGCTTAACAGTTTTGCCGCCTGTTCCGGCTTATTATCGCACAAATACGCTTCAACCATCACACAAACGGTATCCGCCGCTTCTTTATCCTCACCCAGCGCGGACAAAAGGCGGTAGCCGACCTCAACGGACAGCGCGAAGTTTTCGCGCCACATCTCCACGACTTGCAACTTACACATAGCCTCAATGTCTTGCGGCTCCTCATGCAACGCGAGGCGCAGAGTTTCCGCCGCCTCATCATAGCAACGCAATTCTTGCAGAGCTATGGCGCGGAGTTTCAGCGTTTTGCAGGAATAATCTTTCTTGACCGCAAGATTCGCGTACTTCAAGGCAAGGTAGGGCGTTGCGGCGTCATTCCAGAGCTTTTCCAATTCCTCGACGCTTTGCCCTCTGTCTTTTGCTTGCGCTTTCAGTTCTTCCGCCGTATGGTAAAATTGCGATACCGCGCCATTGTACGAGCGAATGTAGCTTAGGGCGGCTTGCCGGGCGCCGTAGGCTTCCGGCTGGTCGGCGTACCAGACGTTCGACTGTCCCATGCCTTTTCCCGCGCCAATGCGCGTGGCGTTCGGAATCTCAAAGTTGCGGCTCTCAGGCGGAATCAGCACGCAGTCCGTCTCTTTCGCCGTCATCCAGTAGTATTGAACCCCGTCGTTGCGCGTCCATTCCAAAGAAGCGCGGATATGGCGGTAGACGCTGGCGTTTTTGTACCATCCCGCAACATACTGGTTTCCGTCGGGCGCGGTCGCCACCCAGACGACGGTTACGCCGTCAAGCTGGTCGGGGGCTCTCTTTTCCCCGGAAATGCGCTCCAGATTCATTTTTGCCCCGCTATATTGAAAATGTCCCCGGCAGACATGGTTGTAAGGGCGGAAGTTGTCGGATTCATGGGCGTTGTGATGTTCGTCCACATAAGCGCCGCCTCTTTCGGGCTGGTCGTCATCCGTAACCCCCTGATAACGCTTCATCCACGCCACCCGGCAGAACAGAACCATTTCCCGCTTCATTGCGCATCCCCCCGTATTCATTCGTATCGCCCCGCGAAATAAGGCTTCCTTACGGCAAAGTGTAGCACAGTTTCCCGGAAAACGCAAGCCCTGCGCGGAACTTTGTCGATTTGACGGCGCCGCGCCGTCGTCGTTCCCGTTGTTATCGGTAAATGTGTTTGTCAACTAAAAAGTTGCGCATACGGGCTTCAAAAAGTTTAGCGCCCAGCGCCTCATAAATCAGTACAAATTCACAAGGAATCGCACTTCCGCAAGCGGACTTTGGCCCATGCCGAACCTCCCGTATCATCCCATTACAAGGGAGGCGTCGGCGGCGCGCAAAGAAATTATCAAATTGCGCTTGTTAGAGCGGGCATGGGAACCCCCGGCGCAAGATGTGCGGTCGCAAGAATCAATATCAGAGCGATGCGGGATTGCGTCCCACGCCCCGGAATCATCTCCCGCCCGGTTCGCCCCGCTACGCATCCAACGTTCCGCGACCGTTGCGGACAACGCCTGTTGCGGCGGCGCGGGAGCTGACCGGACTGCCGCCCTGCCGGAGGAGCGGGTTGGGTTAGGCGCCCTTTTGCGCAATTCTTTCAAGCCCTTTTTAAGGGAGGAAACAATGATGAGGCTCTTGCGCTCGTAACAGTCCGAAATGACCTGAAAGAGCAGTTCGGAAGCGTCTTTATGGAGCGGCGTGAAGCCCGCCTCGTCGATGACCGGCAAATCCGTTTTCTTCAAGGCGGTCATAAAGCGGCGAAGAAGGCTCCCGGCGTTCTTCTCCATGAGCGCGTCGGCGAGGGACGCGGCGGTACAGAAGCGGACTTTCTTTCTCGATAGGTAGGCGACAAGGGCGATTGCGGTTGCCGGACGGGCCTTGCCGATTTCCACGCTGCCCATAAAAATCAGGTCTTCCTTCAACTCAAGGAATCGGAGTCCCTCCATAGATTCCCGCGTCAAGCCCGCGGGCAACGCAATCCCCCGGTTCCATTCAAACGCGTCGAGAGTTTTGACCGCCGGAAAGCCCGCCGTTTTCACCATGCGGTTAATCCGGTTGGCTTCCCGCTTCCGCAGTTCCAGTTTCGGCAGTTCCGTCACGTACTGCTCGTTGTCCCGATATTCCGCGTCCCGCCAGTTCCGCGTCATTCCGCTGAGTTTCAGACGCCGCACGGCCTGTTCGATTTCAGACATGGATTTCGCCTCCCGTCAAAGTGTCGGCGGACAAATCCGGCGAGTAGTTGAGCGGAGGCGCGTCGTTGTCCGGCCGGAGCGGGTCGGGCCGGAACTCTTTCCGCGCAATCATGTAGTAACACTGCCGCGCGCTCTCGGCGTCCGTCCGCCCGTTCTCCGCCGCCAGTCCGGCGCGTCGGCGCACAGTTCCGCGTTGCCGTCCCGCACAATTTCACTGAGCAGTTCCGGCGCGCTCCGCCGCTCCTTTCCCTGTGTCCGCCCCAGATGTTCCCGCCGCGCCTCCGGCATACGGTCAAAGAAGCGCGCGCGTTCCGTCGCGCCGGGCTTGCGGGTCAGAGCGGATTTTCGCCCGCACAGTCTCCCCGTCCGGCGCGGGATTGAGTCCGCAGCGGTTCGTCTCAATCGTCGCAAAGCCGCGTTTGTTTACCTCCGACGCGCTCAAAAACCCGCTCCGGCCCTTGCAGAAGGCATTCCTGATTCTGGGACGGGAAAACCTGCGCGTAGGCGCGGTTGGAATACGGAAACGTCGCCGTCAGGGCGCGCCCTTTCTTACCTTTCCCTTCCGCGTCGTAGTACAGGAACTCCCCGAAGTCCGTCTGCGCGCAGCCTTCCGGCGCGTCCGGCGGCAGCCGCTCCTCCCCCGACATTTTCAGCGCCCGCTTCTTCCGCCGCACGTACCGCTTCGCGCCGGAAGACCCGCATCGCCGTGCGCCGCTGTTTCCGGGGAATCTTTCGGTCCGCTTCCGGCCGCGCGTCAATCGTCGGGATGTGCGGCCCCGGCGCCGGGTAATTTTCGGCCGTTCGGCCCTGCTTCCCCTCCTTCCCTCCGTCCCAGTCGTCGCGCCGGGCGTGCTTGCGCACCGTCCGGAAGCTCAGTCCCGTCCGGCGGCTGATTTCCCGCAAGCTGCCCCCTTCATTTTCGCACAGGTCTTTGATGGTATAGTCAGCCAACTTGAAAAAACAATGAAGGCGTGATATGATAAAAATATCAGGAAGGGGATGTAAGAGATGAGTAAAAGTGAGGATTTAAGGCTGTCCGCAGTTCTTTATCGTCTGGCAGGGCATACTTATTCTGAGACGGCGGAGATTTTTCACGCCAGTGTCATCGCAATTCGTGTGTGGGTTCAAAAATATAGTAATCCTACTTAAGAATAGATGTCAATAGCGGCTTCAAGAGCGTCTTCAAAAGAATCATAGTAGCGCATATTCTTTTTAAGCCAGCGCTTCATATTCGCCCACAGTTTTTCAATAGGGTTATAATCAGGCGAGT
>JAFXQD010000072.1 GCA_017527365.1 Oscillibacter sp.
CACCCTCCCCCAAAGGGGGGGGGCTTGGAGAGGCGCATTATTTCACGGTCATGAGCTTGTCGCCCGCCTTGATTTCCGCGCCGTCCACGGGCGCAATCTCCGTGTAGTCGTCGGAGTTCGTGATAATCACGGGCGTGTAGAGCTTCTTCCCGGCTTTCGTCACGGCGTCAAGGTCGGCGGTCAAGAGCAAATCGCCCTTCTTGACCTCTTGGTCGGGCTTCACGTGGTACTTGAAGGGCGCGCCGTGCAGTTCCACGGTGTCCAGCCCCACGTGAATCAGGATTTCCACGCCGTTGTCGGCGACAATGCCGATTGCGTGGCGGGTGTCCATCATCTGCGCGACCACGCCGTCGCACGGCGCGACAACCTTGCCGTCCGTGGGAAGGATTGCGATTCCTTCGCCCAACGCCCCGGAAGCAAAGACTTCGTCGGGCACGTCCTTCATGGGGACAAGCGTTCCGGTCATGGGAGAGTCGATTTCCATGGGGGCGGAAATGGCTTTCTTTTCGGGGGCGTCCTGCCCCGCCATAGCCGCGTTCGCGGCGTCGATGGCGTCCGTGTTCACGTCCCCGGCAAGCCCGGCGGCCTTGTCGCTGTAGAGGATGAAGGAAAGCGCGAAAGAAATGCCAATGCCCACAACGGCGCAAATCGCGCCCCAAATGACGCCGTGATAGGGGTTGGTAATCGTGCTGGCGGAATCCACGCCGACAAAGGTAATCAGGGACATGAGGGACGGGGAGCCGCCCATGACAAAGCCTTTCACGCCGGAAAGACCCGCCAGCAGTCCGGACACGCCCGCGCCGCAGACAGCCGCAATCATGGGCTTGATGAAACGCATGTTAATGCCGTACATGGCGGGTTCCGTGACGCCCGCGATACAGGCGGAAATGCCGCAGGCAATGCCTTCGGACTTTGTGTCCACGTCTTTTGTCTTAGCCGCGACGCCGAAAGAGGCTCCGCCTTGGCAGATGTTGGAGCAGAACATGGTGACGATGACAATCACGTCATAGCCCAGATTGGTCAGGTTCAGCGTGGAAAGCGGCACAAGGGCATAGTGCATTCCGGTCATGACGATAAACGGCATAAGCGCGGAGAGAAGCCCCACCGTCAGCCAAGGCACTGTGTTGTACATGGCGCTCATAACCGCCGCGAGGCCGTTGCCGACCACCGCGCCCAGAGGCCCAAGCACAATAAACACTATCGGAGTGCAAATCAGGAAGAACAGCATGGGTTTCAGGAACGCTTTCAGGACGTTCGGCGACACGCGGTCGGCGAAATCCTCCGCCCACGCCATGACGGGAGCCATCAGGAGCATGGGGAGCACGGAAGAGGTATAGCCCGCCTTAATGACGGGAATCACGCCGAACATATACGCGCACGGCTGCCCCAGAAATTCCCCGTAGGAAATCCCTTCCAAGCCGCTTCCCATGGGGTTGAGCATGGTCACCAGATTCGGGTAAACCAGCGCGGCGCCAATCACCATGTACATCGGCACGGAATGCCCCGTCTTTTTGGCAATGCTCCAGCCCAGCATAATCGGCAGGAAGTTGAAGAACGAATCCGCCATGCCGAACAGAATCAGGTAAGTAGGGCCGGTTTCGCTCATGACGCCCATGGTGGTCAGGAGAACCAAAACCACCTTGACCATTCCGGTGCCGAGCATGGCGGGGAGCAGGGGCGTCAGACAGCCCGCCACAAAGCCGAAGAGCCGCTGAAGCGGATTTCCCTCCGGCTTTTTCCCGGCGGCGGGCGCGGCGTCCTCGGAGAAGTTCCCCAGCTTGTTGAACTCCTTCATGAGGTTGGAAACCTCGTTGCCGATGACCACCTGATACTGCCCGCCCTGCTTGATGACGCTCTTGACGCCCTTGATGGCCTTCACGGCGTCGTCGTTCGCCTTGCCCTCGTCGTTGAGCACAAGCCGCAGGCGGGTCATGCAGTTGGTGGCGGTGGCGATATTGCCCGCGCCGCCGACCGCGTCCACAATCTTCTTTGATGTGGACACATAATCCAAAGCCATACGGGTACCCCCTTGCAACGTATTCGGCGGAAACCGCCGTCTTTCGCATTATAACATATCTTTTGAGAAATTGTACAGCCAAAAATTCAAGCTGTTTTTGTGCGTTTTGCACTATGCCGAACGGTTTGTTTAGGGGGAGGCGGCGCTCGCCCCAGTTCAAGGGATTCGGGGCGGGGTTGGCGTCGCTCTCCGCTCAGGCAGAAAAATCTTGGGCAACTTATCGCAAGGCGCGGAACAGCGTCTCCGCGCCGACGCCCATAAGAACCAACCCGCCCGATACCGACGCCTGCCGGGAAAAGAGCAGTCCGAAACGCTTGCCGACGGCGAGGGCGGCGAGGCAGTCGAAAAACGTCACGGCGGCGATTATCGCCGAGGCCAGCAGGGCTTGCGGCAGTCGATAGGCGGCGATTGCGAAGCCGACCGACAGCGCGTCAACGGACGTGGCGAAAGCCTGTGCGAGCAGGGCGGCGCCGTCCAACGGGGCGGAGCGGGCGCCGGGCGGGCGCAGGAAACTTTCCAGAATCATTTTCCCGCCGACACAAAACAACAGCGCGGCGCCCGCGAACGGAATCCGGCGGCGGAGCCATAGGAAGCGCGACGCGGCGAGGCGCACTAAGCCGCGCCCGGTCATGGGCATGACGGCCTGAAACGCGCCGTAAGCCCCGGCGATTGCGCGCATACGCCGCCCCGACATCTCCGGTTCCCGCAACCCGTCCGCCAACGACACGGTGAAAGCGTCCATGGACAGCCCCGCGCCCAGCAGAAAACTATGGAGCAAAAACGCCTTTTCCACGCGCTCCCCTCCCGCGCCGTATTCGCTTACAGCTTATTCGGCGCGGGCGCGGGCTATGCGTCCGGCTTGCGCTTGCGCGGGCGGCGGGTCATTCTTCCGACTGCCGACAATTTCCGCGAATTTTTAGCTTAAAGCAAAATCAACAGGAATCCTAAAATCAGAATCACGCCGAGACAGGCCATCAGGAGCGCAAAGGAGAAGTGGAACGCGTCAAGGGCGCTGGCCGTGGCGCGGCGGAACGCCCGGAAGCGTCCGACGCGCAAAGCCGCTTGTTCGTCGCGCACTTTCACTTCGCGGACAACCGTCCGCCGCAACAGGAGAATCAGCGCGTCCATACTGTCGCTCATGGCTTGCGCGAGCACGGAAGCCGTCAGGAGCAGTGCGCGGCAGGCGCGGCGCAAAACAACGTTTTCCGCGAACGGGCGCACGGCGTTGCCGCACAGCGCCGGGAGCCATTGCGCGAACAGCGGCGCGTAGAGCCGCGCATAGAGATTCAGCGCGGGCGGCCAGCGGTCGGCGTAGGCGCCGCGGGGGCGCAGTACGGGGCGCACGAACGCCAGATAGACAATCGCGCCGATTGACAGCGACACCGCCGCGCCTTTGAGGTTTTCCCCGGCGAACGCCGCGAAACGCAACGGCGCTTCCGCGACGCCGAACGAGTTGACCGCGAAGTTTGCGATATGCGACACAATCCACGGCTGTCCCAGCGGAAGCAGGAGCAACGCCGACAGCGTGATAACCGCCGCAGAGAGCGCGTTCATGCAGTCGGGGGCGTCGTCGTAACGCGCTTGTTTTTCCGCGTCGGCGTTGCGCTCTACAAAGACGCACACAAACAGCTTCAGCATATAGGCAAACGTCAGGCCGCCCGAAAACAGGAACACCCATTCCGCCGCGTGAAGGTAGCGCATAGTCGCGGCGCTCAGGAAGCCGATTTCCTCCGAGCCTTCCATTAAATGCGCAAGCCCTTCGTGGAGCATGGACTTTGACAGGTAGCCGTTGAGGAGCGGGGCGCCGCTAATGCCAAGCCCCCCGACGGCGAACGCGATTTTTAAAGAAGTCTTGTTGCGCCCCCAGCCGCGAATTTCGTCAAGGGAAAGTTCGTGAACGTTCATCAGCACGACGCCCGCCGCCATGAACAGCAACAATTTGAACAGGGAGTGGTTGAGCATATGCAGAACCATCCCGGACAGCGCGAGCGTCGCGCCCGCCGCCGACAGCGTCCCCGCGCCCGTCTGGACGTTGCACAGCGCGAAGGTCGCCAAGCCCGTGAGGATAAAGCCTATCTGCGACATCGACGAACAGGCAAGCGTCCGTTTCAGGTTCGTGGAAAACAGCGCGAGCGCCGCCCCAAGGAACATGGTAATTAACGCCAATGTCAGCAGGAACACGCCGAAAGCGCGGTTGCCGTTCATGAGTTCCAGCGCCGTCATGAGGATTCCGTACACGCCGACTTTCGTCAAAACGCCCGACAACAGAGCCGACGCCGGGGACGGCGCGACCGGGTGCGCCATCGGGAGCCAGATATGCAACGGGAACATGCCCGCTTTCGCGCCGAAGCCGAACAGGACGCAGATTGACGCCGCGAAAACCTGTTTTGTATTCGCGCCCCGCACGGCGTCCCGGAGCGCGGCGTATTCGAGCGTCCCGCAGGCGTCATATAACAGGAAAAGCCCCATCAGCAGGACAAGCCCGCCGAACACCGCCACAAACAGGTACGCGTATCCGGCGCGAATCGCTTCCTTTGTCTGTTCGCGCATGACCCATGTGAAGGAAGTCAGCGACAGGATTTCAAAGAAAGCGAACGTCGTCATAAAATCCGCCGACAGCATGACGCCCTGCGTCGCGCCCAGCGTCAGGAGCGTGAACATCCAGTAAGCGTTAAGCCCTTCCCGCTCGTGCGCAAAGTATTCGCGGGAGAACAGCGACGTAAAAAGCCACATCAGCGACGTTACAAGGCTGTAGAGGGCGCGGAAGCCCGTCGCGGTAAAGGAAAGCCCGTTGATGAGGACATGGGGCACGGCGAAGGACGCGATTTCCCCGCCCGCCGCCGATACCGTCAGCGACACGGAAAGCCCCGCGCACAACGCCGCGCACAGCAGAACGACCGCGTCCCGCCGACGTTCGCCCCGGCGTCCGGCGAAGTACGCGGCGGGCCCGCAGAACAGGGGAAAGAATACGAGAAACGCAATTTGCACGGTTTTACCCCTTTCTCTACTACACCGCCCCGCGTGAAACCGCGTCCAGAAACGTCATGACAGGCTCCGACCATACGCCAAAGGCGATGTTGGCCGCCGTGAAAAGCCCTATCGGGACTAACATCCGCCAGTCCGCCTCCCGGATTCCGGCGGCGCTTTCCGCGTACTGCGCGTCGGGCGTCGGGGGCAGGAACGCCCGCACGCTCACCGAAAGCGCGTACATCCCGCACAGGAACGCGGAAACGATTAACGCGACGACGCCGACAAAATCCGCCCGCGTCCCGGCGGCGATTCCCGCCGTAAGCAGCCGCCATTTCGACACGAAGCCGCAAAACAGCGGAATGCCCGTCAGCGACAGCGCCCCCAGCGTGTACGCCGCGAACGTGAAGGGCATTCTCCGCCCCTGCCCGTTGATTTCGTACAGGTACGCCTTGCCCGTCACGCGCATGAACGCCCCCGCGCACAGGAACAGCGACATTTTAATCACGCCGTGAAAAAGCGTGTGCGCCAGCGCGCCCGCCATGCCCCGCCCCGTCATGAGGCTGATTCCGAACAGGATATACGACAGGTTGCTCATGGTGGAGTACGCCAGACGCCGCTTGAAATGGCGCTCTTTCAACGCCATCACCGCCGCGAATACCATGGAGAACGAAGAAAGCAGTACGCAAAACGTCTGCGCGTAACTGTCCGAAAGCAGGTTTGGCCCGAAGGCGTAGAAGGTCAGGCGCATGACGGCGAACGCGCCGCTGTTGACCACCGCGACGGCGTGGAGCAGCGCCGTGACGGGCGTCGGCGCGACAGACGCCTTGGGAAGCCAGATATAGAGCGGAAAGACGGCGGCTTTCGTGCCGAAGCCGATAAAGCCGAACAGGTACACAAGGCGCATGAGGGCGGGCGGGTACTCGCTCGCCAGATTGCCGCCGAAGCGGAAGCCGCCGGAGCCGTCCAACGTGCCCATGACGACCGCGACAAACGCAAGCGACGCCCCCGCGATACAGTAGGCGGCGTAGAGATAGCCCGCGTGGGAGCTGTCCGGGCTTCCGCCGTGGCTGACAAGCGGAATCGTGACAAGCGTCAGCATTTCAAAGCAGACGTACATCGTGACGAGGTTCGCCGAGAACGCCACCGCCAACGTCACGCCGTAAGTCATGAGATAGAACGCGAAGAAACTGTTCTGCCGGGGCTCGCCTTCCATATAGGAGAACGCGTAGAGCAGGGCAAGCGGCCACATGACCGCAACCATCCCCGCGAACAGTATCGACGAGCCGTCCGCCATGAAAGCCACGGAAAAGCCGCCGATGAAGCTGTAGACCGTCGCCGCCTGTCCGTGCGGGACGTTCGGGAGCATGAGGAACACAAGGGCGCTTGTCAGACAGGCGGCGGTTTCCGTGAAAAGCTCCCTGTCCGGCCTGTCCATGCGCGGGAACGCCAGCATGGCGCCGCCGCCCAGCATGGGCAGGAGGATTGGCGCAAGCAATAGCGCAGGATTCCATTCCGTGCCTAACATCATGCCAGCCCCCGTATCACGCCGCCGAAAGCGTCGGCAAACCAAGACCCGAACAGCCCGACGCATAGCGCCGCCGCGCACAGTACGGCAAGCGGAATCGTCATCAGCGCGGACGGCTCCGCCGCGCCCGACAGCGATACTTTCTGTTTTTTGCCCTTGCCCGTATTGGCGGAAAGCCGCTTCTGCACGGCGGGGCAGTCCTTGAACGCCTCTTTCACGGAGAAATCCGCGCCGGGAAAGAACGCGTCGACGGCGACGGGGAGCAAATATCCCGCCGTCAGGAACGCCGAAACCAACAGCACGACGGGCGGGAGTATCGCAAAGACGCCCATGCCGTCGCCGATAGCCGACGCCGCCAGATACCACTTGCTCGCAAAGCCGCCCATGGGCGGAATGCCCACCAGCGACAGCGACGCTATCAGGAAGCACCACATCGTCACGGGCATGAGCTTGCCGGCGCCGCGCAGTTCCGACGCCTTGCGGCGTCCGAGTTTGTAAATGAATACGCCCGCGCACAGGAACAGAGCGCCCTTAGAGACGGCGTGGGCGGCGAATTGGAGCAGGGCGCCCGTCAGCCCGCCCGGATTTAACAGCGACAAGCCAAGCATGATATAGGAAATCTGGCTGATGGACGAGTAGGCAAGGCGTTTTTTCATGACCTTTTCCCGGAAAGCCATCATGGAGCCCATGAAAATCGTGCCCATGGCCAAGCACATCCACGCGTATTGCGCCCAAGTCCCGCGCAGGAACCAAGCCCCGGCGGAGAAGTAAACAAGGCGTATCACGGACAACACGCCCAGTTTTGCGATAACGCCCGACAACAGCGCGGAGGCGGGCGCGGGCGCGATAGGGTGCGCGGCGGGGAGCCAGCCGTGAAGCGGGTACATGCCCGCTTTCGCGCCGAACCCCACGATTCCGCAGAATATGACGGCAAGCAGGAGCGGCTCGCGCCCCGCGACGCGTCCGGGGTCGAGGAAGCCCCCCGCCGCGAACGCGTCCGAGTCCGCGCCGTACCAGTAGAGGCACACGACGGCCAGCAAGCCCAGCAACGCGCCGCCTATCGAATAGAACAGGTACTTTAAGGCGGCGGCAATCGCTTCTTTCGTGCCCTCGTGCAACACCAACGGCATGGAACTCAGCGTGGCAAGCTCAAAGCAAAGGTAAAGCGTCACGAGATTCCCCGCCATGCAGGCCGCGATAACCGCGCCCAGCGAGACGAAGTAGAACGCGAAAAACGTCTCCTCCCGCTCCTCCGCCGACATGTACTCGAACGCGTAAAAACATACGGCGGTATACGCCGGAAGGACGACGGAAAGAAAAATCCGCCCTATCGCGTCCAAGGCGAAGGAAAAATGCAGTCCCTGCGTAAGCGCAAAGAGCCGCACGGGATTTCCGCGAACCATGCACAGCACGCCGAGCGCGTCCGTCAGGAGCATGACGGCGGCGTACCATGCCAGACGCTTTCGGCGCGGCATGGGGCGCACGGACGCCGCGACGCCCGCCAGCATGGGAAAGAGGATGGTAAAAAACAGCATGGGTATGCCTCCAGTCTACGCGAACATCGCAAGCCCGCGCCGGATGAAGTCCAGCGCCACCCACGAGAACAGCCCCAAAAACAGGTTCATTCCGGTCAGCGCCAAGGCGGGAATCCAGTAGGAGAGCCGCCCGGACAGGGTTTCCGTCTCCGGGAAGGAATCGGGCGTATCGTCGTCGTTATGTTCGGCGGCGTAAATGCGCGGCGCGTAAATGTCGGCGCCGCCGCGCCCCGCCGTGTAAATGCGGATGACCGTCCGAATGAAGTACAGCGCGTTCAGCACGGAACTGACCGCAAGCGCAAGCATAGTGGGGAACAGAATCCCTAAATCTCCGGTCTCTACGGCGGCGACGGCAAAGAAGAGTTTCGCGGAAAACCCGGCGAAAACCGGAATGCCGACCATAGAGAAAGCGCAGAGCGTGAAAAAGATTCCCGCGCTTTTGTCGCGCAAGCCGCTTCCTTGCAGGTTCTGGAACAGCAGGCTGTCGCCGGACACCCGCGCAAGGCGCGGCGTCGTGAGGAACAACAGCGACTTTGTGACGGCGTGGGCGAGTATCTGAAATATCGCCGTGACGTACCCAAGCGGGCCGCCCATGCCGAGCCCCATGTAGATATAGCCGATTTGCGCCGCCGACGAGAACGCGACCATTTTATGAATGCTGTCGGCGCGTATCGCCGACACCGAGCCGAATACCATGCCCAGAATGCCCAAGCCGAACAATATCCGGCGAATGGGCAGGGTTTCAAAGACTTCAATGCCAATCACGCGCCAGTAAATCTTGAACAGCAGGAAGATATAGGCTTTCGAGACCAGCGCGGAGAGAATCGCGGCGGAAGTCGGGGTGGCCGTGCCGTAGGTGTCGGGCATCCAGAAGTGGAACGGGAACAGCCCGCTTTTTATGCCCAGCCCGATGGTCAGGATAGCGAGCGAAAAAGTGACGGTAACGGCGCCGCCCGGCGCCGCGACGATTTCCGAGACCGCCGCCCGCATGGGGAGCATGAGCAGGTGTCCGGTAAGGGAGTAGAGCAACACCACGCCCAGCAGGAACAGCCCGGAGCCCAACAGGTTCAAGACCATGTAGCGGACAGCCGCCAGCGTCGTGCGCCCGATTTCCCGCACAATCAGAATGCCGCAGGAAGTCAAGGTAAGGATTTCAAGGAAAACGTAGCCCGTGAAAATGTCGTTCGTCCAGACAAGGGACATCAGCGCGGCGGTCAGAAGGTTAATGAGCGTGAAATAGAGGTTGATTTTGCTGTGCTCAACGTCAATGAGCAGGAACCGCCAGCCGCCGAGCACGGAGCAGAGCAGGATAATCAGAAAGACAAGGGCTAACATCGCTTCCAGAACGCCCGCCCGGATTTCGTTCCCCCACGGCGCGGGGAACTCCCCCATGACATACGTGAACGCCTCGCCCGTCTTGCACACGTACCACAGAACCGCGCCCGTAAGCGCGATAAGGAAGCACTCGTAACAGACGGTATAGCGCTGCGCCCGACGCCCCGTCAACATCATGCAAAGGACGCTCGAAAACAGGCTGAAAATAATCGTGAATAAGGGAAAGTTGCGGATAAAGCCCATGTCATCTGTCCTCCAACTGGTGGCGGGAGAGCAGATAGAACTCGTCCACGTTCAACGTATGATAGCGGCGGTAAAGGCGTATGGACAACGACAGCATGACGGCGGTCACGGAGACCGAGACGACAATGCCCGTCAGGACAAGCCCCGCCGGGACGGGGTTTATATACGCCTCCGCGCTCTGCACGCCGTCAACAAGGATTGGCGCCTTGCGCCCCTCGATATAGCCCATGCTCGCAAGGAAAAGAAAGCTCCCCGTGTCCATGATGTTCATGCCGATTAGCTTTTTTATCAGGTTTCCGTGGAAAAGAAGCATGGACAGCCCGATGACAAACAGGATAATGGCGGCGGTTTCTTCATAGTTCGCCAACAGCGCCGAAACGGTTTTCATTACGGTTCCTCTCCTTCCGTGCGTTTTTGCGGCGCGGCGCCGTCGGCGTCCTCCCCGCCGATAATCCCGCGCCGGAACAGGCTGTAAAAGCCGAACATCGTGCAAGCCACGACAAGCCCCACGGCAACGTCAAGCGGCAGGATGAGCCCGCCCGACAGTATCGCGCCGGGCGTCCCTTTCGGGATATGGTTTTCCAGACCGTTCGCGCCCATGAAAAACACATAGCCCTTGGCGAAGCTGTAGAACGAGAGCGCGAAAAACGTTGCGCGGCGGAAAACTTTCCCCGTCAAGAAGCGGTCGACGGCGTCGTCCCCGCGAGTAGAGGCGAAAATGACCAGCCCCGCGCCCAGCACGGCGCCTCCGGAGAACCCGCCGCCGGGCGAAATCTGCCCGTTGAGCAAAACGTAGATTCCGAACATCAGAATGCAGGGCACGAGCGCGCCGCCGACGCGCCGCGCTATCGGGTCATGGTTGATAGGAAAGTAACTTTCCTCCCGAATGCGGTAATAGTCCTCGTAAGCCGTGCGCATGTTCTTGCGGTCGCGCCGGAGCAGAACCATGACGCAGATGAGCGCCGTAAAGAGGACGTGCGATTCCCCCAGCGTGTCGAAGGCGCGGTAATCTAAAATCATGCCCGAAACGATATTGACCGCCCCGGTCTCCTCCAAGCCGCGCTCAATATAGCGTTCCGCGACTTCCGCCGCACGCGGGTTCTCCGCGCCGTAGCGCGTGATATGCGCGACCATATAAAGGAACACCGCCATCAGGACAAGACAGCAAGCCACCGACGCGACGCGGTACCACGCCGCAAAGGCGCGGCGCTCCGAACGCACCACGCGCCCCATGCGCGCTAACGCGGCGTCCTCCGCCTCGTGCAGTAAGCGGCGCTGGTCTTGCCGGGGCAGGTCGTGCCCGCGCTTGCCGTCCATGACGTTTTCCGTGAGGTCGCGCCCGCCGTCGAGCCAGCGGCGGAACGCCTTTTTGAATGTTTTCGCGCTCATGCGCCGCCCCCTTTCCGCTTGCCGCCGCCCTTGCCGCGACGGCGTTTCCGTTTCCCTTTTGCGGCTTGCGTCCGGGACGCTTTCGGGAACGCCGCCGACGCGCCGCCCTCCGGGAAGTCCGGCGCGGTATCCGTTTCCGGCGCGGCGTCCGTCCACGCGCCGCCCTCGACTTGCTCCATGTCCCCCATGCCCTCTATCTGCCGCAGTTTCTTGAGCGTCACAAGGAACAGGTACCCGCTGACGCCCGCGCCTACCGCCGCCTCCGTAATCGCCAAGTCGGGTGACTCCATGAGAATCCACAGCAGGCACATGATGGAACTGTAGGACATGAAGATAATGACGGAGCGCAACAGGCTTCGCGTCAGGTTGACGGACACGGCGCAGACAATCAACAGCAGAACCAGCGTGATTTTATAGATTTCCGAAAAATTCATATTGCCGCCTTTCGCCCTCAAAGCCGCGTCATGTGCTCGTAAAGCCGCCGATTAGTGTAATACTCAATCTGCGCTATCAGGTGCGACGAGACCGGGGAGCATATCCACAGGAACGCGACCGGGAGAAAGCACTTGACGGCTTCCAACAGCCCCGCCGCGTTGACGGACGCCGCCAGAACGACGCAAAACAGCCCCATGGCGTCGCCGATTCCGGCGGCGTGAACCCGGTTCATGACGTAGGCGAAACGGCAGTTTCCGAGCACGGCGCCCGCGAAACAGAGCAGTCCCGCGCCTAATACGACGGCGGTCAGCCAGAACCGCGCCCATGCAAAGTCAAACATTGCTTTCGCCTCCCGGTTCGTCGCGGAAACGCTTCCGCGACGGGCGCGGCGGTATCAGCACACGCGCCAGTATCAGCACGGAAACAAGGCTAATCATGGTGTAGACGAGCGCCACGTCCAACAGCCAAGCCTCCCCCAACAGCCGCGAAAGGATGACAATCCCGGCGATGACGAGCGTGCCGACCATGTTAATGGAAAGCAGTCTGTCCGTGACGCCGGGCCCCTTCGCGGAGCGGAACAGCATGACGCACAGCAAAAGGGAAATCACGATAAGCGCGAACGCGTAGAGCAGTTTGTAGGCCTCTTGTACGTCCAAGAAAACAGCCTCCTTTCAGAGTGTTCCGCAGTTTGCGGACTATTTGCAAAAGTCACGGAAATTTCCGCAGAAGCAGGACGAACGACGAACGGCTCAAGCCCTCCGCGTACTCCCGGCGCAGGGCGTGGACAAGGAAGCGGTCGCCCTCCTGAAATACCGTAATCGTTCCGGGCGTCAGCGTGATGGAGTTCGCCAGTATGACGTTCTGGTATTCGCGGGGCAGCCCGGAATGGAACTCCACAAGGACGGGTTCGGGGCGCAAGGTCGGCGTAAGCGCGACAAGCAACACCGTGGCGGCGGCTTTCACTACCTCCCAGAGCAGATTTAAGAGGTAAAGCGCCGCAAGCGGCGCGAGCCGCAGGAAATCGCGCTCCTTGCGGACACCCCAGCCTAAAAAGCGCGACATGAACAGCATGAGCGCCGCCGCGACGCCCGCGCCAATCACGACGATTTCCGGCGTGACGCGCCCGTTCAAAAGAATCCAGAGCAGAAAGAGCAGGATTGACATAAAAGCCCCTTTCCGTCACGCGAAATTGGAATAGCTGATTTTTCTCAGGGCGCAGCGTTCGTGCAGGAACTGGTCAACGTCGTAAATGGAAATCGTATGCGGCGTTTTGAGTATCATGTTGCAGGTCACAAGCCCGTCGACGGAATAGGTCAGGTCGCTGTCTGTGACCTGTATCCGGTTCTCCTCCATGTACTGGTTGAACACGTCGCGGAAAGCCCTGTCCGCGCCCATGGTGAACGAAAGGTAGTGCGAAGTCATGGACTCCGCGCCGAAGGTGAAGCGGTGCATAAGCGTCTGGAATACGATGACAATCAGCGTCGAGGCAATGCCAAGGACGTACATTCCCGCGCCCAGCGCAAGCCCGATTCCCGACGTAGCCCAGATACCCGCCGCCGTGGTCAAGCCCTTGATGGTGTTGCCGCTCTTGAAAATCGCCCCGGCGCCCAGAAAGCTCACGCCGCTTACGACTTGCGCGGCGATACGGGCGGAATCCGCGCCGCGCACGCCGTTGAAGTCCGCGCCGTCCGGGGCGGTCAGGTCCGCGAAGCCGTACTTTGAAATAATCATCATGAGCGCCGCCGTTAGGCAGACAATCACGTGCGTGCGAATCCCGGCCTCTTTCAGCCGCCGACTGCGTTCCAGTCCGATTACGCCGCCGCACAGCCCCGCCGCCAGTATGCGGAGCAGAAATTCAAGCTCCTGCGCGGCGGTGAACTGCGATTGCAAATAAGACGCGAGGGTCATGGGCATTGCCTCCTCAAACATTCGTTCGCCCGGCGTCCCGGACGCCGCAAGCGGTTTCTTAGTATAGCGCTCCGACTTGCGTCCCGCAAGGGCGCGGACGGAAAAAATAAAAAATCTCCGTTTCTTTTCACGCGCTTCTTGCCTTTTGACAAAAAAAGCGGTATACTATGCCCGTTACGCCGACGCTTTGCGCGGAACGTGATTGCGAAGGAGGGCGCGCCGCCGTGAGACTGCGTTATGTATCCGTGGGAAAAATTGTCAATACGCACGGAATCCGGGGGGAAATCCGCGTTTTGCCGCACGACGGAGACCCCGCTTTCGCGGCGCGTTTCCATACGCTCTATCTGGACGGGCAGCCCGTCGCGGTCGAGGCGGCGCGGGTTCACAAGGGGTTCGCGCTCTTGAAACTCGCGGGCGTCAACGATATGGACGCCGCCGCCGCGCTCAAAGGGCGCGAACTCTCCGTTGACCGCGCCGACGCCCCCGACATCCCTTTCTTTGACGCGGAGCTGATTGGCATGGAAGTCTACGACGCCGCGACGGGGGGCTTGCTGGGGACGCTGGCGAAAGTGGAGCGCTACCCCGCCCACAAGGTTTACACAGTCAAGGGGGCGCATACGTACCTTGTCCCCGCCGTGCCGGAGGCGTTCGTTGTGTCGACGGACGTTGACGCCAACCGCATGGAAATTCGCGTCTGGGAGGGATTGGCGCAGGATGGAAATTGACATTATGACGCTGTTCCCGGAGGCGCTGGAGGCGATGTTGGGCGTGAGCATATTAGGGCGGGCGCGGGAGCGCGGCTTTATCGCAATCCGTACCCACCAGATACGCGCTTTCACGACCAACAAGCAAATGCAGGTGGACGATTACCCCTACGGCGGCGGGCGCGGCGCGATTATGCAGGCCGACCCTCTTTACAGATGTTGGGCGCATATCGTGGAAACACATGGACACGGACGCACGATTTTTCTTTCCCCGTGCGGGCGCACCTTTACGCAGGACGTGGCGCGGGAACTCAAAGAACGCTACGAGCATTTAATTCTTGTATGCGGACATTACGAGGGCGTGGACGAGCGTTTTTTAGAGGAATGCGTCGACGAGGAAATTTCCGTCGGGGATTACGTCCTGACGGGCGGGGAAATCCCGGCGATGGCGGTCACGGACGCCGTTTGCCGGATGGTTCCGGGCGTCCTGCCCGCCCCGGAATGTTTCGAGGAGGAATCGCACTGGGACGGACTGCTGGAATATCCGCAGTACAGCCGCCCGGCGGTATGGCACGGACGCGCCGTCCCGGAAGTCCTGTTGTCGGGACACCACGCGAAAGTGGGCGAGTGGCGGCGCAAAGAGAGCTATAAGCGTACCATGACGCGCCGCCCGGACATGTTCGCCCGGTTCGACGAGTCGAAACTGACGACCAAAGCGGAAAAGCGGGTCTTGCAGGAAGCGCGTGACGAGCTCCGCGCCCTGCCGGAATCCGTTCCGGCTCCCGCCGCGCCCGTCGCGGACGGAAGCAGTACACAGGAACAGAATGAGGAGTGAAGAAACCATGCCCCAAAGCAGGAAGAAGAAGTACAACAAGAAGAAAAAGAACCCCAACCGCGCCCCGCAGAATCAGACGCGCAACGCGCAGGGCGGCGCCGCGAAGAAACCGGGAAGCAATAGCGCGAACTCCGCCGCCGTATCGAGCCCCGCAAGCCGGAAACAGATGTGGATTGCCCTTGCAGTCGCGCTTGGCGTCTTTCTGCTCCTGCTCCTGATTGCCCGCATGACGGGGCGCAACAACAACGCGCCCGACGCCGCGCCGGATACGGAGACCGTGCGGAGCGGCGAGAGCGTAGCGAGCGGCGACGCCTCCGACGGCGAGACCAGCGCCGCCGCCGAAGCGGAAAGCGTACAGAGCGGGGATAACGCCGAAGCGGAGACCGTGACAAGCGGCGACAATGACGCCTCCGAACAGGCGGCGGTTTCCGCAACCTCCGCGACCAGCGGCGACGCCGTTGCAACTGTGGCAAGCGGCGACGCGACAGCCGCCGACGCCGCCGCGTTGCAGTCTGCCGAAACCCTCGACAAAATCGGCATTGAGCACGCCGACATTGTCGTAAAGGACTACGGCACGATTAGCGTGGAACTCGACGGCTTTACAGCCCCGATTACCGTGCAGAACTTTGTCAGCCTCGCAAAGAGCGGCTTCTACGACGGCTTGACCTTCCACCGCATTATGGACGGCTTCATGATTCAGGGCGGCGACCCCTTGGGCAACGGCAACGGCGGCGCCGAGCACAACATTGTCGGCGAGTTCAAGTCCAACGGGCTTGTCAACGACATTTCCCACGTGCGCGGCACAATCTCCATGGCCCGCGCCTCCGGGGACGAGAACAGCGCAAGCTCCCAGTTCTTCATCGTCCAGACCGACAGCGAATTTCTTGACGGCGACTACGCCGGGTTCGGCCATGTCACGTCGGGCATGGACGTTGTGGACAAGATTTGCAAGGACGCCAAGCCCATCGACAACAACGGCACGATTAAGCCGGAGGAACAGCCCGTTATCGAAAGAATCACCATCCGGGAAAGCTGATTCCCGCCGCGCCGGAGACGGCTCATCTCCGGCGCGGCCGTTTTTATCAAACTTTTTGGAGGCTTTTGTATGAAAACCGCGCTTGTGATTATGGCGGCGGGGCTTGGCTCCCGCTACGGCGGCGACAAGCAGACGACGGGCATCGGGCCGCACGGCGAGCCGCTCATGGAATACTCGATTTACGACGCGATTCGCGCCGGGTTCCGGAAAGTCGTCTTTATTGTGCGCCCGGAATCGAAACCAGTCATAGAAGAACTGTTCGGAAAGCGTCTGGCGCGTTTCCGCACGGACGGCGGGGAGGCGGTAGACGTAGATTACGCCTTTCAGGACTTTTCAAGCATTCCGGGCTTTTACCGCATTCCGCCCGAACGCAAAAAGCCGTTCGGCACCGCCCACGCGCTCTTGTGCGCCGCCGACGTTGTGAAAGAGCCGTTCTGCGTCATCAACGCCGACGACTATTACGGCGCCGACGCCTACCGCGTGGCGCACGACGCGCTGACGCGCCTGCCGCCGGAGGGCGCCGCGCTCATGGTCGGCTACGCGCTCAAAAACACGCTCTCCGAAAACGGGACGGTCTCGCGGGGAATCTGCGACGTGGAAAACGGAATCCTGCGCGGCATTACGGAACGCCTGAAAATCGGGGCGTCGCCCAAGGGCGGGCTCTGGGACGAGGACAGCGGCGCGACGCTTTCACCCGACGACGTGGCCTCCATGAATTTGTGGGGCTTCGCGCCGTCGATTTTCCCGGCGCTGCGCCGCAACTTCGAGGACTTCCTGCGCAAAGCCGGGGACAATCCCAAGGCGGAATGCTATCTGCCTTCCGTCGTGGACGCCGAACGCGCCGCCGGGCGTCTGACCGTGCGCGTCTTGCGCTCCGCCGCGCAGTGGTTCGGTATGACCTATCAAGAGGATAGCGCGTATGTGGCGGCGAACCTGAAAGCCCTGCACGACGCGGGATTTTATCCCGAAACGCTCTTGCCGTGACGGGGCATACTATCAAAAACGCACAGGAGGAATCTTATTTGAATCCCGAAAGTTTACAGGAATACGCCCGCCTGCTGGTGCGGGTGGGGCTAAACGTGCAAAAGGAACAGCGGCTTGTGATTTCCTCTCCGGTGGAGTGCGCCTATTTCGCCCGGATGTGCGCGGCGGAAGCGTATGAAACGGGCTGTAAGGAAGTCGTAATGAACTGGCACGACGACGCCATGACGCGCATGAAGTACCTTTGCGCCGACAACGCCGTGTTTGACGACGTTCCCGCGTGGAGACGCCATTTTTTCAACGACTACGCGGCGGAGGGCGCGGCGTATCTGGCGATTTCCGCCACAGACCCCGAAAACCTCAAGGGCGTGGACACGGACAAGTTAGTGCGCGCCCAACGCGCAAGCGGGGAGGCGTTGAAGGAGTTCGACCGCTTGCAGATGTCGAGCGAATTTCCGTGGTGCATTGCGTCCATTCCGATTCCAAGCTGGGCGGGGAAGGCGTTCCCGGACTTGCCGACGGAACAGGCCGTGGAGGCGTTATGGGACGCTATCTTTCGTGCCGTCCGCATTAACGGCGACGGGCTTGCCGTCCGACGCTGGCGCGAACATCTCGACACCCTGCGCCGCCGTACCGAAAAGCTCAACGCGTTCCGCTTCCGCTCCCTGCGCTATGCAAATTCGCTGGGCACGGATTTGACGGTGCAACTCCCGGAAGGCCACTTCTGGGAATCCGGCGAGGACAGGACGCCGAAAGGACAGGCTTTCATTGCCAATATCCCCACGGAGGAGATTTTCACCGCGCCCCTGCGCGACGGTTCCAACGGCGTTGTATATTCGGCCATGCCGCTTGTCCACGAGGGCAACATCATCGACAAGTTTTATTTTGTCGTCAAGGACGGCAAAATCACGGAGGCGCACGCCGAAAAGGGCGAGGCGGAGTTAAAGGCCGCGATTTCCGCGGACGAGGGCGCGTCGTACTTCGGGGAAGTCGCGCTCGTGCCCTACGACAGCCCGATTTCCAATCAGAAACTGCTCTACTACAACACGCTTTTCGACGAGAACGCCTCCTGCCACATCGCCTTCGGGGAGGCGTACCCGTGCATAGAGGGCGGGCGCGAAATGTCGAAAGAGGAGCGCAAGGCGCACGGGCTCAACGATTCCATCACGCACGTGGATTTCATGGTAGGGACGCCGGATTTAAACATCACGGGCACGACGGCGGACGGGCGGGAAATCCCGGTCTTTATCGACGGGAATTTCTCTGCGGAGCTGTCTTGACGAATCGGGGAAAGGAGCGGGCGTCATGGCATACGAATTGCGCAAGACGGACGAGAACGCGCTGATTTGCGACGGCGCGAAAGTTAGCGGGGACGTGACGCTGGGCAAGGGCGTGAGCGTGTGGTATAACGCAGTCATTCGCGGCGACGACGGCGCGATTGTCGTCGGCGACGGGACGAACATTCAGGACTGCGCGGTTCTGCACGAGGAAACGACGGTCGGAAAGGGCTGTACCATCGGGCACGGCGCGATTGTGCACGGCTGTGTCGTCGGCGACAACACGCTTATCGGCATGGGCGCCATTGTGCTGAACGGGGCGCGGATTGGCAACGACTGCATTGTCGGCGCGGGCGCGGTCGTGACGGGCAAAACGGACGCCCCCGACGGCTCCATGCTTCTGGGCAGCCCGGCGAAAGTCGTGCGCCCGCTGGCGCCGGAGGAAATCGAGCGCAACCGCGCTTCGGCGCGGGGCTATCTGGAAACCGCCCAAGCCTATCGGGATTCCCGCCGCTGACGAAAACAAAAACTCCTCGCCGTCCGGCGGGGAGTTTTTCTGCGGCGGGCTAACGGGAAATGCTGTTTTGCAGGGATTCGAGGGCTTTCATCATGCCCTTTTTCGTCCCCCAAGCGCGGCGGACGTTCTCCGGGTCGAGAATGCGGCAATGCTTCGTAAGCTCGTTTTGCTGTAAGCGCCATCCGTTGCTTTCGGCGAGCGTGTCCCACACCAACTGTCCGCCCATCGTTTGCGTGGGAAAATTGGGAAGCGAAATCTCCGAATCAAGAACCGCGTTTAATTGGCGAACCAGCGTCGGCGTCGTGGAAATCGCGGCCAGCACGCCC
The DNA here is from genome assembly GCA_017527365.1 of Oscillibacter sp. Classification (GTDB taxonomy): domain Bacteria; phylum Bacillota; class Clostridia; order Oscillospirales; family Oscillospiraceae; genus Oscillibacter. Next base: position 19,034 of record JAFXQD010000072.1, read on the forward strand.
ACAAGATTGACCATGTCAAAATCACCTTCCTATCGCATACGACGTTTTAGAATGCCCGAACTGCCATTATTTTCCATGATACGCCAAATCCGCGCATTTGTCAACATAAAACGCAACGGCGTATGCGCAATTAGGGCGGAGATTCCAGATAAGCGATATACTCCATTGCCGCAGTTATGCGCGGACTGTTTGGAATCACGCCTAAAAAAACGGAATCCGTAAAACCGGCGTTTTGAAAAACAGGAAAGCGCGAAACGTCCGCGGCGTTCGTCTGATACGCGATTGTCGCAAGGTAGCCTTTTTCGGAAAGGAAATCATACGCCTCTTGATTCATCAGGATAACGTCAATTTGTTCCGCGTCTATCGCGGCCAGAAGTTTCAAGCGCGAGGCGTATGCGTATTGATGATTGGCGAGCGTGGGATTGTCGGAAAGATAAAGATTCTTATATAAGGACACCTCGCACTTCCGGACATCTTTTCCGGAATAACGGACAAAGCCTTCCGACAAGGCGCCCGCCGTGTCGTCGCTGACAACCACATTCGCGCACGCGACATATAGCAGGACTTCCTTCCGGGAGAAATGCCGATAAAGCCCGTAGCACAGGATATAGGCAAAAAGAAGCGTCAGGACAATGGGCAGTTTATAGTAAGAAAAGATGTAGTCCGCTTTTTGCGCCGCGCTCATACGGCGGAAGGCTTCCCGCCTGTCGGCGCGTTCCCGCGCTGTCAATTTCATGACGTTTCCTCATTGCTTTCCGCGTCGTCGCTTTCGGCGTTCCGGTCGTTCTCGGATAGGGTCGGGTCAAAGGAGCAGGCGCGGATTACTCCCGCAAGCAGATAGGAACTCAGCAGGGCGCATAAGCCTTCGCCGAAAATCAGTATGGGCGTAAACAGGCTGACCGCGATATAAAACATAGCAAAGTGAATGGCGGCGGTCAAAATCGTGCAGAAAAGATAATGCGTCCCGATAAAAAAGGAGTTTTTCAACATTGCCCAGTTGGTATTGACGACGCTGGCAGTCAAGGGGAACACGTACATCAAAACAACGGCGTAAGCGATGGAGGCGGCGATTACCAGCGCGGAAACCAGCGTCCAGAGCACGGCGGCGGCGCCCTGCGAGGAGCGGAACAAATGATAAAGGATGTAGCCGTCTCCCGCTAAAAACAGCCCCGCGCCCAGAAGAATCAGCCAAAGGACGGTGGCCTGACGGAAATTCTCCCGGAAGGCTTTGAAAAACTGCCGCGTCAGATTGTTTTCGCGCTCGTTCACGATTTTCAGCGCGACGGAATACAAAGCTGTCGTAGAGGCGCCTATCGTAAAGACGGGGACGCAACAAACGAACCAAAGGAGATTGAGATAACAACTGTACGCGAGTTTTAAGAGGGTCTGGCTGAACGGGCTTTCGTAGAAAAAGAACTTCATTTTTGATTGTCCTCCGGTTTTCCGCCTGCGGATTCCCTCCAGATGAGGTCTGTCTGCGTGATTATCGTCCGGTAATCCAGATTGGGCTCTTTGATTCTGGAAAGCAGGAGCTGCACGGCGGAAAACGCCATAATCTGCGTATGGATATGGACGGTGGTCAGGGGCGGGGAAATCAGCCGGGATTCCGGGGAATCGTCAAAGCCGCACAGCCACGCGTCCTCCGGCACGGACTTGCCGATGTCCCGCAGGGCTTGCAAAACGTCCAGCGCCACAAAGTCGTTGGCGCACACAAAGACCTCCGGCAGTTCGGACATATTGCGGATTTGCTCCCGAATCTCCTCCCGCTCGTTGCTATTGACGCACTGCGCTTCGCCGACGGGCGCCCCGTTCATCAGCATGGCGACGCGGAACGCGGCGTAACGCTCGAAAAAAGACTGGCAGTGGCGGTAATTCCCCACGAATCCGACGCGCCTTTTCCCCCGGCGAACCATCTCCCCGACAAACTTCCCGATTCCCGACGCGTTTTCCATGGAAAGGAGGTCCGCCGACAGGGGGGCGTCCCCGAAAAAGGCGGGGGCGTCCACAAAAAGCGTAGGCAAGCCAAGGGCGCAAATCATTTCCGCGTAAGGGCGGTCAAAGACTTCAATGCAAAGCACGGCGGCGGCGCGTTCCGGGCGGAACGTGGCGGGAAGAATCCGGTTTTTCAAATGCTCCTCCCGGATGCGGTGCGTGTTCATGACGTACCCCAGCTCCGAAATTTCCTGCTGGAAGCTGTCCAGCATGGGCGAGGCGAAATGGGAATGGCTCAAAAATTCGCCGCTCAAGAGCGCGATTTCCCGCCCGCCGCCCGCCTCGCGGGAAAAGTCCGGCGGCGCGGCAATGCCGGACACGGTGCGAAAATAGGAAAACTGTTTATAGCCCATTTCCACGGCTTTTTGCAGGATTCTTTCTCTTGTGGCGTCGGCGAGCCCGGCGCCGTTGTTGATGGCCTTTGAAACAGTGTTCCGGGAGACGCCGAGCTCGTCCGCAATATCTTGAATCGTCACTTTTTTCCTCATGGCGGCCTCCTTTTCGTTGCGAATCTTGCGCGGGCTTGCGCCGTGAAAGCCGTTCGGGGCGGGGGCGCCCCGACCTTGCGCATAGGCTTTCCCCATTATACCATGAAACGGAAGTTTGTCAAATCAAACGCGCAACATTTCCCGAACGCGCATTTCAAAACTTGCGAAATCTCACTTTTCCACAAATTTTGGTTCGTGCATTTGTAACATGTCATGAATTGCATTTTGACAGCGAAAATCCATTGACAAAATTGTGCATTTGCAATATAATTCGCGCAGTCACGCTTCCCTGCTATGGAAAGGGAATCCGCGCAAAAGCCCGACGGTGCGCGTGAGCCGCGGGGAAGCGAATCTGTAGACAGGGAGGAATATTATGGACAACTCAACCTCTCCGGCGCAAGTCCGGGGGAAAAGCGGCGTCGTGCACAACACGCTTGTGTATATGCGCCAGCACTGGCAGCTATACGTCCTGTTCATTCTGCCTGCGTTTCTGCTCACGCTGATTTTTAAGTACATCCCTATGGGCGGCGTCCTGATTGCGTTCATGGACTACAACCCGTTCCGGGGGCTTCTGGGCAGCGAGTGGGTAGGCTTCGACCACTTCCAAAGGTTCCTGACATCCCCCGACTTCCTGAAATATCTGGCGAACACGCTGAAATTGAGCGTTTACGGGCTGTTGTGGGGCTTCCCGGTTCCGATTTTGCTGGCGTTCCTTCTCAACCGCATTCTAAGCAAGGGAATTAAGCGGAAAATACAACTGGTTCTGTATATGCCGAACTTCGTTTCCGTCATCGTCCTGTGCGGTATCGTTCGGATTCTGCTTTCCCCCACGGGCATGATTAACTCCCTTCTGGGCACTTCCACGAACTTCATGACCATGCCACAGGCGTTCCGGACAATCTATATCGCAAGCGGCATTTGGCAGGGCGCGGGCTGGGCGTCGATTATCTACACGGCGGCGCTGTCCAACGCGAGCAAGGACTTGAAGGAGGCCGCCGTGATTGACGGCGCGAACCTGATTCAGCAAATCAAAGCGGTGGAGTGGCCCGCCATTAAAGACACGGTTCTGATTCAGTTCATCATGCAGGTGGGCAACGTCATGAGCATCGGCTTTGAAAAAGCGTATGCCCTTCAAACCGACCTGAACCTGAACGCGTCGGAAATCATTTCGACTTACGTCTATAAAAAAGGTATCTTGGACGGCGATTACGGGTTCTCGACCGCCGTCGGGCTGTTCAACACCGTCATCAACGTGATTCTGCTGGTCTCTATGAATAAGATTGTGCAGCGGATGAACGAGGGCAAGGGCATTTGACGGGAGGCGGATGGAATGAAGAAAAAAAGCGAGTTTGCCAAGTACCCCGCCGAGGACAAGGCCATTTTGATTGTGGGCTACGTCCTGCTGGGACTGTTCGTCATAGCGATTCTTCTCCCGATGGCGTATATCATTCTGGCGTCGTTCATCGAGCCCGTCACGCTCCAGAACAGCGGTCTGACGTTCGATTTCAGCAAGTGGACGCTGATGGCTTACGAGCGCGTCGTATCCAACGCGCAAATCTGGACGGGCTTCAAGAACGCCGTGATTTACTCGGTTGTGTTCACCGTGCTGTCGGTCGTGATTACGCTTTTGGCGGCGTATCCGATGTCGCGGGCGGATTTTCGCGGGCGCGGCCTGTTCAACACGATGTTCATTATCACGATGTTCTTCGGCGGCGGGCTGATTCCGACCTACCTGTTAATCAGCAACCTCGGACTGCTGGACAGCATGTGGGCGGTCGTGCTTCCGGGCGCGTTCAGCGTGTGGAACATGATTATCGCCCGGACGTACTATCAGGGCGTCCCCCGCGACTTGCAGGAGGCGGCGGAAATCGACGGCGCGACGGAAATGGTTTACTTCTTCAAGATTCTGCTTCCCGTCTGCACGCCCATTATCGCCACGCTCGCCATGTGGCAGTTTGTCGGCATGTGGAACAGCTACTTTGACGCGATGATTTACCTGAACAGCGCGTCCAAACAGCCGTTGCAACTGGTGCTCCGCTCCATCCTGATTCAGAACCAGCCGGAGCCGGGCATGGTCTCCGACATGCAGTCCACGGCGGCGCGGGCGCAGTTGGCGGAACTTTTGAAATACGCCACAATCATCATTTCCAGCCTGCCCCTTATGGTTATGTACCCGTTCTTCCAGAAGTATTTCGACAGCGGCATTATGGCGGGCGCGGTCAAGGGCTGAGAGGCTTTTCCGGTTCGCCTCGTCGGGCGGCGAACCCGTCCTTTCGCGTTGCCGTTGTGATGTTCATGTTAAGGAGGATGTATTAAGGATGAAAAGAAGCAAGCGCGGCATTTTCCTGCGCGGCATGGCCTTGGCGCTGTGCCTGATGATGCTGGCGGGGGCTCTTGCCGGTTGCGGCGGCGGGGGCAATAACGGCGGCGGCGACGCCGTGAGCGACGGGGGCGGCGCGTCCGCCGAGGTTTCCCCCGAATCCCTGACGCTTCCCCTCGCCGAAAAAGCCACCATTTACGGCTTGACCAATTTCCCCGCCGGGTCGGAGTCCGAACCCAACAACCGCACCATTTTCAAACGTCTGGAAGAGGCGACGAACGTCCACGTGGAATGGCGCACGATTCAAATGGACCAGTGGGCGGACAAGATTTCGCTGGAAATGGCGAACGCCAAAACGCTCCCGGAGTTTGTGTTCAACGCGCAGTTCAACGACACGGATTTGCTCAAATACGCCAAGCAGGGCGCGATTATCGCCTTGGAGGACTACATTGACGCCTATATGCCCAATCTGCAAAAGGTGTTCGAGCAGGCCCCCGAATACCGCACCATGTGCACCGACGAAAACGGCCACATCTGGGCTTTGCCGTGGATTGAACAGCTCGGCTACGAAAAGACCGCCATCCAGACCGTCGGATACATGAGCTATATCAACACCGCGTGGCTGGACTTCCTTGGGCTGTCCATGCCGACGACGGTGGACGAGTTCGAGGCGGTTCTTCTCGCCTTCCGGGACAACGCCGACGCGCTCAAAGCCCAGTTCAACGTGCAGGGCGACATTATCCCCATGTCCTGCATTATGAACGACGGCGACCAAGACCCCTGCATTCTGATTAACGGTTTCGGCGAGGGTATCGGAGACCCCGACCGGGGGCGCCACATCGCCGTGAACGACGACCGCCAAGTGGTCTGCACCGCCTCGCAGGAAGGCTTCAAAAAGGGAATCGAGTGGCTTCACAAGCTCTACGCCGAAGGTCTGATTGACCCGGAAGCGTTCACGCAGGAATGGTCGACCTATGTCGCAAAGGGCAAATCCGGGCGTTACGGCTGCTGCTTCTCGTGGGACATCGCCAACATCGCCACGCTCGACGGCTGGGCGCCGCTTCCGGCTCTGACCGCCGACACCAGAAACATCACGCCCGCCAACGGCTCTTTCACTTCCGGCTTTGACCGCGGCCGCTGCGTCGTTACCGCCGCCGCCAAAAACCCCGCCCTGATTTGCGTGTGGCTTGGCCAGATGTACGACCCGTTCCAGTCCCCGCAGAACAACTGGGGCACTTACGGCGAGGACGACGATTTCGACATTTTCGAGCTGGGAACCAACGACGCCGGGGAGCCTATGCTGAAACACGCGCCCTTGGGCGACGCGTCCCCGGTGGAAGTCCGCGAGGCGGAATCCGTCAACGGCCCGCTGGCGATTCTGGACTCTTATTATGATGTCTACGTCACCTGCCCCGACGACGCGCAGTACCGTTTGGACTGGATTAAGGACATTTACACGCCGGACATGAACAGCAAGTACGTGTTCCCGAACGTGTTCATGAACGCCGACGACACCAAGACCATCTCCAACCTTCAGGCGGACATTTCCACCAGAATCAACACCGCCAAGTCCGACTGGGTCATGAACGGCTTCACGGACGCCGACTGGCAACAGCTTCAAACCGATTTGGAGGCGTACCGTCTGAGCGAATACCTGTCCATTTTCCAGAAGTATCTCGACGCCTATTACGCTTAATCCGGAAACAGTATCATTCATCATTCCGGGCTTAAAAGACAACTCCCTCTCGTTCTTTTTGGGGCGTCCGGAAAGCACTCCGGGCGCCCTTCTATTGTCATTTGGAGAAACTGTTTATGACGAGCGAACAACTACAGAAAGCGCGAACATTTGAGGAAACTTACGGGCCGCGTGTCCCGGAAAGCGAACGCCCGCTCTTTCACGTCACGGCGGGCGTCGGCTGGCTGAACGACCCGAACGGCTTTTCCGTCTACCGGGGCGAATACCATCTTTTTTACCAGTACCACCCCTATTCCACGCACTGGGGGCCCATGCACTGGGGGCATTTGAAAACAAAGGATTTCCTGAAATGGGAACGGCTTCCCGTCGCGCTGGCGCCGGATTGCGAATACGACCGGGACGGGTGCTGGTCGGGCGGCGCGGTCGAGCTCCCCGACGGGCGGCAACTTCTGATGTACACCGGGCGCAGGGCGCAAGAGGAAAACGGCATGGAGGTCGCGTACCAAACGCAATGCCTTGCGGTCGGGGACGGTCGGGACTACCAGAAATACGAGGGCAACCCGGTTTTGACGGCGGAAAACCTTCCCGACGGATGTTCCCCCCACGAGTTCCGCGACCCGAAAATGTGGCGCGAGCCGGACGGGGCTTACCGCGCCGTGACGGTGACGTGCGCGGCGGACGGAAGCGGCGCGGTTTTGCTCTGGGGGAGCGGCGACGGCTTTTCGTGGCGCTTTGAGAGCGTCCTTGAGCGTTGCCGCAACGAATACGGCGCCATGTGGGAGTGCCCCGACTTCTTTCCTCTGGGCGGGCGGCAGGTTTTGATTGTCAGCCCCATGGAAATGCGCCCCATGGGCTTGGAGTTCCACGCCGGCTACGGAACCGTTTGCATGATTGGGAGCTACAATCGGGAGGACGGCGCGTTTTCGCGGGAAGCCGTGCAATCTCTGGATTACGGGCTTGACTTCTACGCCGCGCAGACGCTGGAAACCCTCGACGGGCGCCGCGTCATGATTGCGTGGATGCAGAACTGGGCGACCGTGGCCTGTCAGGCGCACGGAATCCGCTGTTACGGGGAGATGACGATTCCGAGGGAGCTTTCCCTGCGGGGCAACCGCCTGATACAGAACCCCGTGCGGGAGCTGGAGCGCTACCGCGTGAACCCGGTCGTATACCGCGGCATTCTCTTGTCGGAGGAAACCAGTCTGGAAGGCGTGAGGGGACGCGTGCTGGATATGACGGTTTCCGTCGCGCCGACTTCGGAGAACGGATACCGCTGGTTCAAAGTCCGCGTGGCGAAAGACGGCGAACGGGAAACGACCGTGCAATATGAGCCGGAATCCGGCGTGATTGAAATTGACCGGAGCCGTTGCGGGGCGCCTTACGATATTACCCACGTCCGGAAGTTCCTTGCGCGGCGTCAAAACGGAAAGTTGAAACTGCGCTTTGTCATGGACAGGCACAGCTTAGAGCTTTTCGTCAATGACGGAGAACAGGCGGCGTCCTTGTTGCTGTACGCGCCGGAAAGCGCCGATGTTATCAGCTTTGAGGCGGACGGAGGCATTGTGCGGATGGATATTGAGAAATACGGTCTTGAAATGCCGTAATCGCGGCGTTTTATGGACATAAAAATTGCAAGGAGGAAGGAAGAGGGTATGAGAATCAAACTTTCCGAGCGGCTGGCGGCATTATTCCTGTCGCTGGTCATGGTTCTGTCCTGCGCCGCGCCTTACGGGTTCGCGGCGGAGACGGACGCGGAAGCCGCGGAAGCGGTAATTGACGCGGAAGCGACGGAAGCGGATGACGCCGAAGCGGCGCCGGACGCGGAAATCGTCGAAGCCGTGGAAGCGGACGAGGCCGAAGCGGTAGTAACGGAGGCGGAAGCCGTCGAAGCGGAGGAAACCGTCGAGGCCGAAGCTGCGCCAGACGCGGAAACCGTCGAAACCGTGGAAGCGGCGGAAACGGTAATTGACGCGGAACCTGTGGAAACGCCGGAGGCGGACGGCGCCGAATCCGGCGCGGAAAGCGCGGATTTCGCGGTTCTGAACGCGGCGGAAAGCGGTCTGTATGATTTCAGCTCGTTCAATCACGCGGAAGACGGCCTGCTGAAAATCGACCCCGACAAGCGCACGGTCACGCTGGATTTCACGCCGGGCGACCATTTCGTCGTCTACAACGGTCTCGACCACAAGGTCAACTCGTTCGTGTGGGAAGCGGACATTGATATTCAACCCGGATTGAAAGTTCAATCCGCCGCGCTGATTTTTGGTTTCCCGTCCAAAGAGGCGGCAAGCTCGAACTGGTACGGCGCCAATCTGGATTCCACCCGCTTGAGCGGGGAACAGGCGTTCCGCCTGTTCGGGCCGAATATCGACACCAATTCTGGCGGCTCTGCGGAGGGCATTGACATCGCCAAAACCCTGCATTTCAAGGTCGACGTGCACGCGACGGGCGATTTTGTCTACAGTTTCGGCAACGCTGGCGGGACATTAAAGGAGATTTCCGGGCATATTTCCAGTTGGAGAGGCGGCTATCTGGGCATTCTGACGTGGGAATCCGGCGCGACGTTCTCCAATATTTCGTTTGAAGAGCGGGAGGAAACGGTTCCCGCCCCGACTTTGGGCGAGGTCACGAAAGCGGATAACTTCCAGTACAACAACAATATTGCCGACTCCAATTTGTCCGGCTTGCGGACGCAGGGCGGCGTATGGGAAGCCCGCGCCGACGGGCTTTACAGCAACGCTATCGACCAAGGCGACGCGTTCCTGTACTCCGCGACGACCGGAGGCAACTTCGTCTATTCCACGGACGTGAAGTTCCTTCAAGAGCGCGGCGCGGCGGCGTTGCTTTTCCGCAACGCGGACGCCAACGGGCACGACGAGTGTTACGCTGTCAACATTGACGCGGGCGCCAAACGCGCTAAAATGTGGCGCTGGGAAGACGGAATGGATTATCAGTTGTCCGGGCAAATTGAGTTCGAGGCGGCTGATTCCTATACGCTGACAGTGGTATTCATTGACGCGTGGCTGTCCTTCTACGTCAACGGGAAACTGATTGGCAGTACGGGCGACTACTGGAAACTCGGCGGCGCCGACTGGGGGCAGGATACCTTCATCAAAGAAGGGACGTTCGGCTTGCTGAACTGGAACGGCGAAATGACCTTCCAGAACACGTTCTACACGCCGATTACGGGCAATTTCACCCCGTTGCTTTCCGACATTTCCGTGACTTCTTCCGGAACGGTTGAAGGAAAAGGGCAGTTTGTTTCCACGGAGCCGACGATTATCCAGTATGTCGGCAACAACGCCTCGACGGTGAATATCAACGCGACGCCCGTCAACAGCAACGCGGTTATCCGCGTATACGACGCGGACGGCAACGAGTACGCCAACGGCGCGAACATCCCGGTGGCGGTCGGCGCGAACTATATCGCCGTGGAAAGCTCCGTTGCGAACAACGGCGCGACGGCGGCCGTCACCTATCGCGTCAACGTGCACCGCAGGCAGAACGAGGCGCTTTACTACAACGAGCTCTACCGCGGGCAGTACCACTATTCCGTCAAGGACGGCTGGGCGAACGACCCGAACGGAATGGTTCTCTACAACGGAACCTATCATTTGTTCTATCAGTTTTACGATGATGTCGAGTGGGGCCCCATGCACTGGGCGCACGCCACGAGCACGGATTTAGTCCACTGGAAGGACGCGCCCATGGCGCTTTACCCGGACGCGAACGGCGCGATGTTCTCCGGCTGCGTCGTTGCGGACGACAAAAACACGTCGGGGCTGTTTAGCGGGAATCAAGGCGGGCTGGTGGCGCTGATTACCGCCAACGGCAACGGGCAGCGCATCAAACTTGCCTACAGCACGGACGAGGGCAAGACGTGGGCGAAAGTCGACAAAATCGCGGCGGACTGGACGGACGACCCCCTGTACAGCCGCGACTTCCGCGACCCGAAAGTGTTCCGCTGGGAAAACAAGTGGTTTATGGTCATCGCGGGCGGACCGCTCCGCATTTACTCTTCCGACAACCTCCGGGAGTGGAAATCCGAATCGACCTACGCCACGTTGCACACGGAATGCCCGGACATGTACCCCATCCGCGCCGATGACGGCGTGATAAAGTGGGCGCTGTCGAGAGGCGGCAGACTTTACAAAGTCGGCGACTTCAAACAGGTTGACGGAAAGTGGCGCTTTGTCCCCGACGCGCCTTACGCCAAAGTGTCGGACAACGGAATCATGAACTTCGGCAAGGATTCCTACGCCGCCATGACCTACTACGTGCAGGACTTCGGGACAGCCGCCAACCCCACCCTCCCGGAACTCGTGGAAATCAACTGGATGAACACTTGGGACGACTACTGCCGGGAAGTGGGAAGGAAAGTCGGGCAGGCGTTCAACGGAACCTTCAACCTGAACCTGACGCTCGGACTGAAAAACGAGAACGGGAAGTACGTCCTGACGCAAACGCCGATTCAAGCCTATGAGACCTTGCGCGGCAATCCCGCCGTGTCCCTGACGGGCGCGGACGTTACGGAAAACAACGCGCTGTTGTCGAATTTCTCCGGCGACTGCTACGAAATCGTGTCCAAGTTCTATCCCGGAACGGCGAAACGCGTGGGATTTGACTTGCGCGTCGGAAACGGGCAGAAAACCGCCGTCCGCTACGACACGGAAAGCAAACGTCTTTCCATCGACCGCAGCCAGTCCGGAATCATCATCAGCAACATGTTCGCCCAGACGGACGGCCAGACGGTGGAGCCGAACGCCGACGGAAGCATTGATTTGCGTATCTACGTAGACAAGGCCAGCGTGGAAGTGTTCGCAAAGGATTACACGGCGGCGGGCGCGAACCAGATTTTCCCGTCCGTTTCCGGCCTCGGCGCGGCGATTGTCGCGGAAGGCGGAACCGCCAAGGCGGACGTTACGGTTTATCCCTTGCAAAGCGCGTGGACGGATAAGGTCAGCGCGAGTACGCCCGTGGATATGACCGTTTCCGGCAACAGCGACATCCGCGTGAACGTCGGCGACGAGGTGAATTTGCAGGCGACGCTTCTGCCCGTGAACGTTCCGCAAAATATCCGCTGGACCGTCAGCGACGCGGGCGTGATTTCCGGCAATGACAGCGGGAACGATTTCCGCGGCAAAGCGTTGAAGGCGGGAAGCGCGACGATTACCGCGACCGCCTCCGACAATCCCGACCTCAAAAAGACCTTCTCGGTGACCGTCGCGGAAAACAACTTCGACACGAACATCCCCGCCTTTACGGTCAACGGCGGCAACTGGTTTGTCAACGACAAAACGCTGAGCGTATCCAATCAGGGCGCGAACCATTTCTATTTGTCCTCCAACCCGGTTTCCCTCGGCGAGTTTACGCTGGAGACGAATATCAGCTTCACCAGAGGCGCAATCAACATCTTCTTTGCCGGCGGAAGCCTCAATCCGTTTGACCCGCAGGCGTACTCCGTGCAGTTCAACGACGGCGAATCCTTCCGCCTGTTCCGTTTCGGCGGCGACGACTTCGCGTCTCCCGTGAACATGGGCAAGCGCGTCAACGACGGGCAGTACCACAATGTGAAGATTACCAAGACCGCGAACAGCGTGGCGGTGTCGGTGGACGGCGTCGAATATCCCGCGCATACGTTCGAGAGCGTCGAACCCTGCTACAACAGCGGAACGTATGTCGGGCTCGGACTGTGGGACGGCGCGTTAGACGTGCAGAGCTTCAACGTGACGGCAATCGCCGCGCAGCCGGAGCCCGTTTACCGGACGGTCAAGTTTGACCCCAACGGCGGAAGCGGCTCCATGCAGGAGCAGAAGGTTGAGGACGGGAAGGGTTTCGCGTTGCCCTACAACGGCTTTACGCCGCCCGCGAATAAGCAGTTCAAAGCGTGGGGAATCGGCGGCGCGGAGTATAACCCCGGCGCGCTCTACGCCGTCACGGGCGACACGACGGTGACGGCTCTGTGGGCTGATGTTTCCGCTCCCCCCGACAACCCCAACCCCGGCGGCTCTGCGAGCAAAAGCGGCTGTTACGTGGCGACGGCGGTTTACGGCTCCTACGACTGCCCGGAAGTCTGGACGCTTCGCAGATTCCGCGATAACGTCCTTGCCGAAACGTGGTACGGGCGGCTGTTTATCAAGCTGTATTACGCCGTCAGCCCCGCGGCGGTTCGCCTCTTTGGGGACGCCGACTGGTTCCGGACGTTCTGGCGCGAAAGACTGGACGGCATGGTGTCCAATCTTCAGGCCGACGGCTTTGAATCGACCCCCTACGAGGATAAAGCGTGGTAACGCGCCGGTTTTCGTTCGCAGACTGAACCATAGCGGGAAGCGCCTGTTCCAAAGGACGCGATAATTAGAGACGGTCAGCCGATTTTTTCGGCTGGCCGTCTCCGATTTTTGATTCGCGTTATTTCACGCTCTGCCGAGAGTGTGTTCCAGAAAATACGGAAACTGTTTTTGCCACCAGTTCCAGTCATGGCACACGTCGAAGCCCCAGTAGTCCGCCCAATGCGGGATTCCTTTCGCCGTCAGAACCGCGTCAAGCTCCCGCGTGCCGTAAAGCAAATCCTCCTCCCACGCGCCCTGTCCCACGCAGAGAATGATTTGACTTTCCCGGTAAAGTTCCATCCACGGGTGATTGTCCGGCATATTCGGGAGAAAGTGAACCGGGGAATTTGCATAAATCAAGTCGTCCATGTAGTCATGGAAAAAATACTGCGCGTTGAACAGGCCGCTCATAGATATAAGCGTGTCGAACAAGTCGGGACGGCGGAAGAAGAAATTCCCGGCGTGGACGCCGCCCATACTGCAACCGCACGCCATGCTTTTTCGTCCGTTCCGGGCGTAGACGGGCAACAGTTCCTCCGTGACGTAGCGAAACCAGCGCTCCTGCAACTCGATTCTTGCGCGGGGGTCGCCGCTCTCATACGACCACGTTTCCGCGTCGATTCCGTCCGGGCAGACGATTTGCAGACGCCCCGCGTCAATCCACGGGCGCGCCGTTTCCGTCATACCGAAGTTGTGGAAATCATAAAAGCGCCCGTTCTGCGGCGGGAACGCGACGCACAGCTTGTCCGCCGACGCTTCCCCGAAAACCGCGTATTCCATATCCCGCCCCAGATTCCGACTGTAGGACTTTTCCCACGATTCCCGCATTGCCGTCAGCCTTCTTTCTCTTCCTGTTCGTGAATGAACGCGATAAACTCCCTGACTTCCTCCTCGCCGTAGGCGTGGGCGGTGTACATCTGACAGCCCATGGTAGCCCACATCAGCGGCGGCATACGCTCGCACATCACGATTTTGCCGCCGTAACGCGCTAAAATCTCCTCGTGCGTATGGCGGTAGTTATGCCAATCCTTGCGGCTCGCGTAGACGCACCAGTGATGGTCGCCGCTGTCGGGGAGTTTCAATTTGTCCTCCGCGACCATATCCGCCCAGATTTGGTAAACGTCCGTAGAGTGGGCGAAGTTCATCATATCGGGGGTGTAGCCGCCCGCCGGGCGCATATTGACTTCCAGCGCGGCGAAGTCGCCGACGCCGCCCAAGCCGGGGCGCGCTTTCGTCATGCGGAAAAACTCCAAGTGCGCGAACCGGCTGCGCACGCGGAACGCTTTCAGCGTCTTGCGTCCCATTGTCCGCAACGCCTCCGGGACGGCGGCGCAAGTATAATAAGACAAGTCCTTGTCATGGTTGACAATATCCGCAATGGACGGCGGCCAGACGGTCATAGACTCAAACAACGGCTCGCAATCGGAATTTGTGATAGCGTCATAGGAGCAGATGTCGCCCTCCACGAACTCTTCCATGACATAAGGAACGTCGGGCTTGCCCGCGAAAAACGCCGTCAAGTCGGCGTCGCTTTCGATTTTGTAGGTATTCGCCGCGCCTACGCCCACATCCGGCTTGGCTATCGCCGGATACCCGCCGATTTCCTCCAGAAAGCGCGCCGCCGCTTCCGGCGTCGTCACTTTGCGGTTGCGGGCGGTGGGAATCCCCGCCGCCCGGTAGACGGGCTTCATGGCGGATTTGCTTTTCCACGCGCCGATTTCGTCCGCCTGCACGCCCGTCGTGACGTGAAAATCTGTCCTCAAGCGGGCGTCCTGTTCCAGCCAGTATTCGTTGTTCGATTCAATCCAGTCAATTTTCCCGTAGCGGAACGTAAAAAAGCCGACGGCGCGGAGAACCGCGTCGTAGTTTTCCAGCGAATCCACGCGGTAGTATTCCGTCAGCGCGTTTCGGAGCGGCTCTTCCAACGCGTCGTAGGCCTCGTCGCCAATGCCGAGGACGTTGACGCCGTTCCGTTTCAGACGGTCGCAGAACTGCCAGTACGTGTGCGGAAAGTTCGGAGAGATAAAGACGAAATTCATATCCGCCCCTCCTTTTGATTTCTGTAAAGTTCAATATACGCCTTCCGCGCCGTCGTTTCAAGCCGCAAATTTCATGCGGCGCAAAGATTGAAACGGCGGCTTGGTTTCGGTAAAATGCTTTGCGATTCCATCGCCATGAAGGGGCGGAGCGATATGGAAAGCGTGATAAAACGCGCCGGACAAATCGGAGACTATCTGACGGCGGTACGGCGGGAACTGCACCGCAGTCCGGAACTCGCGTTGAAGGAATACGAAACGGCTCGCGTGATTGAGCGCGAACTTGACAAAGCGGGCGTCGAACGCAGGCGGATTAGCGAAACGGGCGTGCTTGGCGTTCTGCGCGGCGCGGGGAATGGCGCCGCCGGACGTTTTACGGCTTTTTCTCCGGATGTTTTTCGTAATAGTCCTCCAAAGCCGATTGAATGGCCTCTTCCGCCAAAACGGAACAGTGCATTTTGTAGGCGGGCAGGCCGTCCAACGCCTCCGCCACCGCCTTGTTGGTCAGCTTCATCGCGTCCGCGACGGGCTTGCCCTTGATAAGCTCCGTCGCCATAGAGCTGGACGCAATCGCGCTCCCGCAACCGAACGTTTCAAACTTCACGTCCGTTACTACGTCGTCCTCAATTTTGAGGTACATCTTCATAATGTCGCCGCATTTCGCGTTGCCCACCTCGCCGACGCCGTCCGCGTCCTCAATCACGCCGACGTTCCGGGGATTGCGGAAATGGTCCATCACTTTTTCGCTGTACAATGCCATAATTTTGACCTCCTTACAGGATAAATTGCGCTTTTCCGCTCGTCAAGTCGCGCCATACGGGAGAGAATCCGCGCAGGTATTCCACAACTTCCTTGACATTGCGGATGATATAGTCAATTTCCTCCTCCGTGGCGTCCTCCCCGATTGTCAGCCGCAAAGAGCCGTGCGCCACGTCGTGGGCGCGCCCTATCGCCAAGAGCACATGGCTGGGCTCAAGGGAGCCGGACGTGCACGCGCTCCCGGACGAGGCGCAAATTCCCCGGTCGTCGAGATGAAGCAGGAGGCCTTCCCCTTCGATTCCCTCAAAGCAGAAATTGACGTTTCCCGGCAGGCGCTTCGCGGCGTCGCCGTTCAGGGCGGAATGCGGGATTTCTTGCAAGCCCGCAATCAGGCGGTCGCGCAAGGCGCCCATACGCGCCGCGTCCTCCGCCATGCGCGAGGCGGATTCCTTCAACGCCGCCGCCATGCCCATTATCGCGGGGACGTTTTCAGTACCGGCGCGCTTGCCGCGCTCCTGCGCCCCGCCCTCAATCAGATTCGACAGCCTTACGCCGTTGCGGGCGTACAGGAAGCCTACGCCCTTCGGCCCGTGGAATTTGTGCGCCGACGCGGAGAGCATGTCAATGTTGTCCGCGTCTACGTCAACGGGCAGGTGTCCCACGGCTTGCACGGCGTCGGTATGGAACGGGACGCCGCGCTTTTTACAAATCGCGCCCAGTTCCCGTATCGGCTGTAACGTCCCGATTTCGTTATTGGCGGTCATGACCGTGACAAGGCAGGTGTCGCCGCGAATGGCCGCCTCCAGTTCGGCGGGCCGGACAACGCCGTTTTCGTGCACGTCCAACAGCGTTACGTCAAAGCCGTCCTTTTCCAGCCTGTTCAGCGTATGCAACACGGCGTGGTGTTCAAACGCGGCGGAGATAATGCGGCGTTTCCCCGCTTTGCGTCCGATTTCGGCGGCGGAGAGAATCGCCTGATTGTCCGCCTCGCTGCCGCCGGAAGTAAAGAAGATTTCTTTCGGGGTTGCGCGAATCACTGCGGCGATTTCCTCCCGCGCCTGCTCCAACGCCTCTTTCGCCCGTTGTCCGAGGGCATAGAGGCTCGACGGGTTGCCGTATTCCTCCTCCAAAAAGGGAAGCATTGCGTTTATGGCGGCGCGGCTTGGCTTTGTGGTCGCCGCGTTGTCGGCGTAAATTCTCATTGCTTGCGTCTCCTTCCATGTTTTGCCCATTGCGACAGCCGATATAATATACCAATTTGCCTACCGTGTCAATAGGAAATTAGGGCAATTTCTCCCGCGTCCGCAAATACTGGTTCAAATTTCTCATTTTCACACCCTGCTGAAACGCTTGTGAATACAGCTTCTGAAAATTCGCGGAAAAGACGCCGTTATGGAGCATTATTCCGAGAATTTGCTCCGGGGAAAGGGACTTTGCCGGAAACTCCGCGTTATCCTTGTCCGGGAGGTCGAAAGCCGTTTCGTCCTCTTTAGCACGGATTTGTCCGTCGACCCGACCGACATCCTTTCCCTTTCTTTGCGCCGTTCCCGCGCAGAGGGCGCGTTCGGGGTAGCGCCTTACGCTACTTTGCTTAACGCCCTATCCGGGCGCAGCATGTCATGCCTAATTAAATGGAATCTTGAAAAATTGCCGGAACGCCGCGATTTTGGAGAAACCATTCGAAAACAAACGCAAAGAATCACATCAAAAATCCGCAAAATAGTCGAATCCCTCAAATGTGACGGAGCGTCGCCGCATTTGAGGGGTTCGCGTTGCTATAAAAATTTTAACCCGTGGATTGAAAACGTCAAACGGGAATCAGACCGTGACACTTTTCTTTTTGCGATAATTCAGAATCACAGCCGCGCCCGCGCCCAGAAGCACAGCCGCCGTCAGTAGGTCAATCAAGACAAATGTGCGGGTCATGTTGTCCATGCCGGAGCTTTCTTCTTCCATGGTGTAGTTGCCGCTGCGGACAATCGTGAACATGATATTCTTGGAGGCTTGCCGCATGGCCTGTGCCATCGTGGGGGAATCCGGGTTTTCAATGGCGGTGCGGGCGTTGCGCCCAAAGCCCAGCATGAGGTCGTTGCCGTTCAGCACGCTGTCCATGGTAAGCTGATAGCCGTAAGAGCCGTACCAGTCCGTGAGGACCATGCCTTGGAATCCCCATTCGCCGCGCAAAACGCCGTTGAGCAAGTCGCTGTTCGCGCCTGTGTAATGAGGCCCAATGAGAGTAAAGGAGGACATTACCGCGAGGGGATTGTTGTCAAAATCGTACTGCTTCACGACAATTTCAAAGGGTTTCATGTAGATTTCCCGGAGGGCCTGTTCCGTCAAATGAATCTGTTGCGCCGTGCAGCGGTTGATTTCTTGGTCGTTGACGACAAAATGCTTGATATAGGCGTATACGCCCTTTGTCGCCGCCGCGTTGACTTCCGCCGCCGCGATTTTTCCCGACAGCACGCCGTCCTCGGAATAATACTCGAAGTTCCGCCCGTTGAACGCCGTGCGGTGCATATTCATGGCGGGGCCGTACCAGCCGTAGATATGGGTATCGGCGTACTCCTGCCCCATCGTTTCTCCGACTTCATAAGCAAGGTCTTTGTTCCAAGTCTGCGCAATCAAAACTTCCGTGGGATAGGGCGTTCCGTAAACTCCGGTATACCAGTCGTTAAGGCCTGCCGTGCCGTCGCTGTCCTGCGTGGCGACTTTGCCCACGGAGTTTACCGCCACCGTGGAGAAGCCGCCGATTTGCACCAACTGGCACATTTCCTCCACCGTCAACTGGTCAAGCAACTGTTCCCAGCGGGGGTCGTCGTAGGACGCGCCGACAAAGTCTTTCAGCGTCAGGCCGTTTTTCGCGCCCGTGACGGGCATTTCCGTTCCGGGGATTTCATGGTCGGCGGGGTTGTAGTGCGCTACGGAATGCGCGTCCAGATAGGCGCGAACGTCGTCGGGCATGGCAAAATCTGCGGGGGCGGCGGTAGCCGTAGCGTAATTGGCGAACGCGTCGGCGCGGGACAGATACGTCACGCCGCCGTTGGAATAGCTTTCAAAACGGTTTGCGGCAACGTCGTTATCGGAGGCGCGGCCCGTCACGCTGTAGTCAATATCGGAATCCAGCGTGAAGGAAACCTCGTCCAATACCGTGTGGGAATCGGCGCGGACGCTCAGAACGTATTTGCCCGCTTCCAGAATGTAGCCGCCGTTCGCCGTCTTGATTGCGGAGGAATCGTAAGACGCCATATCCTCTTTTGCGATTTCAAACGTCACGGTTTCGGAGGCGCCGGGGTTCAAAATGTCGGTCTTGGCGAAGTCAATCAGATTGACCGCCGCTTTCTCAATGCCGCCGTTATTGTAGGGAGGCGTATAGTACAACTCCACAACTTCTTTACCCGCCGCGTTTCCGGTATTTGTGACGGTGACGGTAAGGACAATATTGTTTCCGTCGTCATGGAAGTTCGTAATTTCCTGCGTGAACGTCGTATAGCTCAAACCGTGCCCGAAGGGGTACTGCACCGCGCTGTCATAGTCAAAGCCCGGCATTTGCTCGGCGTAAGCCGTCTCACAGAAGCGGTAGCCGACGTAAATCCCCTCGGCGTAATTCACGAACGACAACACGCCTTGGAATCCGGGGTCCGCTTCCGTATACTGCGCCAGAAGGTCGTCCACATTGTTGTAGGTAAAGTTGCCGTAGTTGTTCCACGCGGGCGTGGCTTTCTGGTCGTAGACATAGGTTTCAATCGTCCGCCCGGAGGGGTTGACCGCGCCTTTGAGAATTTTTCCAAGCCCCGTCATGCCCGTGCGGCCCGTGCCGGGAGCCAGAATCACGGAACGGACGGAGGGATAATCGTTGACAAAACCCAGTTCCATAGGATTGTTGGCGTTGACGACCAAAACAATGTTGTCAAATTCCGACGCGACAAGGTCAATCATGTCGCGTTCCGTGCGGGAGAGTTGCAGATAGGTTTCCCCGGCGGCGAAATCGTCGTAGGCGTCGGAGTTGTTGGCGTAAGAGGACGCGTAATAATTGTAGCGCTCGTTTCCGTTGGCAAGGGTCTGGCGCACGTTGTCATAAGTCCCGTCAATGACCGCGCCCATATCGGCGGGCAAATCCTGTCCCTCGCCGCCGCTCCGGGCTAAAACAATGATTGCCGTATCAGAGAACGCTTTCGCGCCGTCCATCAGTTCGTCCGTGTAATTCTCGACGGGCGGCTCCGGAAGCGACCAGTTCGTGAAACTGACGCTGACCACATTGCCGCCTAAGTCGCGTGTGGGGCTGTAGGCGCGGTACATGTCGATGATGTCCTGATTGACCTCAAAGCCCGCGTTTGCCAAGGACGTGAGAATGTCCACGTTGCCCTCGTTGCTGGAAGAGCCGGAACCCGTGCCGCCGTAAATGGGATTCGTGGACGCCCAGCCGAAGACGTTGATTTTTGTAACGTCGGAGAGCGGCAACAAGCCGTCGTTTTGAAGCAGGACAATGCCCTCCTCGCCCACCTTTTCAATGACGGCCTCGGACGCGGCGGCGGCTTCCTCCGACACGCTCGCGCCGCCGTTGAGAATCGGCGCGATGTTGTTGTACATGGGGCCGAAGCAGACCGCGTTAGCGATAATCGCCGCCACCAGAACCCATGCCAGACCCGCGCCCCAGCGCACAAGCCCCCGCTGTTCCTTCTTCACGAGCCAGCGCGCCGCCGCCATCACGACGACGGCCAGCAGGAGCGTTCCGAAAATGGCGTAGATGTAGCCGCTTAAGTCGTGGACGTAGGTTTCCACGTCCGCGGGGCTGACGCCCATGCCCTCGAAAATCGGCGTCAGCAGGTTAATGAGCGGTTGAAGCATTCCCTTTTCCTCCCTCTTGCGCGTTTTGCATATCCGGGAATCCGTTTTCCCTGTGATTTTCATTATAACGCCAGTTTGTGGAAAAGTAAAATACTTCTTTTCTATATATGATTATGCCTGAAAAGCATAAATAGAAAAAGCCTGTTTGTGAAACTTACGCGCCGCTTTCCGTGCGCAGTTCGTTCGGGAACAGCGTCGCGGCGGTAGAGAACTCCTGATGTTCTTCCACACCAGATGAACCGGAACGGCGTCGATTCCCTCCAAAGTTGCGAAAGGGCGTGAAATCGTTGTCTCCCGTCGCGCTGTCCGCATTATCGTTTGCCGCGATAAAGCGAACGTCGCAACTCGGAAAGACCAGTTCCGTGTAGTTCCCCGCCTGCAGGTAGTCCCGCCCGAAGCGGCTCGCGTCCTTGACGACGAACGTCCCCGCGAGGCCCCTCTCCGCGAGGGAGAGGGCCTCCCGAATCCCCGGACGGTTGAAATTCGTCCCGGAGTAGCCGTCATCGACCAGTACGCGCAGATTCTTGAACCCGCGTTCCGTCGCGTATTTCGTGAGGATGGCTTTCTGATTTGCGATACGGTTGCTTTCTCCGTCCAATGCGTCCTCATTGCTGAGGCGGCAGTGCGGGATGGTGATTTTCTGATGTTCCACTGCGCTGTCCTCCTTTTCTGGCGGGCCAGCCGACAGTACCGCAGCACTTGCGGGTATTATAGCACAGCTTTGTCCGTTTGTCACGCGCAATTTTCCTCCCGTTCGGAAGAAATCAGCCGCGTAATTTTCTCGCTCAGGCGTTCCGCGCCGCCGCATTCCGTGCGGACGATAAAGCGCGTCCCGCCGATTTCCCGCTCCGCCGTATCGTCGAACGGGTAATCCGGTCCCGGCAGGCTTTCCGGCTCCCGATAGGGGCCGGGAGGGTCGCTCGCGGGGTCAAAATTCCAGAACTCCTCCGGGACGTTTTCGTAATCGTCCCCGTGCCCCTCCGAGGTCGTAACGTAAAGCCGGCGCTCAAAGTCGCGCAAAGTGAACGGGGTTTTGCTGTTTTCCTGATAATTCTCCAATTTTGCCTCCCAACAATCATGTTTTTCGCATTTTCGCGTTCCAGAAGTTGCGGCGCGTAACGCTCCGCGTCGCGGCGCAGGTTTTCGTAATCGGCAAGCCGGAGGGAAATTTCCAGACGCCGCTTCACGCTTTCGCTTTTGTTGGCCTTGGCCTCTTTCGCCGGCCGAGCGTTCTCCGGGCGTAACTGCCGGAAAGCGGCGTCGTACTTTTAGCGCTGCGTCAGGTAGCTTTCGTACCGGGACGCGAACTCGTCGAGCAGTTTCAGCAGTTCGGCGGTCTTGGCCTTGACGTTGAACGGCGTGATTTGCGTCGCTACCTTGCGGATGGCGTCGAACTCTTGGTTCAGGTGCGCCGCCTCCTTGAAGATTCGCGGCGGGATGTGGTCGCGCCCCGTCTTGCTTGCGCTCTCGCCGCGCTCCAAATCGGGGTACTTATTGACCATGCGCTTCCAAAAGCGGTCTTGCCACTGCGGCAGCTTCTTCTTGCCGCCGAGGATGTCCTTTGCGCTCAGACGCTTGTCGGGCGTCAGCGGCACGAACGTCAGGCGCTATGCGGCGTCTTTTCGTCCATGTGCGCCACAGCGGAAATCATCGTGTCCCTGCTTTGATACTTTTCCATAAAACGTAACGCTTCCTCAAAGAACGCATGGATTTCAGGCGGTTTTTTGCTATCAAAGAACTCAGGACTGGCGGTAACGAGGGCTTCCACTAACCGGACGCTATCCTTTCTGGTACGGCAGTTAGCCTTGGCGATAATTACGGAATTTTAGGTCAAAAGAGATTCAGCGTTTAACGGCGTCTCAACTCATTGAGTTTGAATCTCAAGTAGGATGACTATAGTAGTTGACAGTACGGGAAACGTCCTTATTTTCGTCAAATTCGGAAATAGTCACATCCATCTTGCTGTAGTCAGTTCCGGCATATTCAATGCGGTAGTTCTGCTTGTCGTAGAAACGGATAATCTTTGTGTCTCCCAATAAGGCGACCATTATGTCCGCATTATTGAAGATTCGTCCATCCACCACAGACGCGACAAGTTGATTGGAGCCATCGTACACGTACACATCTACCGGACAGGCCGCGAGAAATTCTCTTGTCAAAAGAGTCTCTCTGCTTTCTTCCGCCAGATTGCTATACTGTTCAAAAAGTCCCGAATCAGAATAATCTTCCTTCAATGCAAAAACCCAATACACCATTGCTGAACGGTGAATTTCCGCATAATTTATCTGAAGGGAGCGAATACTGCTTTTAAGAGAACTATTGTCAGATGCGCCAAACCATTGCTTAACTTGATTAACAACGGCGTCATTCACCACATCACTGAATTTATACGCCTGTTTGCAGTCCTCGTCACGGAGTTTGAAAAGCACATCATGAGCGCTGATAAAGGCACGAACCGCTTCTACGGTTCGATTGCTTACATAACTTTGGCGCAGGCTAATATAGGTCTTGTCCATCAGCCGTTCAATTTCAACGGTAGCCTTCATTTTCAGATACTGCTGGCGCAAATCGTCTACGCTGAAGGCCATATTGACAAGGTGTTTTTCGCCGGAATAAATGGCCTGAAGCGTGGGAATCGCGGGACAAGCCGCATAAAATTGACTTTTTACATCATTCCAGAACACTTCGCCAAGCAAGTATTTGGCTACGCCAACGCCAATTCCAACCGCGCCATGTTCAGCCATTCGAGCATATAGTTCTCCCTGACTGCTGTTAATTATCTCCGTACAGTATAATAAGGCTAATTGCAAAGAGAGATTCTTTGTTTTGAGACTTTCACGGTAAAGCTGGGAAACAACCGCTTTCATAGAATCGGTCAAATTGTAAAGTATGAAAGTGTAAATACAGTAACTATAATAATCAGATAGGCTGTTTGTAATCGTAAAACCTTGCAAAACAGACGTAAGCGCGTCGCTAATGTCGCAAATATCAGGATTGTTATTCTGAAATCACGCGTCAACTATTTCCGTCAAAAATTTGCGTTGCTCCATGTTCAGATTTTGACAATCCATCGCATCGAACGCTTCCAGACGATAGGCAGCGTTCATCGCGGATTGAATCTCTGAAACGAACTCCTGCGTATCTTTCAATGCGCTTTCATATTCTCCATCCAGTAATCGAAAGACACGGAAGTCTCCAACGCGTCCATGATAATCGCGGCGTAAATATCCTTTTGCTCTACCTGCAAATCGCAAACAGAGGTAATGTCATCAAGAACATTTGTAAGCGATAAATAAGCGGTACGGCGCAAAGTAACCCGCCGGGGAATCAAGTCCCCGGCGGGTCTTGGGCAACAGGTTTGCGGCAAATGTCAGAAATGGCGTCAGACCACGGAAGAAGGTCATCCAGAAAAGACGCGTCCGTTTCGTCCGTGTGTTTGGGAATCTCGGTAAGCAAATGCCGCAGATATTCGTAAGGCTTGAG
>JAFXQD010000073.1 GCA_017527365.1 Oscillibacter sp.
AACTCATATCCGACCGGAATTAAAATTTCGGACAATCAGATGGCCTGCATTGATATGCAATATCCAGATAATGATAACTCATGGAACTATATTATCCATGGGTTTAAAAAGTGCATTTAATTTCGGTATGAATCCTTATTCTTAGCGCCGATTTCCAACTTCTTGAGACAAAACAAGCGAACCGCCGCTCGAACTGCGGAAGAACGAACGATGTCCGGCAGAAAAATTTCCACAGGGAGAGGCGATTCGCAAAATGAGAGGGGTTTCTATGCCTTTGAATACAGTTTCTAATAGCGGCGGTCAAGAATGGCGATAATGTCGGCGATTGCGCCGTCGGAGCAGGAGCCGACAATCGTCGCGCCGCATTCGCGGACGGGCTCCGCGCAGTTCGACGGCGCGAACCCCTCTGCCGCCGCTTGGAGCATGGAAATGTCGTTGGCCTCGTCCCCGGCACAGTAGACGTTTTCCCGTGCGATTCCAAGGCGTTCCGCGAGGCGCAGAACCATGCTTCCCTTTGTCGCGCCTTTCGCCGTGACTTCCAACAGCGTCTTGGCTGTGAAAAATACCTCGCAATCCTCCGCCCAATTCCGGGCGAGAACTTCCTTTTCGACTTGCTCTAAAATTTCGTGGTCGTCCTCAAACATCATCTTCAGGACGGGGCGCGGGACTTCCGACAGCTCCGCGTGCGCCCGCACCGGGAAGCGCGTGATTTGCTCGTGCAGGCGGGTGTACTTGTTCGGGCGCACGGCGTGCACAATGTCCTTTGTGTCGTAGAGCTCCAGCGCGGCGGTCGGAAACAACGACAGGATTTCCCCGGCGCGGTCGGGAACGCCGTCGGGCAGGGGAAGCATGTCCGCGTAGGCATGGGCGCGGAAATCGTAGAGCGCGGCGCCGTTCGCCACGACGAAGGGCGCGTTGCAGGGAATGTCCGCCGCGAATTTCCCGATAGACGGGACGGCGCGTCCCGTGGAGACTGTGAAAATCCCGCCGTTGCCCATGAAATAGTCCAAGGCTTGCAGATTGCGCGGCGGGATGGTCGGCGCGGGCGCGCCCGACAGGAACGCCGCCTCGGTGTTTAAAAGCGTGTTGTCATAGTCGCTGGCAAGCAAAACCCCCGTAAATTTCCCCATGTCGCCCCTCCTTGATTCTATCGGCGGTTTTCCGGCGTTTCCGCGTCAGCGGTTCGGATGCCCTTTCTTATTGTTCTTATACCACTGTTTCCGACGGCGTTTCGCGTCGCCGTCGCCGCCGGGTTTGGCGGACTTGTTCGGCGGCGCCGTCGGCGGCTTGCGGTTTTTGTTCGGACGGTTGCGCAGCTCCGGCGCTTCCGGACGGAAGCCGCCTTCCTCCGACTGCCAGCCCGCGCCGAAGGCGTCCTCGTCGCGCCGCTCCGCCTCGTAGCGCGGCGGCGGCGGGGGGACGCTGATTCCGTTCCGGGAGCCTTTGCCGTTGCGCAACAGCAGGATTTCCGCGCAGCGGTACGGCTTCAAATGCTCCGGGTCGCTGTCAAGGCTTACCCGCACCGTCTCGCGCAGCAAATCCACCGACTTGACGTTTCCGGGGCCGTCGGGGGTCTGCACGAAGGATTCGACTTTCGGCAACCGCCGTGCCGCCTCCTCATAGGCGAACTGCTCGTATTTCAGACAGCACATCAGGCGCCCGCAAGCCCCGGAAATTTTCGTCGGGTTCAGGCTCAGGTTCTGCGTTTTCGCCATCTTAATGGACACGGGCAGGAAGTTCGTCAAGAACTGGCAACAGCACAGCGGGCGCCCGCAGATTCCAAGGCCGCCGACCATCCGCGCCTCGTCGCGCACGCCGATTTGACGCAGTTCAATGCGGCTGTGGAATACCGACGCCAAATCGCGCACAAGCGCCCGGAAATCGACGCGCCCGTCCGCCGTAAAGAAGAAAACCAGCTTGTTGCCTTCAAAGGAAATCGACACGCGCACTAATTTCATTTCCAGCCCGTGCGCGGCGATACGCTCCTCCCCGATACGGAACGCGTCCCTTTCCCGCGCACGGTTCCAAGCCAAAATGCGCCTGTCCTCCTCGGTGGCGAGGCGCAGAACCGTGCTCAACGGGCGCGTGTCCTCCCCCTCCTGAATGGTGCGGTTGCCCCTCGTGCAAACGGCGAACTCCACGCCCTGCGTGGTCTCCACAATCACTTCCTGCCCGATTCTGACGCGAAGCCCGCCGGGGTCAAAGTCGTAATTCCGGCTTCCGTTCGGGAATCGGACGCTGATAATTTCGCTCAACGCAATCCCTCCAATTCCGCCGCGAGCGCGCCCAACACGTGCCCGACGCCAACCGCCGTGTCGCAGTCCCGGCGGTACCGCCCGAACGCGTCCAGCGCGGCGGCAATCTGTGTTTTGTCGAGATTTTCCGCCAAATAACGCGCAAGCGTCCGGAACTCTTCCGGAGCCTCCCGCCCGTAGAGCAGGAACAGCGCGGCGGCGAACGCCTCCCGGCACCATGACAATATTTCCTGCAAATCCTCTCTGGTCAGCTTCTTTTTGCCGCTTTCCAGCCTTGCGCACATCTCCGCCACGGCGCCGCGCCCATGGGCGGCGCGTCGGCACAACTCCTCCCCGCGTTCGGCGACCACGTTTCGCGGCGCGGATTCCGCCAGACGGAGTTTCAATTCCACGCAACGGGAACGGAGCGTCCGCAGAGCCATGGACGCGTTTTCCGCGCAGAACACGAACGCCGCGTAGGGCGGCCCCTCCTCCACGACTTTGAGCAAAATGTTCTGGTCTTGCGCGGTCAGCAGGGCGCAGTCGGGGAAGATATAGACCTTGCGGGCGCCCTCGTTGGGGCGTATCCACGCGTCGGAACGCGCCGCCCGCACAACGTCAGCCGAAAGGAACTTGTGCTCGTCGTCGCGGACGGTCACAATGTCCGGGTGGACGCCGCGCAACGCCTTGCGGCAGTCGGGGCAAGCCCCGCAGGGGCGCCCACGCGGCGACGCGCACTCATGCGCGGCGGCGGCGTAACGCGCCAGCGACGGCAAATCTCCGCGCCCGGTCAATAAGAGCGCGTGGGAGAGCGTCCCGTGCTCGGCGGCGTCCCGGATTCGCCCCGCCGCCGATTCCTTTTCGATTGCCCCAAACGCTTCCATAACGCCCCCTGTCCCGCCGAAAGCCGCGCCGACGCGCATTCCGCCGCAAAGCGCCGCCGTTCCGCGCCCGCCTTGTTTCCTGTTCCAATATACCAGAAACCGTTTCGCGCTGTCAACCGATTTTTCCGCGAATTTTTCAAATTAAGCCTTGACAATCCGGAAAATTTCCGTATAATAGGGAAAGCGTCGTAACCGGGTGTAGCGCAGTTGGTAGCGCGCTTGGTTCGGGACCAAGAGGCCGTGGGTTCAAATCCCGCCACTCGGACCACTCGCATAGTTCCCGACAGGTTGTCCCTGCCGGGAACTGTTTTTTATCGGAGGCGCGGCTATGTCGGACGGCGTTTATTCAAAAGAAGAAATACGCTCTTGCGTGCGCCCCCTCTTGAAAAAGTACCATGCGGAGTGCGCGATTCTGTTCGGCTCTTACGCCAGAGGAGAAGCGGAATGTCGGTCTGATATTGACATTATGATTATAGGCGGAAAGAAGTTTCAGCCCACGGATATTTTCAGCATGGCGGAGGACATTTATCAAATTCTCGGAAAGGACGTTGACGTTTACGAACAGCGGGAAATCAACGCCGATACGGAGTTCTACCGGACAATTTTCCGGGAGGGAGTGCGGATAGAATGAAATATACGGACAGCCAGCGGATAGAAAAAATCCGTTCCCTGACAGGAAAACTCCTGTCATATCTTCAAAGCGAACAGATTACGGCGGAAATCGTATTGGAAAAAGAGCCTGTCCGCTGGGCTATCACAACGCCGCTGTATAATATCGGCGAGCATGTGTACTGTTTGTCGAACGCTTTCAAAGAAGCGCATTCCGAAATTCCATGGCATAAAATCTCCGGTTTGCGTCATCGTTTGGTGCATGACTATGAAAATACCAACTGGAGTATTATTTGTTCCATTCTTTTGAGATTCTGCCGAATTTCTATCAGGAATTGAAGGCGTTGGATATGGAATAACTTTGCGCGATAACTGCGGGACTGCCCCTCATGAGGCAGTCCCGTTTTTCGTCACTCGATGGAAATGATATAGTAGTAGACGGGCTGGCCGCCGGAGAGGACGGCGATTTCCGCGTCGGGGCAGGCTTCCGCGAACGCTTTCGCCGCCTTCTGCGCGTCCGCCTCCTTCACGTCCTCGCCGTAGTAGAGCGACACGAACGACGCGTTGAGCTTGGCGCCCGCGTCGGCGATGCGCGCTATCAGGGATTCTATGGAGCTGTCCGTGCCGAACAGCTTGCCCTCGTCCAGAGCCAGATAATCCCCGGCGCGGATGTCGAAGCCGTCGTAATCGGAATCGCGGGCGGCGTAGGTGATTTGCGCCGTGCGCACGCTTCCCAGACAGCTTGTCATGGCCTCGGCGATTTCCTCCGCGCTCTCGGCGTCAAAATTGACGTTCATCAAAGCCGTGATTCCCTGCGGGATGGTTTTTGTCGGAATGACGACGATTTTCTTTTCCGTCAGCCTCGCGCACTGTTGCGCCGCCATGATAATATTGCCGTTGTTGGGCAATATGAACACGGTTTCGGCGTTGACGCGTTCCACGGCGGCGGAAATGCTCTCGGTGGACGGGTTCATGGTCTGCCCGCCGGAGACGACCGCGTCCGCGCCCAAATCGCGGAAAATCGCGGCCAAGCCGTCCCCGGCACACACTGCCAGAAAGCCGTACTTTTTGGGCGGGGCGTCGTCTTTGGGCGCGGCGCCGTACTCCATGGACTCCAATTCCGCTTCCACGGCGTCCAAATCGTCCGTAGAACGCGGCTTGCGCCCCTCCGACATGTCCTCGTATTGCAGGCGCATGTTTTCAATCTTGGCGAGTTCGAGTGTGCCGTACTTCTGCGCCTCGTTGAGCGCGGAGCCGGGCGCGTCCGTGTGCACGTGGACTTTGAAAGCCTCGTCGTCCTCCCCGATGACAAGGCTGTCGCCGATACTGCTCAGATAGGCGCGGAAGGCTTCAATGGAGGTTCCGGGCTTTTTGCGCACGATGAACACCGTGTCGAACGTAAACGTGATGTCCTCGTCGGTCAGGGCGGCGAAATCGGCGCCCTGATTGGCGGCGGGGGCTCCGGCTTCCGGGAGCGCCTCCCCGCGCAGGGCGGCGAGCATTCCTTCCAGAATCAGCAGATAGCCCTTTCCTCCCGCGTCCACGACCCCCGCTTTTTTCAATACGGGGTTCATTTCCGTGGTTTGGGCTAAGGCCTCGCAGCCTGTTTTGAGCGCGGCGGCGAGCATAGCCTCCGGAGCGGCGTCCCCGGCTTGCGCAAAATCGACCGCCGTCTTTGCCGTCAGGCGCGAGACCGTCAGAATCGTGCCCTCGGCGGGCTTCATGACGGCCTTGTAAGCCGCCGACACGCCCTCCTGCATGGCGGCGGCGAACGCGGCGCTGTCGGCGCTCTCCAAGCCTTTCAGCCCCCGCGAGAGCCCCCGGAACAACAGCGAGAGTATCACGCCGGAGTTGCCCCGCGCCCCGCGCAACAGCGCCGACGCCGTGACGGAAGCCGCCTCGTCAAGGCGCGTCGGCGCCTTTCCGGTCAGCTCGTTGACGGCGGCGGCGATGGTCATGCTCATATTGGTTCCGGTATCGCCGTCCGGAACCGGAAAGACGTTCAAATCGTTGATTTCCTTCGTTTTCGCGCCGATGGCGGCGGCGGCGTGGAGAATCATTTCTTTGAACAGCGCGCCCGTAATTAGTTGAATCATCTCCCGGTGTTCCTCCCTCACAGCGTCATGGAATCCACGCACACGTCCACGGTTTTGACTTCCACGCCCGTGTTTTTCGTCACCACGTACTGCACTTCGTTCATGATGGAGCGGCACACCGCCGGGATGTTGACGCCGTTTTCCACCACGATGTGAAGCTCAATCGAGACGGCGTTCCCCTCCAGCCACGTGATATGCACGCCCTTGCCCATGGCCTCCCGGCGGAGCAGGTGCACAAGCCCGTCGGTCATGGAGCGGACGGCCATTCCCTTGACGCCGAAACAGTTGGTGGCGGCGTAGCCCGTGATATTGGTGAACACCGCGCCGCTGATGAACACGGCGCCCTTGTCAGTCTGAAACTGTATCATAAATTTCCTCGCTTCCTGTCGCGGTTTGCTTGCCTTTCGGGGCACATTATATACGATTGCGCCGGAAAGCGCAAGGGCGGAATCAGAGACGCGCCGCCCGCCAGTCGGGAAGGGTTTCGTCGGCGAGGGCTTGCAATTCCTCCCAATGGTTGGCAGCGGTGGCGTCGTAGAAGCCCGCGCCGTAGAAGCCCGCGCCCTTGGCCGTGCGCATGGCGACGGCAGAATCTTCGTAGACGGCGATTTCCCCCGGCGCCGCGCCAAAACGCCGCGCCGCTTCCAGATAAATGTCGGGGCGGTCTTTTCCCGCGCCCACGTCCAGACAGGACAGCACGAACTCAAAATAGCCCCGTATTCCCAGCCGGCGCAGACAGGCTTCCATCAAATCCGCGCCCGTCCCCGACGCGACCGCCATCCGTGCCCCGGCTTGCTTTAACGCTTCCAGATACTCCCGCGCCCCGTCCTTCAGGGGAATGCTCTCCCGGTAACGGACGCTCATCGCCGCGACGAAATTCGCGGCGACTTCCTCCGGCTTGTCTGGCAAGCCGAAGCGCTCGACCATGATTTCCGCCGCCTCCGTAATGCCCAGCGGCTTTATGCGCTCCATCACGGCGTCCAGCTCTTCCGGGTCGGTCACGCCCCGCTCCATAAGGAAACTCCGCTCTTCCCCCTGCCAGTACGGCATGGAATCGACCAGCGTGCCGTCAAAGTCGAAAATCACAAAATGCTTGTCCATAAACAGCCCTCTTTTCCGTGCGGCGCCCCGCGAATGCCCAAAGTATACCATACGCGCCGCCGCTTTTCCACATATAAAAGCCGTGCGGGGCAAAAAACGCGCCCAGCACGGCTTTTGTTATCCCTCGTCCTTATACGGAATCGGCGTGACGGGAATTACGACGAAATTTGTCTGCGTCAGGATGTTTTCGCCCTCCAAGCCGTCGCAAAGGGTAATGAACACGCGAAAGAATTTAACTTTATCCTTATCCTTAACAGGCTTCGGCTCAAGCTCAATTTCCAACGCCACGCGCAGTTCGCCGCCGATTTCGCCGTATCCCGAATAGCTCTCCGGCGCGACTACGGGGTCTGGAATCTCCACTCCTTCGTCCGTCCGGATTTTCCGGACAAGCCGCCCGTCTTCCGTATCGTACCTTACCCGCCCCAAACTCCCCCTGACCTCGCACACAAAGGAGTTGTCGTGATAATACGCTTTGGCGTACTCCAAATCGTTCCGGACGGCGGCGCGGAGCGTGTCGAGCAGAATGACGGCGTGGGCGCGTTTCGTCCGTTCCCGCACATGCCGGACGCCAAAAACCATGGCGCTGCAAACGAGCTCCGCGCAGAGCGCGAAAATCAGCGTTGCCAGCAACGCTTCCGCATAGGAAAAGCCGCCAGTCCGCCGCGAAACGCGGTCAATTTTGGGGCTCATAATAAAAATCCCCGTTGTATTCCGTCATCCGGACGGGAATTTTCGCAAGTTCGCGGTTGTCCGCGTCCCGTAAGCGGACAAAAGCAAACGAACTGTTCGGCTCCTCGTCGGGCGTTACAGAGGGATTCAACAGCCGCTCCGCCCTATAATTGAGGCGGGCGGAGACGAGAACCGCGCCCGACAACATCAGCATTCCCAAAGCCATAACCAGCATGGCGCACAGCGTTTCCCCAAGCGTTTCGCCCGCGCAAGCCCTTCGGTTTTTCACAAACGCGCCCCCTCTCTCCGCCCCGCGCTCACGACGCGCCCAGACTTGCCTTAACGCGCAAATCTCCTTGACTGTCGGCGAATGTCACGGCATAGCCGCTTTCGTTCCTCCGCACGTCGCAGGCTGTGATGCGCAGGGTCATTTTGTAATCCTGATGGGAAATTCTTACCGTAATCGTCGGCTTGCAAAGGGACGCGTTGTCCGCGACCGCCGCGAGTTCTTCGCCCGTGCGATACTCCGCGCTAACAAGCAGGCGCACGTCCGGGCAAACGGCCTCCGCTTGGTCGCCCTCCACGCCCCATATGAACTGCAAAGGGGAATCGCCATTATTATTCAGGGCGGGAAGCAGGATTTTGTTGACGATTTCATCCCCGGATTCGCTTTTCCATTTTTGGAAATCGGTCGAAAAGGTCATGTCGGACGCGTCTTTCAGGGAACTTTGGATAAAGCGGGCGGCGGAATGCGCCGCCGAGTGCGCCTTTTCGACGTTCCGCAACAATACGGAACTTTGCAGGGCGTTTACGGAGGCGTCCGTTATTAAGAGGCAGAACAAGGTCAAAATCATAAAGACGATTATCGAAAAAACGCCGCTCATGCCCCGCCGATTTGCCAATTTTTCTCTCAGGCTTACCACCATTCTCAGCCTCCTGTTTCGGCGTCGTCGTAGTCGTAATATAAAACAAGGGCGTCCGTCACGCCCGGACGGATGACGGCGTCAAGGATCGACTCCGTTTCGTTGAGCGCGAATCCGTCAAAATGCCATTCGGCGACGTTTTGCCGGAGCGTCGTCCCCGCTTGGGCGCTGATGTTGATTACGGCGCGCCATTCGACTTCCTCCCACCACATGCACTCTTGGAAGTCTTGAAAATCTTGCGATTCCCGCAACTCCTCCGGGGAGCCATAGATTCCCATGTCTATCCATGTGTAAGGGTCGTCCCAGAGGCGGAAAACCAGCCCTACCGATAGCGTGATTGGCTCGTCCGGATACAGCGCGACATAAACGGAGGGGCGGTCGGTCTCCACGGGGATTGTCCCGAACGCGTCCTGCGAGACGGCGACGAATTGCAGGAACGCGCCTTCGGCGTCAAAGCGGGCGCAATACGCCGCCTTGCCGACGCCGGACGCTTGCGCGTCCGGAAGGAACGGGCTCGGCTCGGAAGCCGGGGCATACGTCGGGGCTACGGGGTCAACGTCTATGGACTGTAAGGAAATGAGCTCGCCTTGAAACGCTTCCCGCATAAGTCGGTGCGTGTTGTCGTCCCAGTCGTCGGGGTGAAGCGTAACGCCTTCATAGCCGCCTTGCAACAGCCTTTGGAGCGTTTCGTTTTGCGTCAAATCGCCGTCGGGCGCAATGCCTTGCAGGGCGGGGTTTTGCGGGGCCTCGACCGCCAACAGCGCCCGCAACGCCGCGTTCATCCGCTCTTTGTCAAAACGGCGGTTCTCCACGGCGACGGCAAACGGTTCGGCGCGTTCGTAGAGCGCGTATAATACGGGCGCGTCGCCGTCAAGCAGAAGTTTCGCGTCTTTGTCCAGCAAGTCCGCATAGTTTGACGCGTCCGCGTCCCGGACGCCGCTTTCCGCCCAGTAGCGCACGGGCAGGACTTTGGGCGCCGGGTCTCCCGCCGCCAAGGCGGACAGGCACGCCCAAAAATTCTCTTCCGTATGCCAGCCTATGAAGCGGTCG